>DASQSP010000123.1:0-16681 GCA_035642355.1 Occallatibacter sp.
CCGGTTGGAGCGCAACCGGCTGAAGGGTGTTACCGGCGATGCCATCAACGCCGTGCTGGCCGCCGCCGCAATGAACTTCCGGAAGCTGCTGAGGGCTTCCGCGCGCATTTTTGCGCGACAGATCATCGTCATCCTAAGCCGGCTTCTGCCTCGGTGGAACTTGATCAGCTCGCAGGCCGCCGTGCAGGCAGCTTGAATAGGGTTTTTCAGGATCGACTACTTAATTGCCGGATATCCAGGCGCGTCAATCGGAACCGGCTGGACCCTTGCCGTGCCGCTTTGCCAGCCGTGCCAGTGTGGCCTGCTCGCGCAGCACCTGCCGCAGCGGCCGCGCCGGCGTACCCCAGAACACGCTGCCGGGCTTCTGGCCCTCGTTGGTAACGGTCTTGCCGGTCAGCACGCCGGCCTGTCCGCCCAGAATCACGCCCGGCCCCACATGCGCGTGGTCGCCGATGCCCACCTGCCCGGCCAGCACCGCGCCGTTGCCCACCGAGCTCGACCCGGAGATGCCGGTGAGCGCCACCAGAATCGCGTCCTCGCCGATGTCGCAGTTGTGGCCCACATGGACCAGATTGTCGATCTTCGCGCCGCGGCGGATGCGGGTCTCGGACAGCGCTCCGCGGTCGATGGTCGTATTGGCGCCGATCTCGACATCGTCTTCGATCGCCAGCGTGCCCTGCTGCGGAAATTGTGTGTAGGCGCCGGTCCGGGTATCGCGCACATAGCCGAAGCCGTCCGCGCCCAGCACCGCGCCCGCATGAACAATCACGCGCTCGCCCAGCGTGACCCCCGGATAGAGCACCGCCCGCGGGTGAATATGACAGTCGGAGCCTATGCGCACCCCGCGGCTGATCACCGCGCCGGCTTCGATGCGCGTATTTTCTCCGATGTGCGTCCCAGCCTCAATCACGGCTCCGGCACCCACCGTGACACCCACCTCCAGCAATGCGTCCGGCGCCACCAGCGCCCTGGGATGCACGCCCATCGCAATGGAGCGCGGGGTCAGCAGCTTGGCTGCCCTGGCAAACCATAGCCGGGGCTGATCCGTCTCCACCACGCACTTGGTTGGCGGATAGCTGACCACCATGCCCGGCCGCAGCACCACCACCCCGGCATTGCCAGTGAGCGCCATGGCAACCGCGGCGGCGGAGTCGGCAAAGGCAAGGTCGAAAGCGCCGGCGTGCTCCCACGAGTTCACGCTGTCCACGGTCCACTCAGGGTCGCCCTGCGCCAGGTCTCCGCCCAGCCGTTCGATCAG
The DNA here is from genome assembly GCA_035642355.1 of Occallatibacter sp. GTDB lineage: Bacteria > Acidobacteriota > Terriglobia > Terriglobales > Acidobacteriaceae > Telmatobacter. Next base: position 1,259 of record DASQSP010000123.1, read on the forward strand.
TTCACCCAGGTTCATCGGTCCTGCCTCCGTTGGTAGAGGCCCGGCTCGCCGGCGGGCCGGGTCTTCCAGCGCCGGTGAATCCACAGCCACTGGTCAGGATACCGGCGAATCCAGCTCTCGATCACATCATTGCACTGCTGGGTCGCCGCCAGCACATCGATTTCGGAGTTCCCTGTCCGCGCCAGGCTGAGCCGCGGCCCAAAATGGAGCACATACCGGCTCTCCTTCGGCTCCCACAGCAGGAACCCCGGCACCACGGCAGCTCCGGTTTTGAGCGCCACCCGCGCCAGTCCCGATGCCGTGCAAGCCTTGCGGCCGAAGAAGTCGGCAAACACCCCCTGCGGCGGCGTCATGTTGGTGTCCATCAGGATGCCTACCGTTTCTCCGGCGTGCATCGCGGTCAACAGGCCGCGGGCAAAATCATCCTTGTGCAGGACGCGGTTGCCGTGCAGACAGCGAATGCCGTTGACGAATGCGTCGAGCACGCGGTTGTCGAGCCGCCGGATGACCATTCCCATCGGATAGCCCATCAACGAGTGGTAAAAGCTGGAGAGCTCCCACGCGCCCAGGTGGCCGGTGAGAACCAGTACGCCTTTGCCGGCCGCGCGCGCGGCAAGGTAGTGCTCCAGCCCCTCGGTGCGAATCCAGTTCCGCGTGTTCTCCGCTGTGTAGCGCGGCATGCGGCAGAACTCGACCAGTTGCCAGCCCAGATGGCGGAACACGCCGCGAAGCATGGCCTGCCGCTCGGCAACGGAAAGCTCCGGCAGCGCCAGTTCGAGGTTGCGCTGGCCCACCTCGCGCAGCCGCGGAAGCAGTCGATAAACGGCACGGGAGATTCCGCCGGCCAGCAGGCGGGCCGCGCCGCGGGGCAGCGCGCCCAGGCCGCGCGCGACTGCCATCACCAGCCAATACTCAATTTTTTCCCGCATCGTCAGGACTAAATATCCGGCAATTAAGTGCTGGGCCCTGGGTGCCCCATCCTGGCCGCGTTTTTTGCGGCCAGGGTGGGAGAGCACAACACTATTTACTTGCCGGATCAATAAAGATCAAGTGTAGGCCATCGTCTTGCGCCGTGGCGCGCACAGAGAAAAGGGCGGCCCTGTTTTCAGGGCCGCCCGGCAATCCACGCGTAGCCGATTACAGGCAAATCCAGCTACTGCCGCTTGGCCTGTATGAAGTAATGCGCCACCGTTTTCACGAATGGAACCGCACCGGGCGGAACGGGCACGTTGCCGCGGAGCACATCCTCGAAGTGCTCTGGAGCACCATAGTAGAGCTCGGTGTCCTCTCTGTTCTGGCTCACGCTGGTGCCGTCGAGGTCGATGCCCGCAAACAGGCCCTTGTTGCGCGAGTAGCTCAGCAGCTCGGAACTCAGCTTCCAGTTGGTGGATGCCTGCCCGCTGCGTCCCACGGGCCCTGCAGCCGCCGAGGCATCGGCGCCGATCTTGAACTTGCTCTTGAGCAGATCCTGCAGGCCGTGGTCGTTCACCGCCACCAGCACCAGGTCAGTGGACTGGCCGCCGATCTGCAAGCCCCACGATCCGCCTGCGGCGCGGATGAATACCGGCGCGCTCCAGCCGTGACCGGTGCGGCAGGTCACGACGCCCTGGCCATACTGGCCGCCGAAGATGAACGCGCCCTTGACCAAACCGGGCACCACTGCGACGCAGGTAGCCCGTTCGAGAATATCCAACGGAATGCTGGCGTCGCTGGCCCCCATGATCTGTTCCATTACGAGCTTGGCCGCGTCGATGCGCGCCTGCAGGTCTTCTCGCGAGCCGGCAAATGCCGGACAGCTGAGCATGACACAAAGGCAGATAGAAACTATTGCTTTCTTCATTTTGAAGTCCTTTCCTCTTCGCGCCCATGCCGGGGCTTGGTTAGAAACCGCTTCAGTCTATATCACATGTGTGACGTCGTTGTTATCGCCCACCTTGCGCAAGGCGACCCCAGGCAGTCAACGTCTATCGCCGAAGCTGTAAGCCGGTCTGACCGGCGCCGCGTTGGAGCGTCGAAAATTCCGGCGGCAACCCGAGCGCCGCTGCCCACTCCGCAAGTTGGACCAACAAAAAGAGCAAATGCGCTCTACACCGGAGTATAGGATGCTGGGATTTGGCGAAGGGTGGGCTGAATCAGCCAGGCAGAAGGGTAGACAAACCGCATATATAAGAAAAAGTAGGGGTTCCCAGGCGACATGGGAAACATGCTGCCTGGGAACCCCTTTCCCCAGATCTGCGTTGTTTCTGCTTTACAGTTTCCGCGAGGTGACGAAAGGACACAAGGTCACTAAAGGATTGTGGCTAAAAGTAATGTATGGCAGGAGTGGTGAAGCCCTAGCCTCAGTGGCCCGCCGAACGCGGCTCAGCCGATTGCACCGGCTTGGGACGAAGCCCGCCCTGGAGAGCGCGCATGGACAAATCGATGCGATTATCTGCCCCTGTCTTACGCATGAGACGGCCCACATGCGCCTTTACCGTGCGCTCCTCGATGCCCAGTTCCCGCGCAATCTCACGATTCGACCGCGCCAGCAGGATCAGGTCGAGCACCTGCCGCTCCCGGGCAGTCAAGTGCGGGTCGGCTGTGCCATTGGCAGACTCCGGCGAAGACAGCAGCCGGTCGATCAGTTTGGAAAGCAGCCGCCGTGGCGCCCAGATGGAACCGGAGACCACAATCTCAATGGCTTCGCGGACCGTGCGCGGCCCCGCGCTCGAATCCAGATAAGCCCGCGCCCCGCCGATAATCGAGTCCAGCACCAGTTCGTCGTTCTCCGGCGGGCCAATGACAATCAGGCGCAGCGCCGGACGCAGGCGGCGAATCTCGGGCAGGCTCCTGAGCCCGCCGATTGACGAGTTGAGATCGACCACGAGATAGTCGAGTTCCTTGTCGGCGAGTAGTTGGTGGAGCTCGCCGACGACCGGCAGCAGCTGCGCCTGGCCGAACTCCGCCTTGCGCTCAAAGACGCTCGTGAGCCCTTCGAGGCGAATCGGCTCGCCCGCCGGGACGCCCACGCGGATCGGATTGGCATGAATCATTTTCGCCATCGGTTTTGCCGGGCCGGAGCCGCTGAACACACGAAACCTTCGCTGCCCACATCCATTGGATGCAGCCGCCGCGAGTTTGCGCAAAACCGGGGTGAAAGCGTCGCCGTGCGACGAGGACTACAGCTTGGGAAGTACGATTCCCTGTTGCTTCTGGTATTTGCCTTTGCGATCCGCATAGCTGATCTCGCAAGGCTCATTTCCCTGGAAAAACAGAATCTGGCACAGCCCTTCGTTGGCATAAACCCGTGCGGGAAGGGGCGTGGTGTTGGAGATCTCAAGCGTCACGTACCCCTCCCACTCGGGTTCGAAGGGCGTGACATTTACGATTATGCCGCAGCGGGTATAGGTTGACTTGCCCACACAGATGGTGAGGATGTCCCGCGGTATCCGGAAGTACTCGACCGACCGCGCCAGAGCGAAGGAATTGGGCGGCACAATCACCGATGCGGCCTGCACCGAGACGAACGACCGCTCGTCGAAGGCCTTGGGGTCGATGATCGCGCTGTTCACGTTGGTGAAAATCTTGAACTCGTCGGAGACCCGCAGATCGTATCCGTAGGAGGAAAGCCCGTAGGAGATTACGCCGTCGCGAACCTGTTTTTCGCTGAACGGCTCGATCATTTTGTGGTTCACGGCCTGTTCCCTGATCCAACGGTCACTCTGAATCGGCATGTCTCTCCCGCGCCGGACGTCCTGGGGCTCCGGCGGCTTTCACCCGGGGCTTGTTGCCCGCTTGAATGCCTCATCTTACGAAACCGAGGCCCCGATAACAAAACCGGGGCCAGGCCGTCCTGTTGAAAAGCCGCCCGCAACTCTCCACCAGGCGGCAAATTCCAGGATTGAGGCATCCCAAAGTTTTACCTGGTTGCCGAACCGGCGTTCCCCAAACCAAGTAAAATCTGTACCATCGAACCCAGAGGGCGTGGTAAAGTCGTTTGCATCCGCATCACCGGGCGGATATTTTCCCCGGAATGCGGTAGTAGCGCCAGTGAGGTAACCGCTTTGATTAAGCAGGACATCGTGCATCATGTGATCGAGCGCACCGGGCTGCCCCGCACCAAGGCCGAGGCGGCGGTAGACACCGTCTTCGAGGGGCTGAAAGAGGCACTGGCGGCCGGCGAGCGCATTGAGCTGCGCGGGTTCGGCGTCTTTAGCGTGCGCGCCCGCAAGACCGGCATCGGCCGCAATCCTCGCACCGGCACCGAAGTGAGCATCACGCCGGGCAAGGCCGTCCGCTTCAAGCCGGGCAAAGAGCTGCACACGCTGGCCGACACCGCTCCGCCGGCGAAATAACCATATCGTCGCGCGCATGTGCCCGTTTCGACTCGACAGGCGCGCTCCCCCTCACATCAGCCGCTGTGCATCCACGTCCACGGTCACGTTTCTGCGTGGCACTTCTGCTTTTTCCGCGTGCGCCAGCATGCCGCGCAGCGCCGCATTCAGCGCCTTGCGGGAGCCTGCCTTCAAAATCAAATGGAACCGGTAAACGCCCTTGATCCGCGCGATGGGCGCGGTACATGGGCCCAACACGCGCACGCCCGGCGGCGCCGCCGACTGAAACCACTTGCCCAGCTCCGCCGACCAGCGCGCCGCTTCCTCCAGCTTCTCCGATTGCACCAGCACATTGGCCAGCACGCCGAAGGGCGGATAGTGCATCCAGCGGCGGTATTTGAGCTCGCGCTCCACAAAGCTGGCGTAGTTGTGGGTCTGCGCCGCCGTGATGGCGTAGTGATCGGGATAATACGTCTGCACCACGACCCGGCCCGGCAGTTCGCCGCGGCCGGCGCGCCCTGAGACCTGCGTCATCAACTGAAACACCCGCTCCGCCGCGCGAAAGTCCGGCATGGACAGCGCGTGATCGCAGCCCACCACGCCCACCAGCGTGACGCCGTGAATATCGTGCCCCTTGGCGATCATCTGCGTGCCCACCAGCAGGTTGATCTCCCCCGAGTGGAGGCGCGCCAGCAGCCGTTCGAGGTCATGCCGCCCGCGCACTGTGTCGCGGTCCATGCGTCCGATGCGCGCGCCGGGAAATATCTCCGCCAGGCGCTCCTCGCCCTGCTCCGAGCCCGCGCCGAGATAGTAGAGATGCTCGCTCGCGCACTTGACGCACTTTGAAGGAACGGTCCGCCGATAGCCGCAATAGTGGCACTCCAGCCGCTGCCCGGCCGGCGCCATCCCCGCATCATCGAGCGTCGGCTTGTGATGGGTGAGCGCGATGGCGCAGTTCTCGCACTCCAGCTTTGCGCCGCAGGCGCGGCAGATCACCGCGAACGAGTAGCCGCGGCGATTGAGCAGGATCAGCGCCTGCTCGCCGCGGTCCAGCGCAGCCTGCGTCTGCGCAATCAGCGACCGTGAAAAAAGCTGTTCCTTCGCCGTCTCCTGAAACTCGCGCCGCATGTCGATCAGCTCGACCGCGGGCAGCGGGCGGTTCTTCACCCGCTGGCGCATGGCGATATGGGTGTATTTTTTTTGTTCGGCGTTCTGCCAGCTCTCGAGCGACGGCGTGGCCGAGCCCAGCACCACTGCGGCGCCGGCCAGCTTGGCGCGCATCACCGCCACGTCGCGCGCGTTGTAGCGCGGCGTCTCCTCCTGCTTGTAGCTCTGGTCGTGCTCTTCGTCGACGAGAATGAGCCCCAGGTTGGGCGCCGGCGCAAAGATGGCCGAGCGCGTGCCGACGATGATCGGCGCTTCGCCGCGATGAATGCGCCGCCACTGCTCGCTGCGCTCCTCCGGCGTGAGCGCGGAGTGCAGCAGAGCCACGCGCGCGCCGAAGGCCGCATCCAGCAGCCCCGCCATCTGCGGCGTGAGCCCAATCTCCGGCACCAGCAAAATTGACGACAGCCCTTGGTCGAGAGCCCGCTGCATCGCGGCGAGATAAACCGCCGTCTTGCCCGAGCCGGTGACGCCGTGCAAAAGGAACGGACGAAAACTTCCGAGTGCGGCGGCGATAGCAGCCAGAGCCTCAGTCTGGGCTTCGTTCAGGCGCAGCGGCTCGGCCGAAGCCGCGATCCCCCCCAGCCGAAAGGCCGCAGCGCGCTCGTCGATGCGCACCAGCTCGCGGCGCACCAGCGTTTGCAGCGTCGACGAGGGCAGGTCTTTCCTGCGCAGCTCCGTCAGCGGCAGCTCGCCGCCGGCGGCTGCCAGCTCGGCCAGAATCGCCTGCTGCCTGGCCGTGAGCGCAGGCAGCCGCGCCTCGGGAATCAGCACGGCGAATCGCTCGGTGCGCCGCGCGTCGCGCTCCACGGCCGAGGTCTCGCGCACAATCCATTTCCTGCGCAGCATGGAGGCCAGCACCTGCTGCGACGCGGATGTGGCGGTGCGCAGCGTCGAGACCTTCACGGGTTCCCCGCTCGCCAGCCGCTCCAGAACTTTGATCTCCAGTTTCAGCTCGTCTCGCGAAGGTTTGTGCGTGCCGCTCTTTCTTCCGCTCAGCAGAGAGGTGCGAGCGTGGTCGCCATCGAGCAGCCCAGCCAGCACGTCGCGGCCCCGATCGCCGATGCGGTAGTAGAGCGTGCGGCGCACCTCGGCCATCAGCGGCAGCATGCCGCGCAGCACCTCGCCCAGCGGCGCCAGGTAGTACTGCGCGATCCATTCAGCCAGCGCCAGCAGGTGTTCGCTCAGCAACGGTTCATCATCCAGAACGGCTTCAATAGATCGCGCTTCGAACTCCGCCGGCGGCTTGTCGCTCAGCGCCGTCACCACGCCGATCAGCTTCTCCTTGCGGAACGGCACAATCACCCGCGCGCCGCGCCGCGGCTGCTGTCCAGCACTTGCCGCATAGGTGAAGGTGCGGTCCAGCGGAATGGGCAGCGCGACTTCGCAGTAGACGGGCATGGCGGCAATCCCCAGTGTACGTGCCGAACAAAGAATGCATGCGGTGCGCTATCATTCCTCCACAATGCGCTTTCTATCCGCTTCTCTCGCTCTGGCCGCTGCAACCCTCGCGCTCACATCTGCCTCCGCACAAACAGCGCCTTCCGATCCGCTGCACATCTGGATACAGGCGAAGGATCCAGCGGCCGCCGAGGCCTGGGTGAACCAGCGCCTCGACGAAGAGAAGACCGGCATCGAAAAGCTCCTCGCCGTGAGCGGCCCGCGCACCGTCGAAAACACGCTGCGCCCGTTTGACGAGGCGGAGAACGCACTGACGCTCGCCGGCAACAATGCCTATTTGCTCTATTCGCTTGCCGACGCGGCGCCGCTGCGGGACCAGGCGCAGGCTCTCTCCGCGAAGATCGCGTCGGCCGCCACCGATCTCAGTCTCGATCCACGCGTCTATGCCGCGCTGGCCGCCGTTCCCCTGCCCGCCAACGATCCGCCCACCCGCCACTACCTCGAGCGCGCACTGCTTGAATACCGCATCGCCGGCGTGGACAAGGACGATGCCACGCGCAAGCAGATTCGCGCCGTCAGCGAAAGAATCACCGCACTGACCCTGGCCTTTGGCCGCAACGTCGCGGACGGCACGCTCAAAGTGAAGGCCACGCGCGCGGAACTGGATGGCCTGCCCGAGGACTACATTGCCCGCCACCAGCCGGACGCCGACGGCGCCTACACGCTGACCACCGACGAGCCCGACGCGAAGCCGGTGATGAGCTTTGCAACCAGCGCCGCGCTTCGCCTCCGCATGTTTGTGGCCTACTCCTCGCGCGCCTATCCGCAAAACACACAGGTGCTCAAGGATATGCTCGCAGCCCGCCAGCAACTCGCCTCGCTGCTCGGATTCAATCATTTCGCCGATCTGGCAACGGCCGACATGATGATCGGCTCACCGGCGCACGTCGAGGAGTTGATCGATCAGGTAGACAATGCCTCGCGCCCCGCGGCGGCTCGCGAATTTGCCGAGCTGCTGGCCTTCGCGCGGACAAAGCAGCCGGGCATAACCAGCATCCGCTTTGCGGACCAGAGTTATTGGCGCGAGCAGTATCGCCGCTCCAGATACGACTTCGACGCGCAGAGCGTGCGGCCCTACTTCCCCTACACCGCCGTGCAGCAGGGCATCCTGACCACTGCCGCGCGGCTTTTTCACATCAGCTTTCAGCCCGTCAAGGACGCCGCGGTCTGGGACAGCGCAGTGGATACATTCGACGTGATCGACGCCGCTCCCGGTTCCGCAGGCAAGCGGCTCGGCCGCATCTACCTCGACATGCATCCCCGCGCGGGCAAGGACAAATGGTTCTCCGCCGGTCCCGTCGTTCCCGGCATCCGCGGCCGCGAGCTGCCCGAAGGCATGCTGATTTGCAACTTCCCAGGCGGCACTGCCGGAGATCCCGGCCTGATGCAGTACAACGACGTCGTCACCTTCTTCCACGAGTTCGGCCACCTGATGCATTACATCCTCGGCAGCCAGGGCGAGTGGTCGCAGCAGGGCAGCTTCAACGTCGAGAGCGATTTCCTCGAGGCTCCCTCGCAGATGCTGGAAGAGATGTTTCACGATCCGGCGATCCTTCAGTCCTTCGGCAAGCACTACCAGACCGGCGAGGTGCTGCCCGCAAGCCTGATTGCCAGGATGAATGCTGCCGGCGCCTACGGCCGCGCCAGCGATTTACAGTGGTTCCTGCAGTTCTCCAGCTACGGTCTGCAACTGCACGATCAGGATCCCGCCGGCCTCGACTTTGACGCGCTGTGGACCGCGGACACCCGGCGTTTCAGCTCGTTCACGCCGGTTGAGGGCATCCACTACTACGCGTCCTTCGTGCATCTGGAAGGCTACGCCTCCAATCTCTACACCTACCTGCTCGACAAGGTGATAGCCGTCGATTTCTTTGCGCAATTCGACAAGCAAAACCTGCTGGACGGCCCCACCGCGATGCGCTACCGCCGCACCGTGCTTGAGCCCGGAGCCAGCAAACCGGCTGCAGAGCTGGTGCGCGGCTTCCTGGGCAGGCCGCAGAATCTCGACGCGCTGAAGGCGTGGATGAACCAGGAGTTCGACCCGCCGGTCGACAGCAGGCAGCCATGAGCATGACCCGTAGGCACGACCGCGCTCGCGCCGTTACAATTCATTCCTGATGACCACCAAGCTCGCAAAACCGTCACCACGCAAGTCCGCCGCCAAACGTCCCGTCACCCTCGCCATCGACATTGGCGGCTCCGGCCTCAAGGCCATGCTGCTGGACCCGGCAGGCAAGCCCCTGAGCGAGCGCGAGCGCGTGGACACACCGGCCATCCCGACGCCGACTATGGTGCTGCGCCGCCTTGACCGCCTGCACAACGCGCTGGCGAGCTGCGACCGCGTGTCAGTGGGGTTTCCCGGCGTGATCAAACACGGGACCACCTGCACGGCCGCCAATCTGCACCCGGCCTGGATCGGCTTCGCTCTCGAAAAGGAACTCGAAAAGCGCTGGAAAAAGCCGGTGCGCGTGGCCAACGATGCCGCCGTGCAGGGCTATGGCGCCATCAAGGGCGACGGCGTGGAACTGGCGATCACGCTCGGTACCGGCCTGGGCTCGTCGCTCTTCACCGGCGGCCGCCTCTGCCCCGGCCTCGAGCTGGGCCATCATCCCTGGCGCACGCAAACCTATGAGGACTATCTGGGCCGCCGCGGCCTCGACAAGTACGGCAAGAAGCACTGGAACAAATACCTTGAGGAAGCCATTGACCAGACGGCGCGTCTGTTCAACTGGGATCACCTTTACCTCGGCGGCGGCAACACCAAGAAGATCGAGTTTGCGCTGCCCCCGAACGTGCACATCGTCTCCAACGAGGCCGGCCTCCTCGGCGGAGTAGCGCTGTGGCGGGAGACGGCCTGAAAGCTGAGGGCTGAGAGCCGAGAATCTGAGGCTGAGAATCGAAGGCCGCGAGATTCTCCGCAGCCCAACTCCAGAATCAACCTTTGCTGGGCGGCTTCAGCCCCAGTTCCTGCATGGCAATCTGCAGGTCGGCCCAGGCTTCCTTCTTCTGCCGCGGGTCGCGCAGCAGATAGGCCGGGTGATAGGTGACGATGAGCCGCAACCCACGCACAGAGTGGATGCGTCCGCGCAGGCCGGCCAGCGGCTGGCGCTGGCCCAGCAAATACGTTGCCGCCGTCGCGCCCAGCGCAACCAGCACCTCCGGGCGCACTACATCGATCTGCCGGAACAGAAACTGCGCGCAGGTATTGGCCTCGGCCGGCTCCGGCGTGCGGTTGCCCGGCGGACGGCATTTGACCACATTGGCGATGTAGACCTCTTCGCGCTTCAGGCCCATGGCTCCGATCATGTTGTTGAGCAACTGTCCGGCGCGCCCCACAAACGGCAGGCCCTGCGCGTCTTCGTCCGCGCCCGGCCCTTCGCCCACAAACATCAGCCGCGCATTCGCGTCGCCGTCGGCAAAGACGATCTTGTTGCGTCCCGCGTGCAGCGCGCAGCGGGTGCAGTCTCCGATGTCTTCCTGAATCAACCGCAGTGCGGCGGCGCGCTCGGCGGGCGGAACAATGCCCCCGGATTGCGTGGGCGCGAAGATGGGCTTGCGGGTTGGAATGGACGTATTCTCCTGATCGTCTGATGTGAGTAATGGGAGCGCCGCGGCAAGCCCCTCCGGCAGCGCGGGATCGACGGGTCTGCGATCCACGGGCCTCCGATAAAGATCGGTAAGACCGAGATCGCGGTAGAAACGCAGGCGCGCTGCAAGGGCCTGCTGCGTGGCGGGATCGAGCGCTGGCGGCAACGGGGCTACTCCACGATGAGCTGGCGGCGCGGCGCGGCCGGTTGCTCTGACTGGCCGAGCACCTGATCCTGGGTCATGCGCGGCTCAGACTGCAGGTCCGTTTCAATCATCAGGGCGCGCGGCCGGCGCAGGACCAGCACCTCGTCCAGAATGCGGTCGGCCAGTTTGCGCTTGGGCATCTCGTGCAGATCTATGGCGGTGGAAGCGGTGAGGAACGTTGCGGCGTTGTTATCCGCATCGATGCCCACGCTGTCGCCGGAGACATCGTTGACGACGATGGCGTCAGCCCCTTTGCGCAACAGCTTGGCGCGGCCATTCTCCATGCGGTTTTCGGTCTCCGCGGCAAAGCCCACAATCAGCTGGCCCGGTTTGCGGCGGCGCACCACCTCGGCAAGAATGTCCTCTGTCGGCGCAAGCTCCAGCGTGATGGGACCGGTGCGCTTGAGCTTGTGGTCCGAGGGATGTACGGGCTTGTAGTCCGCCACGGCGGCGGCTTTCACCACCAGCGTTGCCTCGCTCATGCGTTCGAGAACAGCAGTGCGCATTTCGTCGGCCGTGGTCACCCGAATCACTTCGCAGTGCGCCGGCGCATGCAATACTGTCGGTCCGCTGACAAGAATCACGCGCGCGCCGCGGCTCAGAGCGGCATCGGCGAGAGCGTAGCCCATTTTTCCGCTGGAGCGATTGCCGAGAAAACGCACCGGGTCGAGTGCCTCGCGCGTGCCGCCGGCGGTGACGAGCACGATTTCGCCGGCCAGGTCGTGGCGGCGGCCAAGCGCGTTCAGCACAAAGCCGGCAATGGCCTCAGGCTCCGCCATGCGGCCGGCGCCCACCATGCCGCAGGCCAGGTCGCCCGCGCCGGGCTCAATGACGCGCACGCCGCGCTGGCGCAGAATCTCAAGATTGGCCCGCGTGGCAGGGTGCTCCCACATGTTCACGTTCATCGCCGGGGCAACCAGCACCGGAGCCTGAGTGGCGAGGTACATTGTGGTCAGGAAATCATCGGCGATGCCGTGCGCGAACCGGGCCAGGATGTTGGCCGTGGCCGGCGCAACCACCAGCGCGTCGGCCCACTGCGCTTCCCCGATGTGCTCAATGGAGGCGTCTTCGCTGCTCGACTCTTCCCAAAGACTGGTGATGACCTTGTGCCCGGTGAGCGCGGAGAAGGTGAGCGGCTGGACGAAGCGCGCAGCCGCCTCGGTCATGACGACATGCACCTCAAGCGCCTGCCGCTGCAGGGCGCGCACCAACTCTGCTGCCTTGTACGCGGCAATGCCGCCGGAGACGCCGACCGTCACTCGCATAAGTCAGATTGTAGTCCGAGAAGCGCATGAATCGCGCGGCGAACGGCGCGATTTGCGGGACGAAAGTGATGCAGCGGTATAGCCGGATTCGTTACGAGAGAATAGGAATGCCGCGATCTTCAATCAGGGGCTTGACCACCGGCACTTCCTTCTTGACGTAGGAGATTTTGCCGGCCTCGATCTCATCCTGCGCAATGCGGCAGGCTTTGGTGGAGTGGCTTGCGACCAGCGCCGCGGACCCGCTCTGCAATTGACGCGCGCGACGGGCTGCTACAAGCACCTTGCGATAGTTCGAGTCGAATTGGGTCTCAATCGTCATCGTTGTCATCTCCAAAAGGAAGCTGTTGCTGGCCGGAGGTTCCTTCGATGCCGAAGGCCTCCAGCACGGGTTTGAGCCTCTCCCGCGAGTTTTGCAACCGGCAGGCGGCGGCCACCTCCAACACCCTGCTCGACCGGTAGGCGATCGGTTCGCCATTGCGGTAGAAGCGCTCCGCCAGCACAATGGCCTCCAACTGCGCCACTGCCCTGTCGAGGATGTCGTTGACCAGAATATAGCTGTATTCGCGATAATTCTCAATTTCCTTGCTGGCCTCGCTCAGGCGGCGGTAGAGCTCGGACTCGTTGACCACGCCCTCCGCGCGCATGCGATTGCGCAGCCGGGTGCGCAGCACCTTGGGCGTCGGCGGCAGCACAAAGATGCTGACCGCCTCGGGCATCGCTTTGCGCACCTGTGCCGCGCCCTGCACATCGATGTCGAGCAGCAGGTCGTGGCCCTCGCGGCGCGCTTCGTCGAGCGAGTGGCGCGCCGTGCCGTAGTAGTTGCCGAAGACATCGGCGTGCTCCAGAAACTCGCCCGCGGCCACCATGCGCTCGAACTCGTCGCGCGAAGTGAACCAGTATTCACGGCCGTTTTCCTCCGAGCCGCGCGGATGACGCGTCGTCCACGAGATCGAAAAGTCGATACCCGTTACCTGCTTGCGCAGTTCGCCGACCAGTGTGCTTTTGCCGGAGCCCGATGGCGCCGAGATGATGAACAATATGCCTGCCACGTTCCGTTGATCCCCTTCGTAAATCCTGATGCCGCTGTGTGCTGTTATTCCACGTTCTGAATCTGCTCGCGGGCCTTCTCGATTTCGGCCTTCATGGAGAGTCCCAGTTCGGTAATGCGCGTTCCCTTGCCGCCCACGCCGCCGGTCTTGGAGAGCAGAGTATTGGCTTCGCGATTCATCTCCTGGAGCAGGAAGTCGAGCTTCTTGCCCACTTCGCCACCCGCCGCCAGCACCTCGCGGAAGTGCGCGATGTGCGTGGTCATGCGCGCCAGTTCCTCGGCAATGTCGCTGCGATCCACCAGCACTGCGACCTCTTCGAGCAGCCGCTGGCGGTTGAACTCGCCGCCCGCGGCGGAGCTGAGCCTTTGGGTCAGCCGCTCCTGGTAGCGCTGCTCCACCTCGGGACGCAGTCGAGCGACGCCATCGGTGGCGGCGGCCAGCCTGTCGAGCGAGGCCAGAAGAATGGCCGCAAGCGCCTCGCCTTCGCGCGCGCGCATGACCTTGAGCTCTGCGAGAAGCGGGCCAATCTGCTCGAGGACGCTCACGGTTAGCGCGGCAGAGTCATCGTCGTTGCTTGCGCGGCCATCGCTTTGCAACGCGCCGGGCATGCGCAGAATGACGTTGAGATCGGGCTCTCCGGAGAGATTGAACTCGCGGCGCGCGGCGTGGAAGGCATCGATATACCCGGCGACCAGCTCGCGATTGTAGCCCGCCTTCTGCTGCGCAGTGCGCTCCACAACGAGCGCCAGCTCAACGTGGCCACGCACCAGATTCTCCTTGAGCGCGCGGCGCATGTCCATCTCCAGCGCGTCAAGCCCCGAGGGCAGCCGCAGTTGAATGTCGAGGAAGCGATGATTCACGCTCTTGAGGCTGAGCGAATAGACCAGTTGGTCGTGCAGCCGCGCCTGCATGCGGGCGAAGCCGGTCATGGAGTAGATGGGCATTGGTGCTATTCCCCTGTCCTGGCCGACAGCGCCCGCTCAAAGGCCAGCGGATATTGCGCGGCCGGATCAAGCTGCGTTGCGTCAGCGGACTGCGCCTCGGGCGCATCCATGAACTGTAATTGATAGAGCCGCTGATAAGTCGGCGAGCGGCTCAACAGCTCTTCGTGCGGGCCGATGGCGGTGATGCGGCCGTCTTCAAGCACGGCGATGCGGTTGGCGCGGCGGATGGTGCCGAGCCGGTGGGCGATCACAACAACCGTCCGGTTCTGCATGAGGTTGCCCAGCGCGGCCTGCACCAGCGATTCGCTCTCGGCGTCAAGCGCGGAAGTGGCCTCGTCGAGAATGAGGATAGGCGCATTCTTGAGCAGCGCGCGGGCGATGGCGATGCGCTGGCGCTCGCCGCCGGAGAGCCTGAATCCTTTCTCGCCGATCACCGTGTCATAGCCCTGCGGCATGCGCAGGATGAAGTCGTGGGCAAGCGCGTTGCGCGCGGCCTGTTCCACCAGCGCGTGCTTCACGTCGGGCTGGCCGTAGGCAATGTTGTGGCGCACCGTGTCATTAAAGAGGATGGTCTCCTGCGTGACCTGGGCAATTTGGCGGCGCAGCGAGCCGAGCGTAAGGTCGCGCACGTCTTTGCCGTCGATCAGAATGCGGCCTGAAGACACATCGAAGAAACGCGGAATGAGATTGACGAGCGTGGACTTGCCCGCGCCGCTGGGGCCGACGAGCGCAAGCACTTCGCAGGCGCGCACATCGAGATCGACGTTGTGCAGTATCTGATGCTCGCCTTCTTCAGTGGAGTAGCAGAAGCCCACGTCGTCGAAGCGCACCATTTGGGTGAAGCCCTTGAGGGTGGCCGCGTGCGGGCGCTCCTTCACATCATCCTCGGTGTCGAAGAAGCCGAAGATGGAGGCCGACGCGCCCATAGCCTGCTGGAAAGCGTTGTAGAAGTAAGCGAACTTGCGCACCGGATCGTAGAGCTTGAAGAGCAGGATGATGAACGCGCCGAACAGGCCCATGGTCATGCGCCCGTGCTGAATCTCGTTGCGGCCGACGAAGAGAAACAGCGCGATGGCGATGGCGCCAATGGTGTCCATGAGCGGCGAGCTGATGGACTGAATGCGCACGCTGCGCAGGTTGGCGCGGAACAGGCGCTTGGCCGCGCGCTGGAAGCGCCCGATCTCCCATAGCTCGTTGCTGAAGGCTTTGACGATGCGGTTGCCAGTAACGGTTTCGTGCAGGATGTTCTGTATCTCGGCCAGCTTGTCCTGACCGCTGCGCGTGCGCGTGCGCACCTCGCGGCCAATTTTGCGCGCCGATGTGATCACCACCGGAACGAATAGCAGCAGCGCCCAACTGAGGTAGCCACCGAGCCGGACAACGAAGACGAGGCCAACGACGAAGGTGAAAAACTGCTGCAGGAACTCGCCGATAA
>DASQSP010000124.1:0-11604 GCA_035642355.1 Occallatibacter sp.
GGGCCAACGCCGTGGTCTACGTCATCCTCATTGCCGACGTGCAAAGCTACCTGCAAGCCGGCATCGGCTACTCCGGCTACTCGCCCATGAAGAAGATGGCCGAGGAGACCGGCGGCCGCGTCATCAACGTGGGCAACAACGGCCAAAAGCTGGAGGCCGCCTTTGCGCAGATCGAGGACGAGCTGCGCACCCAATACGTGGCCAGCTACACACCCACCAACGCCAGGCTGGATGGCACCTTCCGCCACATCGCGGTGGAGTGCAAGGGCGACAAAGGCGAGAACCTGAAGGTCCAGGTCCGCAAGGGCTACTTCGCGCCTTCGCCGGGCAACTAGGTGTTTAGGGGCAGTTCACGCTGCCGAGGCGGGTATAAATTCAACTCCGCTTTGGTTTCTGAAAAACTTTGATTTCTCCCGGG
This sequence comes from Occallatibacter sp., assembly GCA_035642355.1. Lineage (GTDB taxonomy): Bacteria > Acidobacteriota > Terriglobia > Terriglobales > Acidobacteriaceae > Telmatobacter. Next base: position 419 of record DASQSP010000124.1, read on the forward strand.
CATCGTGTTTCGCCGGAGTGCATCGAAAGGGTTTGACGTCGCCGTTTCGGCCCCGCGCAATTGGGGCAGACGCGAAAACCCTCACGGAGGTATCCGATGAAAACCGCACCCTCGCTTGCCACTGCGCTGCTCGCCGCCGCGTGCTTCCCCCTGCTGGCGCAGCAGACCGGCACAACTGCTCCACCGCCGACAGAAAACTCAACCGCACCCGCCGCGCAGACGGCGGATTTGCGCCCCGTCTCCGGCGAACTGGTTGGCAAACTCGATTCGAAGACAGCGAAGACCGGCGACAGCGTGGTGATCAAGACGCGCTCCACGGTGAAAACCGCTGACGGCACCGAGATTCCCAAGGGATCCAAAGTGGTGGGACGCGTGATGGCCGTGAAGCCCAGCGACCAGGGTAATGACAACGCACAGGTCTCACTGCAGTTCGACCACATCGAGATCAAGAACGGGCAGAACCTGGCCATCCACTCCGAGTTGGAGGCTCTTTCGCCTTCTGGCGTGGAGGACACCGCATCTGCCGGCCCTGCGACGCCCTCGCCGGACCCATCATCCCTGCCTTCAGCGACGTCCGCTGGCGGCAGCGGCATACCTGGACGCCCATCGGGCGCGGCGACACCGGCGCCCAGCGCGTCCAGTCCGGACACGCCAACCCAGCCGGGCGCTCCCGCGCCTGGAACAGTAGTGGCACGGACCGGTAACATCGCCATCCGCACCACTTCGATTCCCGGCGTGCTGCTGGCGCGCAATGAGCCCGGCCAGCAGGACCCGCGCATGAGCCAGTCCTCTGGAATTCTGCTTGGAGCGCGACGCAACATTCATCTCGACGACGGCACGCGAGTCGTGATCGAGGTGGCTGCGGCAGGATCGGCGGCTGGCGGCGGACAGTAGTGTCTCAAAAAAGACAAGACAGCGAATCAACGGAGGCAGAGCCGGAACGCCCGCTTCCGCGCGGTTCCAATTCGGAACATTCCGTTACCTAAATCGGCAATTTCGTAATCTGGCGCTGGCAATACGGCGCCAGTAGTATCGGCAGTAACGGGAAAAGCATGAGGTTTCTCATGAGAAAAAATCACGCTGCCCGCCCGATACAGGAGCCAACTCCGATGGAAAACAGGTACGCCACCAACGAACGGGTCGAGATCAGCCCTCGCTTTCGCCGGACCATTGAAGAACGCATTGAACGGCTGGAGCGCAACGCGGCCTTCGACGAGGCCCGCGTGTCGGCGCTCCAGCATCCGGATCATGTTCGGCGGCAGTTGCGCCTGGTGGCGGTGGAGCGCGCCGAAGCGCTGCGCATGAGGCTCTTCCTGGATCGCGCGGGCACGCGCTTTCCCCGTCCCATGATCGCGCTCTAAGATCGGTCTGTGAGTCTCAACGCAGTACGGCCGCGCCTCAGCACATGGGGCGCGGCCTTTGCATTTTCCTGAAATGGAGCACCAGGTGGGGATCGAACCCACGAGTACAGGTTTTGCAGACCTGCGCGTTAGCCACTTCGCCACTGGTGCGGGAAACTTGTACGGCCAAAAATTAGAGAACCCACCGGCCTGCCGGCGGGTGGGTCGTTGGAATCGGATTCCCCGGTTTGAGAATCTAGCCCAGCCCACACGCCCGCGCGGCGCAGCCCTGACAGCGGCAGCACAGACAGTTCGCGGAAGTGAAGCGGCAAGCCATCGATTCCTTTCCCTCGGCGGCGCATGCGCCCCCGCGAAGTATCCGTAGACTAGAGCCTCCCCCGCAGCATGTCAAGCGGACAAGCCTGCGCTCAACGATAGAGCGGTTCTCCAATTGCTCTACACCGAAAGCGGGATGTTGAGTGGCTTTTTCTTCAAGAAAAAGCCACCTTCTACTTGGATCAATAGGGCACGTTAATTGGAGAACTGCTCTAATGAGCGCATGGCGCATCAACTCGACTACTCGATTGTGGATGTCTTCAGCACCACGCCGCTGGCCGGCAATCCGCTGGCCGTGGTGATGGACACCGCGGGCCTGAGCACCGAGCGGATGCAAGCCGTGGCGCGCGAGTTCAACCTGAGCGAGACCACGTTTGTCGAGCGTCGCGCTGCCGCGGTGGAGCAGGCCGAGGGCGTGCGTGTGCGCATCTTCACCACGCAGGAGGAGTTGCCCTTCGCCGGGCATCCCGCGCTGGGCACGGCGAGCGTGCTCAAGACCGATGCGCCGGAAACCCTGCGCGGCGATACCATCGCGCTGGCGCTCAATGTGGGCCCTGTGCCGGTGCGCTTTGAGCAAAGCAGCAGCGCCCTCTTCGCCGAAATGACGCAGCGCGATCCCGAGTTTGGCGCCGAGCTTGACCCCGCCGAGGTGGCGCGGCTCGCTGGCCTCGCCGTCGAAGACCTGAACCCATTGGCCCCGCCGCAGGTGGTGTCCACAGGCACGGCTTTTGCAATCGTCGCCCTGCGCTCGGCCGACGCGCTGAGCCGCCTTGCGGTGCGGCAGGCCGAAGCCGCGGCATGGCTGCGGGAACGCGGCGCGCGCTGGTTCTACGTGCTCGGCCCCACCGGCGGGAGAACCCCCGCGTGGCGCGCGCGCATGCAGTTCAACGGCGGCGAAGACCCGGCCACAGGCTCCGCAGCGGGCTGCGCCATCAGCTATCTCGTGGCGCGCGGGATGGTTCCCGCGGGCGAGCGAATTCACCTGCGCCAGGGTGTGGAGATGCTGCGGCCGAGCGAGCTTTTTCTCTCCGCAAAACGAGATCAAGCGAGGGTCACCGATGTGCGCGTTGGCGGTAGCACTGTTCCTGTTGCAAAGGGACAGCTTTTCCTGCCGTAATGCACACGCTTTCAACAGATGTTCACCTTCGCAAGTGTGCGCTGCTATTGCTCGGGCGCGTTTTCCACTGGTTACAGGTGTGTTTTCATCCGAGGTTTCGCCTCACGTTCCCTCTTTTCAGCCATCACTACTCCCCGTACTCTTGCCAAGCATTGAGACAAATTAACCGGCTATTCAACGCCGGACTTGCCGCAAGGCTTCAGACACACATCTGATCGCACGCGACGAGGTCGCGCTGCGCGAAGAGGCCCGGAGGCTTGCGTAGAACACGCTTCCGGATAGGGATCGTTGAGGCCTGCACGCATGCCTGCCTTGCAAGCGGGCGGCAGGAGTGCGTTTTGAAACCGGGCAAGGAACAATTCAAAGGAGTGGGATTCACCTATCATGCGGCCAAAGAAAGTTATCCTCTGCGTAGACGACAACGAACAGGACCTCTCAGTCCTGAGCTTTACCCTGACCACCAACGGATACCGGGTGCTGCCGGCCACCAACGGCGAAGAGGCGATGGCGCTGTTAGCCGGCAACGCCGTCGATCTTGTGCTCGCCGACTACGCGATGCCCAAGATGGATGGGAACCAGCTTGTGAAGAAGCTCAAGCTCATGGCCGCGCACGTGCCCATGATGCTGCTCGGCGACCCGCAAAAGATGGACGTGCAGATGCACGCCGCCGACGCCTTTGTGGGCAAGAAGAACTGCACCTCACAGGAGCTTCTCGAGCGCATCAAGGTGATGAGCGCGCGCAAGCGGGGGCCGCGCAAAGGCGTGCCGCGCATCCATCCGCAGACCCATCTGGCGGTCGCCTCGTAGCGGCGGCGTTTCCCCCCTGCCCCAATCCTCTTGACGACCCGGCGCACCGGCGGTCATACTCCGCAGTTAGTCCAGCCGGTACATTTTTGTTGCTATCCCGGCGGAAGCAGGGTTCCTTATGGATTTCGATCTTGTCCTTCTGCGCATTCTTTTTGTGGCCTTGCTGTCAGGGGTCTGTTACTTCCTTCATCCCTTCGGCCTGAACGGGCCGCAAGGCATTGCGGCCGGCGGACTGGCGGCCTGCGCGGTTATCGTGTTCGAGCTGCGGGTGCGCGCGCTCACGCTGCGTCGGCTGATTGGCGCGGTCGCCGGCAGTGTGCTCGGCATCTTTGGCGCGGCGCTGTTTTGCCTGGTGCTGCGCTCGGCGCCGCTCAACGCCGCAACCTCGGCGGTGCTGCAAATCTTTGTGCTGCTGCTGATGACCTACGTCGGTCTGCTGGTGGGCGCCAACAAGGGCGACCTTCTGAACCCCGCGGCCATGGGCACGCTCTTCAGCGGCGAGAAGCCGGCGCGGCGCACGGTGAAAGTGCTGGACACGAGCGTCATCATCGACGGGCGCATCGCGGACATCGCCGAGGCTGGCTTTATCGACGGCGCGATGGTGGTGCCGGAGTTTGTGCTGCGCGAGTTGCAGGTGGTGGCCGACTCGACCGATGGGTCAAAGCGGCAACGCGGCCGCCGCGGCCTCGACATGCTGCAGCGCATGCAGTCCAGCAGTGCGATCGAGGTGCAGATTGTCCCCGACGATTTTCCCTCCATTCGCGAGGTCGACCTGAAGCTGCTGGAGCTGGCGAAAAAGTGGGAGGCCAAGGTCGTGACCAACGACTTCAACCTCAACAAGGTCGCCCATCTGCATCATGTGGAAGTGCTGAACATTAACGACCTGGCCAACGCCCTGAAGCCCGTGGTGCTGCCCGGCGAGCACATGCATGTGCTGATCCTGAAAGAAGGCAAGGAGTACAACCAGGGCGTGGGCTATCTCGACGACGGCACCATGGTGGTGGTGGATCACGCGCGCAAGATGATCGGCAAGCCCGTGGAGATTGCCGTGACCAGCGTGTTGCAAACCGCGAGCGGCAAAATGATCTTCGGCAAGATGGAAGAGAACGGCCGGCCATCCGAGCCCGGCACAATCAAGCCGGGGCCGGTGGAGATTCTTCGGTAAAGAACCCTTGCGTCAGCGTGAAGGCCGCTTCCATTTGGAAGCGGCCTTCGTATTCTCAGATCAAAAGTACGCAGCTCAGTACTTCTGCACCTTGGGGTCGATCTCATCGGCCCAGGCGAGGATGCCGCCGGCGAGGTTGGCGACTTTGGCGTAGCCGTTCTGCGCGAGGAACTCCGCGATGCGCTGCGAGCGCGCGCCGCTGCGGCACTGCACCACGATCTCGCGGTCGCGGGGAATGTCATGGAGCCGCTGCGGAACGTCATTCTGCGGAATCAGCGTGCCGCCGATCTGCGCAATCTGATACTCGTAGGGCTCGCGCACGTCGAGCAGGAAAATCTCCTCGCCCGCATCGCGCCGCTGCTTGAAATCCTTCACGCTCATCTGCGGAATGCCGTTCTTCATCGTCTTCTCTTCCTTGGTCTCCGGCACAATGCCGCAGAACTGCTGATAGTCGATCAGCTCGGTGATGGTGGGGTTGGCGCCGCACACCGGGCACTCGGGGTTTTTGCGCAGCTTGAGCTCGCGGAACTTCATATTCAGCGCGTCCACCAGCAGCAGCCTGCCGATGAGCGGGCTGCCCTTGCCGAGGATGAGCTTGATCACTTCGGTGGCCTGCATCACGCCGACGAGGCCGGGCAGAATGCCCAGCACGCCGCCCTCGGCGCAGCTAGGCACCAGGCCCGGCGGCGGCGGCTCAGGGTAGAGGCAGCGATAGCAGGGACCATCCTTGGTGGCGAAGACGCTGGCCTGGCCCTCAAATCTGAAAATAGACCCGTAGGCATTGGGCTTGCCCAGCAGCACGCACGCATCGTTGACCAGATAGCGCGTGGGAAAGTTGTCCGTGCCGTCGGCGACCACGTCGTAGTCCTTCAGAATCTCCAGTGCATTCGCGCTCGAGAGCATGGTCTCGTGCTTGATGACGTTGAGCGCTGGATTCAGCGCGGTGAGCTTTTCAGCGGCTGAGTCCAGCTTCTTGCGGCCAATGTCTTTGGTGGAGTGGATGATCTGCCGTTGCAGATTGCTCGCGTCCACCACATCGAAGTCGACGAGGCCGAGGGTGCCGATGCCGGCCGCGGCCAGATAGAGCGCCAGCGGCGAGCCCAGCCCACCCGTGCCCACGCACAGCACCTTCGCAGCCTTGAGCCGCTGCTGGCCCTCCATGCCCACCTCGGGCAAAATCAGATGGCGCGAGTAGCGGGCGAGATCGTCGGTGGTCAGTTCCGGCAGCGGATTAGCTTCAGTTAAAGTCGGCATGGCATCAACTCGGTTCTTTGTTCGTAATTTACAGTTCGCAGTTCTCTGTTCACGGTTGTCGCGTGTCAGTCTTCGCGCATCTCAAGCGCCGCAAGGCGTAGTCGCACGGGCAGCAAGCCCCCCGCGATGGAAGGAATGATGGAGAGCGTATCGCCCGTGCTCACCGCCGTCGCTTCCTTCGCGGGCAGATAGCGCACGTCCTCGTCGTTCAAGTAGAGGTTAACAAAGGCGCGCAGCTTGCCCTCGCCGGTAAACAGATGGTTGCGCAGCTCGGGATGCGCAGCGGTGAGCTTGTCCAGCGCCTCGGTCACGGTGGCCGCCGGCACTTCAACTTCGGCCTGACCGCCGGCAAATCCGCGCAGGGGCATGGGAATGTAAATCGTCATGAAAGCCGAACCTCGCAATGCACTGTCCAAATGTGCTCTTCATAGGATGCCCCACAGGGCCGCGCGGATGAAAGTTTACCGCAAAAGAAAAGCGGCTCCAGCCGGGCCGGAGCCGCTGCTCAAACGCGGGTTGCAATCAGTTCGCGGGGGGTTTGTGCGTCCAGAACGCGGGATCGGCCTTGATCCACTCCGCGGGCAGGTAGCTCTGGTTGGGGTTGATGGAGAATAGCTCCGAGTGCGACGACTCGACGGTCTCTCCATAGAGCGCGTCGAGCTTTTTCATGCCCTCTTCGCCTCCCATGGCCTCGACAAACTTCTTGCCCTCGGCAAATCCATCGTCGATGTCACTCATGGACTTGTCCGCGCTGAGAAGGATGTAGGTGCCGTCGTCGGCGCCGTAGGCAATCTCATAGCATGCCCAATGCGAGCTGCTGCCAGCCTTGTCATTGGCGTCTTTCACCATCTTCATCAGTTCATGCCAGCCGGCGCGGTGGCCCAGTTTTACCTTGAACACGGTGATCTCCATGTAGCGCGCATGCGTGATATCAGGATGCACACTGTAGCTCAGGCCGGCATTGTAGGTGTAGACCGCTGAGTCCACCTCGTCCAGCAGTTCGCCGTCGGCCAGTTCATCGCGCTCGATGGCCGCGGCCAACGTATGATCCTTGGCGACGATCTTGTTGTCCTGCTCCCACTCCGCGAACGACGCGTAGCGGGTGAGGAACAAGGCGCGCGACCGGCCTGACAAGGAGTCGAGCCCGACATAGTATGCCGGGAACTTGGCCTTGTTCATGGTGGCGATAAAGGCGCTCTCGGTCTTGTCGTGCGCCATGCCCTCTTTGTACGGCTTCACATACTCCCGCGTGATCTGCAAGACCAGGGGGAGTGAAGGAGCGGTTGACGCATCTTGCGCGGGAGCCAGCGAAGCTCCGGCAAGCGCGAGGGACAGTCCCAACAGGATGGGGCTCATTTTAACCATGGAAAAACCTCCTTGACGTGCTCAGAGATTCACTCGCGATGGATTGAGGACTGGGGGAGACGGCGGAGACGCGCGTGTTCTTGAGTATGCGCGCATGGTAGCTCTGAGCAGAGGGTCTAGTAAAGGAAATTGTCGGTGAATCGCACTCAGGCCTGGCGCAGCACTTCTGCCGCGCGCAGAGCCAGCCCGTGCGCCACGGAGGTAAACTCATTGCCGCTGCGAATGCGGTCCGCATTTCCAACTTTTGAAGTTGTCGTCTCTGATTTCGCAGGCAGGCGCGTGCCGTTCCCATTCACGCGGTTATTCGTTCACTTGTATGGTTTGCAGTTCGAATCGCTTGTCCTCTTCGCTCGTCCCCGCCAGCAGAAAAGCGTTCGTCACTACGGCTCGGCCCTGCGCAACTTCGGTGATGACGTAGGCGCAGCCCAGCCAGTGCGCTTCCGCAAAGTCGGTCTGTGACCACTGCGCGGGATGATCGGGATGGGAGTGATAGAAGCCGACGATCTCGAGCTTCTTCGCCCGCGCCTCGCGCTCGATCTTCACCAGCTCTCCGGGAGAAATCTGATAGCGGTTGTGCGCGGAGTCCGTGCGCGTGTTGCCCGCTTGCACGGCCTCTGCGATCTCAAGACACCCTTGCCTAAAAAGGCCGAGCAGCGCGCCGCAGCACTCATGTGGATACGTCTGCTCGCCGTGCGCGCGCAGGCTCCGGTAGACGGCGCGCGGAATCCGCAGCACGCTCATGACTCCTCCCAGAACCGCTCGCTGAGATATTTGTCGGCGGAGTCGGGCAGCACCGTGACGATGACCGCGTGGCGTCCGGCGGCGGCTTCTTCGCGCGCGATGGTCAAACAGGCCACAACGGCGGCAGCCGCGGAGATGCCCACCAGCAGGCCCTCTTCGCGGGCCAGTCGGCGCGCCATGTCGTAGGCGGCTTCGGTCTCGATGGCCAGTTCGCGGTCGGCCAGCGCGGGATCGTAGATGGCGGGCACAATGGAGCCGCGCATGAACTTCATTCCTTCGATGCCGTGGAAGGGCGAATCGGGCTGAAAGCTGATGGCGGTGAGCGCGGGGTTCAGCTCTTTGAGGCGGCGCGTGGTGCCTGTGAAGGTGCCGCTGGTGCCGAGACCGGCGATGAAGTGCGTTACCGCGCCGGCGGTCTGCTCCCATATCTCGGGGCCGGTGGAGTGATAGTGCGCCTGCCAGTTGGCGTCGTTCGAGTACTGGTCGAGATAGCAGTAGCGATCGGGGTCGTTGACAGCGAGCTCGCGGGCGCGACGAATGGCGCCGTCGGAGCTTTGATCGGGGGCGGTCCACTCCACATGAGCGCCATAGGCGCGCAGAATTCGCTTGCGCTCCGGCGACACGTTGCTGGGCATGGCCAGCGTGACCGGAATGCCCAGAGCCGCGCCCAGCATAGCCAGTGCAATGCCGGTGTTGCCGCTGGTGGCGTCGAGGATGGATTTGCCCGGCGTCAGCAGTCCGCGCGCGCGGGCGTCGCGGATCATCGACGCCGCGGCGCGGTCCTTCACGCTGCCGCCGGGATTGGCCCACTCGGCCTTGCCCAGAATAGCCACTCCATCGAGACCTTGCGCAATGCGCTCAAGGCGCACCAGAGGCGTTCGGCCGATGCGCTCCAGCAGCGAAGTTCCAATCTGTGTCTGTGGCGTCATGGTTCCTATTTGCGGAGTGGGCGCGGCCGAGCCGATTGCGGGCCCCGCACGCGGTATGCGAGATTGAATGCAGGGAAATCCCGCATCTCCCTGACCCTATCTTCGCAGACAGGACGGCTCCGATGGCACATCCGCTACCCAAGTCCAGTTTCGATCAGATTCTCGCCACGCTGCGCGCCCAGGGATTTGCCGTGGCTCCCTATGCGGGCGGCGGCACGCTGGTGAGCAAGCACGGAGCGGCGGCGGTCCTGACCGCGGGCAACAAGGATGCGCCGGTCGCGCTGGCCGTGCATCCGGGTATTGTGGTGCGGGGCGAGGTGGCGCGGCTGCTCGACCGGGGCTACCAGAAGTTCATTAAATCCTCCCAATACGAGCTGCCCGCGACGGCTGCGCAATTGCATGCAATCCACACGTTCAGCGAGGAACTGAAGCAACTGACCGGCGGCGAGAGCTTGTACAACGAGTCGCTCGGCACCACCAGCGATCTCTACGAGTACGACCGGCTCAAGGGCCGCGAGGTGGAGCAACCGGCCGGCGGACGCCCCTGGGAACTGGCCGACGGCCACTGATCCCATCCCTCGCGCAGCGCCGGGAGCAGTGATGGACGCCGAATCCCAGACCAACGGCCAAGCCAATATCCAGGCGAACCGGCGGGCGCATCCTCGTCATCCCGTTGAAACCAGCGTCCTGCTCCACATGATCGATGTGGGAGCGCGGCTATCGGGGCGCGTTCTGAATCTGAGCCTCGGCGGATGCCTGATTCGCACCGACGATAGCTTTCCCACCGGCATCTTCCGCAAGATTGAAGCTGAGTTTAGCGTGGATGGCATCCCGTTCCGGCTGCCGGGCGTCACCCAGAATATCCGCGAGCGGCGGTTTGTCGGTATTCGCTTTTTGAATTTGAGCGACCGCAAACAGGAGCAACTGCTGCGGCTGATGCGGGAGATTGAACAGTCGAACGCACCGGATGACTCGCAGTCCGCGGACGGCCGTGCTACCCGGCCTTAGCGACCTTCCGGACATGATGGGCCAATCAACCTGATCGGCCTGACGAGCCTCACGAGTGTTAGTTCACCGCGCCGTGAACCGCGCGCCCGGCCAGGGCGCACTCCGCGCACCGGCAGTGGCGGCGCAGATATTCCCACGAGTAGATGCCGGCCGTGTGGCCGTCGGCCCAGTTGAACTGCAGCGCATAGCGGCCCACGGCATGGGCGCTGGCCGGCCTGGCCGGGGCCTTATACATGGGCAGCAGGCCGGCGGCTTTGGGCTGGGGCTGGCCGGCGGCGCGGCCTTCGCTCTTGCGCTCGTCGATGCAGGTGGCGCAGGGGCATGCGTCGCGCAGCCAGGCAAAGTTCCAGGCGCTGCGGTGGCCGTCCTGCCAGTCGATCTCAAGGCCCTTGCCTTCGCTCAGCAGCACGCGCACCTTGGCCGGCGTCATGGCGGCGCGGGGCAGCGGCTGCTCGGCCTCGGCGGCGGCGCGGGCGGCTTCTGCGTTGTCAACGAAGCGAATGCCTTCGTGGCTCATGGCTCTATTGTAGTTCCGCGACGAAGAAGCTGCATGTGCGCGCGTCTATTGGCGACCGCGGCTGTCGTAGTAGACCTTAAGCACCAGAATCGCCAGGGACAGCGCCAGGGTGATGGCGTTGGCGGCGATGATTGGCCCCGAGCCGATGCCGATTCCATACACCAGCCAGCAGGCCACGCCGAACGCAAACAACAAAAACATCAGCAATGAAATATCGCGCGCGCTCTTGCGCCGCCACACGCGGATCAACTGCGGCAGAAAGGAGAGCGTGGTGCAGAAGGCCGCGACCGAGCCGATCAAGTCGAAGAGGTCGCGCGACGGCGTCATGAGCGCGATCATCGCGCCGTCCAGAAGAACCACGCGGCCGTGGACAGGCCGATGGCCACCACCAGCCAGATCCAGTGCCAGTCAACGGTGGGAGCAGCGAGCGCTAGGCGGGCCATGCTGATCTCATTGTAGAGGGCTGCGCTAGGAGTGTGTCGGGCATAGATTCCCTTTGCGGTTAATTTGAAGGTGACAGGTGCTCCATCGGTTTAGGATTTTGTCATGGGCCAGAACTTTTTTCCCGACACAGTCAACCAGACGCTGTTGTTTCCACCCTCTCTGC
>DASQSP010000125.1:0-2035 GCA_035642355.1 Occallatibacter sp.
CGGCAGTTGCTGTCGAATCAGCAACGATAGTCGGCTTATCATCAGCAATCCCGTTCTTGACTAGCGATACCAGGGCAAACCGCGTTTCCAGAACCAGGGCGTCTGGAAACGCGAGTTGGCGATTTGGCATCAATCTGGGGGATCAGTCAACACAACCGCGTTTCCCGGTACTAACAGCCAGGTGAGCTTGCTTCAGAGCGTCCGGCCTCTGACCCGGATTGATAGAATTCGCGCATGCTTCCTGTACAGCCGGACCAACCTACGCGGCGCGAGGTCCTTGTCGGCCTCGCCGCAGCCTCCGTCACCTCCGCTCTTCCCGCGATGCTCAGCGCCGAGCCATCCGCGCTCTCACTCTGCTTTACCTCGGCAGTCGAGATGGCAACCCTGATCCGGGCCAGGAAGCTCTCCGCTCGCGAAGCTCTCGCCGAACACCTCAAGCAGATCGATCGCGTCAATCCGCAGGTCAACGCGATCGTCACCCTCGTCGCAGACCAGGCAATCGCAGCAGCAGCCCGCGCCGACGAGATGCAAGCGCGCGGCGAGGTTCTCGGCCCACTGCATGGCCTACCTGTCGCGCACAAGGACCTGATCGATACCGCCGGCGTCCGCACCACCTATGGCTCGCCGCTTTTCAAAGACCACATCCCCACGAAAGATAACCTGCTGGTCACGCGCATGCGCGCTGCCGGCGCCATCTTCCTCGGCAAGACCAACACCCCTGAGTTCGGTGCCGGCTCGCAGACCTTCAACCGAGTCTTCGGCGCGACCCGCAACCCATACGACCTCACGAAAACTTGCGGCGGCTCCTCGGGCGGTGCAGCGGTTGCGCTCTCATGCGGCATGGTGCCGGTTGCCAGCGGCTCCGACGCCGGCGGCTCGCTCCGCAATCCGGCCGCCTGGTGCAATATCGTCGGCTTCCGCCCGTCCATCGGCCGCGTTCCCAATCCCGCTGTGAGGTCTGGCTGGTCTACCCTCGCCACCAACGGATGCCTCGGCCGCTCGACTGCCGATCTCGCTCTGGCGCTCAGCACCATCGCTGGCCCCGACATAAGTTCACCGCTCTCCATCAACGAGCCTGGCTCCCTTTTCGCGCGCCCCCTCGAACGCAACTTCAAAGGCGTGCGCGTGGCGTGGTTCAAAGAGCTCAACGGCATCCCAATCGACTCGCGCGTGCGCACCGCAGTGGATGCGCAGCGCAAAACTTTCGAGTCTCTCGGCTGCATTGTCGAGCAGGCTGAGCCCGACTTCGCGCCCGCAGAAATATCTTTTCGCATCCTGCGCTCATGGGGTGACGCCGCCCTTTTGGGCCAGCTCTTCCAGCAACATCCCGAGGCGTTCAAAGACACGCTCAGTGGCGAGATCCGAGAAGGCCTCGCGCTCACCGGCAACGACATCACCCGCGCAGAGATCGCGCACACCGAGATCTGGCGCCGTTTTCAAAGCTTCCTAGAGAACTACGAGTACTTCGTCCTGCCCACCACCCAACTGCCGCCCTTCGACGTCAATACGCCCTGGCCCACCGAGATCAACGGCGTTCACTTCACCAACTACATTGACTGGATGAAAAGCTGCTGGTACATCTCCGCTACCGGCAACCCCGCTGTCTCCGTGCCCGCAGGCTTCACTCCCGAAGGCCTCCCCGTCGGGCTTCAAATCGTCGGCCGTGACAAGCAGGACTTCAGTGTCCTTCAACTCGCTCACGCCTTCGAACAGGCCACCGGCTTCGCCAGACGCCGCCCCAATATTGCCCTCTAGCTGAGGGGCTCTTGAATCATGCCAAAGTGGCTATCAACTCCCCGGTCAAGGATCAAGCCTGAGAAGTCGGTCAGTGTTCAGGAATGTGATGAGGGGTTGGGATATCAACTGGCGGGAACTGGGCGAGCCACTCGGTAAACACGATCGTCCCTGCTGTTCCAGATTAGCGACGTCACTCGTACTAAGCCTAGAATCGCATCATGTTCATCGAGGACGACAAGTTGCCGGACGACGTGGTTTGCAACAAATATTCCGACACGCGTGATGCACTTTGTTGTCT
>DASQSP010000126.1:0-2543 GCA_035642355.1 Occallatibacter sp.
CAGTAAGGAGCTGCCCCGAGGCTCACATCTTGTAGTACGCGGTCAGGTGCAGACGATGAACCGCTCTTTTATCGGGCTGGTGAGCGGGCTTCTGTTCTCGATTCTTCTCGTCTACCTGCTGATCGTCGTCAACTTCCAATCGTGGCTCGATCCATTCATCATCGTTGCGGCGCTGCCCGCCGCGCTGGCCGGCATTGTCTGGATGCTTTTCATTACCCGGACGCACATCAGCGTGCCGGCTCTCACCGGGTCCATCATGTGCATGGGGGTGGCGACGGCGAATTCCATTCTGGTGGTTTCCTTCGCGAAGGAACAACTGGAGATCAACAACGGCGATGCCACCGCCGCCGCTCTCTCGGCCGGCTTCACGCGCTTTCGCCCGGTGCTGATGACCGCCCTGGCCATGATCATGGGCATGGTGCCGATGTCGCTGGGACTGGGCGACGGCGGCGAACAAAACGCCCCGCTGGGCCGTGCGGTCATCGGCGGCCTCATCGTTGCAACGGTTGCCACACTCTTCTTCGTACCCACATTCTTCAGCGTGCTGCATGGCGCGCTGGAGCGCCGCCGCCGCGCCCGGGCCAACCGGAACGGCCGCCCTTCCGGAAGCGACAACCCCGGACCCATCGAGGACCATGAGCGACCATGAGCCAGCCTAGTCAGACCCCACCGCCCAGCCAGACCCGTTCGCCACAGCAGGAGCCACCCGCGCACCCGACCGCCTCGCATGACGCACCGGGGTCTCACGTCTCCGGCCGCATGGCCATAACGGCGCTCCTGGTCCTGTCGATCGCGGGCGCCATCATTGCCGTCGTCGGTATCGTCCAGCGCAAGCACGCGGGCCTGGCCTTGGCCGCGGAGACCAACGCCCTCGCCGCGCCCGACGTCCAGCTCTCCAAAGCACAAAGCGGTTCGCCCAGCTCGGAGATCGTGTTGCCCGGCAACATCTTTGCCTACGAGGATGCGCCGATCTACGCCCGCACCAACGGCTACCTGAGCCACTGGTACTTCGACATCGGCGCACATGTGCGCAAGGGGCAGCTGCTGGCGGTCATCAGTTCGCCGGAAGTCGATCAGCAACTGCTGCAGGCACGTGCCGACCTGGCAACGGCGGAGTCCAACGCCAGCTACGCCAAGACGACGGCAAAGCGCTATCAGGGTCTGCTGGGACAGGACGCGGTGACGCAGCAGGATACCGAAAACTTCACCACCCAGGCGCAGTCTTCCAGCACCGCCGTGCAGTCGCAAATTGCAAATGTGCAGCGTTTGGAACAGCTGACGTCCTTCGAGAAGATCTACGCACCTTTTAACGGGGTGGTCACATCGCGCAGCGTCGATATCGGTCAGCTGATCGATCTAGGCGCGGCCAAAGAGCTCTTTCACATGGCCTCCACGGATGTGTTGCGCGTCTACGTCAACGTGCCCCAGGTCTACTCTCGCGATGCACTGCCGGGGGCCAAGGCGCAGCTGACGTTTGCCGAGTATCCGGGCCGCAGCTTTGAAGGCACGCTGGTCCGCACTGCAAAATCCATCGACCTCGCCTCACGCACGCTTCTGGTCGAAGTAGACGTCGACAACCGCAAGGGAGAGCTGACGGCCGGCGCCTACACGGAGGTGCATCTGAAGGTAGGGCGGCCGGTCTCGAACGTCATCATTCCGGTGTCCGCGCTGCTCTTTCGCAAGGAGGGACTGCGCGTCGCCACCGTCGAACACAGCGACGGCAACGACATCGCAAAGCTGGCGCCTATCACCATCGGCCGCGATGACGGCGACACCGTTCAGGTGGTCAGCGGCCTCGATGCAAATACGCCGATCATCACCAATCCGCCCGACTCGGTCATCGATGGCGAGAAGGTGCATGTCCTGCAGCAGGCAGGCGGCGGAAAGCAGGAGCAGGGACAGTGAGCCCACAGCGATCCGCAATATTGAGGAATGCCGCGCTGGGAGCGTTGACGCTCGTGTTCTTTGCGGGCGGCTGCAAGGTGGGCCCGAATTACAAGACGCCGAGCGCAGCCATAGCACCGTCGTTCCATGAGCAGCCGGGCGAGACGCCTCCGCCGCCCGCGCCGGGCGTGGGCTGGAAGCACGCACAACCCGGTGACGATAAGTTCCGCGGCAAATGGTGGGAAGCGTACGGCGATCCGCAGCTCAACGCGCTGGAAGAGCGCGTCGCCGTCTCCAATCAGACGCTGAAGGTTTCGCTGGCGCAGTACACGCAGGCGCGGGCGGCGGTGCAGCAGTTTCGCGCGAACTATTACCCTACTGTTTCGATCGCGCCTGCCTATTCACGCAACTCGCTTTCAGCGAACAGGCCTTTCGGCACTCCCGTCAGGGGCAGTCGTTACACCGACATCACCGTTACCGGGCAGGCGACGTGGGAACCCGATCTTTGGGGCAGCATTCGCCGCACCGTACAACAGTCGCGCGAAAACGCGCAGGCCTCCGCCGCAGACCTTGCCAATGTGGATCTCAGTCTGCGCTCCGAGCTCGCCATGGACTACTTCGAGCTGCGCGGACAGGACACGCAGAAGCAATTGCTCGAC
>DASQSP010000127.1:0-2339 GCA_035642355.1 Occallatibacter sp.
AGGCTGGCCAGGAGAAACGCCGGCACGCGGGGCGACAGCGAAATTCCCCCGGTGACGGATGCATTGCTGGTTCCGCTGATTCAGGACGAAGCCGAGGTAGGCGTGATTGAAGCCGTCAACAAGAATGGCCGCCCGTTCAACGACGACGATGAGTTCTTCCTGATGTCGATGGCGGAGACGGTCAGCAGTGCGCTCAAGAACGCCAGCCTGATGCACGCCGAGCGCAAGCTGGCAATTCTCGAAGCTCTGGTCCGCGTCAGCTCGGAGATCACCTCCACGCTGCGGCTTGACCGGCTGCTCCAGATCGTCGTCAACAGCCCTCAGAACGTGCTGCCCTACGAGCTCTGCGCCGTCGCGCTCGATCACCGCGGCCGGCTGCAGTTGAAAGCTGTCTCCGGCATGGCCAATCTGCCGCTGGGCGACGCGACCGTGGAGAGCCTGGAGGATTTGGTACGCTGGCTGTCCTTGCAGCCCGATGCGCTGCACCTTCGCTGGCATGAAGGGTCGAAAGGCGACGAAGAATCCTTCCTGCCGCCCGGGGTTGTGCGTCATTTCAAAGCGACGGGTAAGCGCGGGCTCTACTCGCTGCCGTTGAACGATGACCAGGGACGCGTGGGCGTGCTCCTCTACGAGAGCGGCGACCCGGAGTTCCTCGAACTGCCGCATATCGAGATGATCAAGATTCTTGCGGGCCAGGCCACGGTCGCCATCCGCAACGCGCTGCTCTACCGTGAAGTGCCGCTGATCGGCCTGCTGGAGCCGCTGATGCAGAAACGCGCGGCCCTGCTGCGCACCACGGCCCGGCGCCGCCTGACGTATGCCGCCATGGCCGCCTGCGTGGCCCTGATCCTGATCGTCTTCCCGCTGCCCATGCGGGTATCGGGAGATGCCGTGGTCGAGCCGCAACACCTGGTCACCTTGGCCACGGCGGCGGAAGGCAATGTGGACAAGGTGTATGCGCATGAAGGCCAGAGAGTGGCGGCGGGCGAGGTGCTGGGAACTCTCAACGACTGGCAATGGCGCGCGAATCTCGCCGCCGCCGAAGCGAAATATCAGCAGGCACTGCTGACCATGGAAGACGATCTGGCGCACGGCAATCCGCGCGCCGGGGCGGACCGATCCACGGCCAACTACCTGCTGGCCGAAGTGACGCAGGCGCGGGCGCGTCTTGACAGCGCGCAACTGCGCTCGCCCATCGCGGGCACGGTGGTGACTCCGAACCTGCAGAACGCGGCGGGCGAGCATCTGGATGCAGGAGCACCGTTCGCGCAGGTTCTCGATCTCAACTCCGCCGTGATTCGGATTGCCGTGCCCCAGCGGGACGCCTCGCTCTTGCATTCCGGCCAGACCGCCGCCGTGAAACTCGACAGCTACCCGCAGCGAACCTGGCACGGTCCGGTGGAGGTGGTGAGCCCGCAGGCGATAGCTGGCGATGGCGAACGCACATTTTCCGCCGAGGTTGCAGCGCCCAACGGCGACGCTGCGCTCCATGCGGGGATGGTTGGAAGAGGGAAGATATCGATCGGCTGGCGGTCGGCGGGTTATGTTCTCCTGCGCGCTCCCGCACTGTGGACATGGCAGACTTTGTGGAATTGGATCGGCTGGTAACGCTTATGCATGCTCCCCGGTATCGCTCGAACTTGCTATTGCTGGCGCTGTCGGCCAGCGCTGCGCTGCTGCTGAGCGGCTGCGACTCGAATCCTTCGGCGTCGGCCGCGGCCGCATCGGCGCCGCCGGTCAGCACGGCCGCGCCCGCTGCCTCCGCGGTTTCGGCAGCGGCGCCGGTGGCCAACGCGGGCGCTGCGGACGAGAGGTCTTTCACCACTAGTGGCCCTCTCGTGGCCGATCAGCAGGCCGACATCGGCCCGGAGCGGGATGGCCGAGTTGTTGAGATCGCCGTGCAGGTGGGGGACCGCGTGAAAGCGGGACAGCTCCTGGCGCGGCTTGACGACCACATGCAACGCGCCGCCTGCGATGCCAGGAGAGCCCGCATCGCCTCCGCTCAGGCTGAAGTTCGCAACTGGAAGGCCGAGCAGGAGAGCGCGCGCGCCGATCTGCACCGCGCCGATGCCATGCTTGCGTACAAGATTCTGAGCCAGGAGAACTGGGAGGTCGCGAAATACAAGGTGGACGAGACCACCGCCCAGGTGGACCGCTACCAGAGCGAGCAGGCCGCGGCCGAGGCCGATCTGGCTTCCGCGACCATGCAACTGGAGCAATCGCGCATTCTTGCCCCCTTTGCCGGCGTGGTGGGCAGAAGCTCGGTGCGCCCCGAGCAGCAATTGCAGGCCGGAACCCCCGTCTTCTGGATCACCGCCGAGTCTCCCCTGCACGTTCTG
>DASQSP010000128.1:0-20116 GCA_035642355.1 Occallatibacter sp.
CGTGCTGCGCAAGCTGCTGACGCATCAGGCCTCGGTGAAGCAGTTGTCAGGCCCGGTGGGCATTGCGCAGGCCGCGGGCAAAGCGGCGGAGACCAAGTACTGGTACCACAAGTTCGGCCTGGCGGCGGGCATCAGCCTCAACCTCGGCATTCTCAATCTGCTGCCGTTTCCCATCCTCGATGGCGGCCTGATTCTGCTGCTGCTGATTGAGAGCGTGATGCGCCAGGACATCAGCATTGTGGTGAAGGAGCGTATCTACCAGGCGGCCTTTGTGGTGCTGATCATGTTCTTTGTCTACGTCAGCTTCAATGACGTGTCGAGGTTGTCCATCTTCAGCCATCTCAAGCCCTAGCCGATTTCTTGGAAGAGTGCCCTCCATGCCAGTGATCACGCCCGCGCGGGTGCGCTATGCCGAGACCGACCAGATGGGCATTGTCTACTATGCCAACTATCTGGTCTGGTTCGAGCTTGGCCGCGTGGAAGTGCTGCGCACGCTGGGCCTCGCCTATCGCGACCTTGAAGTGGAGCACGGCTGCATTCTGCCGGTGGTTGAGGCCACCTGCCGCTATCGCGCGCCGGCCCGCTACGACGACGAGATTCTGATTGAGACGCGCCCGGCGCTGCTGCGCGGCTCGGTGATCAAGTTTGCTTATCGCATTCTGCGCAAGGAGAAGGACGGCGCCGAACCCACGCTCCTCGCCGAAGGCGAGACGGTGCATGTGGTCTGCGATCCCGAATTGAATCGCAAGCCGCTGCCGGAGCAGCATGCGGCCGCGCTGCGCGCGCTGATGGAGTAGGTAACTCAGGTATTCTGTCTGGCATGGTGATCGTCTTCGACGTGCGCGATGCGGAAGAGGGCGGCTACACGGCCCGCGCTTTGAGCCACGCCATTTTTGCCCAGGGAAATGCCTGGGATGAGTTACGGGCCAACATTGTCGAAGCAACGATTCTGCACTTCGGTGATTCGGCGGCACGACCGAGGCTCGTACAGCTTCATTACGTGAAGGATGAGTTGATTCCCGTAGGGGCCGCGTGAAGCTGCCGCGCGGAATTTCCGCCGACAGCTTGCTGCGCGCGCTGGAACGGCTGGGCTACAAGGCCGACGGCCAGCAGGGGAGCCAAATCAGGCTTCTCCACGATGGCCCGCCTGCGCATGCCGTCACTATTCCGCGGACAAATGTCCTCAAAACAGGCACGCTGCGTGGCATTCTGACGGAGGCGGCTCAGGCTCGCGGTCTCACGATTGAGGCGATCGTCGAAATGCTGTAGTTTTAAGCGTTGACGGAGAAGCGCGCAAAGGCGCTTCGGGCGTTGACGAATTAAGGTAAAGTTCAATCGATGCGAAGACGATGCTTTGTTGGTGTTACTCAGAGATTGTAATCGTGCCAGTTTTTCGAAATCAGAGTTGCTGGCCGCCGCACAAGCCAAGAATCGTATTAAGAAATGCTTTTAACTCGGGGCATTGTGCCGCAGCAATGCTCAGATCTTTGTTGCGCAGAATTCTATGTGCATCTCGCGGCTTCGAATAGTCATCTCGACAGGTGCCAATGCGAAAAATTTCCTGAACGTAATGAGACGGAGGTCGATTGTGGTTCACAGATTCTGGCGGACCCGACGGAGCCTTCTTCTTGTGGCCTGCAATTTTCTGGATTTCATCCCAATAAGGCAGAAGCCATGCTTCAAAATCATGCTGTGCCACATGTGGGTGGAATCGCGCATTTGGTCCAACCCAGGCCAGCATCTTTGCCTTTGCATCCGCAGCATCGCGGAAGTCCTGCGTGCCTGTGTATACGTCCGTCAGCGCGATTACGGCATCTGCCGGCATGCGTCCAGACAGTAAATTTTCAACGACCCGCCGAAGTTTGATTTCTTTAGGAATCCTGCCATCGTATGGGACCATGTCGAGGTTAGGCATTCTGTTCGGCAGCCGTCCTTTGAGAAACTCTCTCAGGTGGACAAGGAATCCCTTCTCTGTTCGTCCCTCAACTAAGATTGCAATTTTCACGCACGGGCTCCAAGGCGGCCATTACTCCAGAGTTCATCGAGAGAATAGTCCTTTAACCATGCATCCAGATCGAGCTCATCTGCCCATTTCAGCGTGCTCAGTCCCTCATCGTTCTCGTCAATCAACACAATCTCATTCGGGCGTAGAAAACGAATGAGTCTATCCGAATGTGTAGCGACGACCAACTGTGTGCGACTCGAAGCTTCTCGCAACATGTCCGCGAGTAGACTAAGTAATTCTGGATGTAAGCTGACTTCCGGTTCATCTAGGAGCGTCAGAGCGGTCAAGCCGGGACTGTATAAAAGAGTGGCCAGCCACAAAAAACGGAGCGTCCCTTCGGATAGTTGGTGCATGTAAAGTGGCTTGGAGAATCCGGTTTCACGCCATGCTAAGGCCAAGGTCCCTGCTGCTACTGGTGGAAAGTCGAGACGGTCGAAACGTGGAAATGCGCTTCGAAGAGTATCTTCGATGGCATCAAATCTGTTCCTTTCAGTCTCTCGCAGGTAGAAGAGGCACGAGACAAGTTCCTCGCCATTGCGACCGGGAAGTGTTGCAGGTTGCATTGGTTGCGGCAGGCGCACAGATGAGCGAGAATCCACGTTTAGTACATGATAGAAGGTGGATGAGGAAAGTCGGTTACGAAAATCCTCTGGCTGGCGAAACATCTTCGGAACCTGCGATAGGGACGATTCGAAGAAATTGTGCTCCCAGTTCGGCCTGACAAGCTTCTTTCGCGTCACATCGAAATACTGGATGTCTAGACCGCGGGAATTGATATGCAAATGTGGGTGAGGATAGCCCTGATGTTGCTGGCTCAGAGTCTCTTCGTCAATGCTGTATGCCGCAGCGAGTGCACGTAGCTTCAAACTGTACTTTAAGGGCGCATATCCATGCACTGTCATCGAAATGCCGAGCTTCAATTCATCGGCCCTGTCATAAGTTAATATGTTTGCCAGTCCTGCAAGGTCAGTTATCGATCCATTCAGCTTTCCCTGCGCCGATTTAGCCAACAAAGAAAGTATATCTAGCACAGATGTCTTGCCAGTACCGTTCGCACCGATCATTACGGAGAGCGGACGTAGGCCAAGGCTAACGTCGTAAAGGCGTCGAAAACCACCGATTGTCAATTCTTGAAACTGTGGTCTTGGAGAGTCCATCCTCGATTGTCTCATAGGTTCTGCGGGCATCTAATCGCATTTCGGCTCGCGGAATAGCGCGTTGACTACGTTGCGATCATCATAAAACGACAGGGCAAGTCGATGGAAATTACTTCTCGCGCGCCACGACGAAGTCCGGCACCCAGAGCAGGGCGCGCTTGAAGTCCGAATCCGGCAGCGGGGCCAGCGCCTGGCGCGCCTGCTCGGCGTAGTGAACGGCCGCTGTCATGGCGTATTCAACCGAGCCGTTGCGGGTGAGAATCTCCTGAATGCGCTCGCGGCTCACATGCTCAAAGCTGCGGTCGTCGAGCACGCGCTGGATGGTCTGGCGGTCCTTGGCGGTGCCGTGGTCGATGGAGTGGATGACGGCCAGCGTGGCCTTGCCCTCGCGCAGATCGCTGGCCACGGGTTTGCCCAGAACCTCTTCGGTCGCGGTTAGGTCGAGCACGTCGTCGACAATCTGAAAGGCCAGGCCGACGGACCGCCCATAAGTGGCCAGATTGGTCTCCTGCTCCTCGGTGGAGCTGGCCAGCACCGCGCCCAGGCGCATGGAAACTGAGAACAGGCAGGCGGTCTTGCGGTAGATGAGGTCGTAGTACTCGGCCTCGGAAACGGCTTTGCCGAGGCGCTGAATCTGCAAGAGCTCGCCCTCGACCATTTGCTGGGTGAGGCCGATGAGCAGGTCCAGCACACGCAGATTTTTCTCTTCGAGCGCCACCTTGAAGGCCTGCATGTAGAGCCAATCGCCTGCGAGGACGCACTTCTCGTTGCCCCAGGTAGTGTTGGGCGAGGGGCGGCCGCGGCGGATGCTGGCGCCGTCGATGATGTCGTCGTGAACCAGCGTGGCGGTATGGAGCATTTCGACGACCGCGCCGAGGCGGATGGCGCTGGGACCGTAGTAGTCGAGCATGTGCGCCGCCAGCAGCAGCAGCGACGGGCGGATGCGCTTGCCGCCGC
Organism: Occallatibacter sp.; assembly: GCA_035642355.1. Taxonomy (GTDB): domain Bacteria; phylum Acidobacteriota; class Terriglobia; order Terriglobales; family Acidobacteriaceae; genus Telmatobacter. Next base: position 4,120 of record DASQSP010000128.1, read on the forward strand.
CCTCGCGCAGGTATTCGGCGATCTCCGTGATGGTGCTGACGCTGGAGGCGGCATCGCGGCCCAGTTCCTGCTCGATGGCTACGAGATCTTCCCGCAGCAGATCGAAGACTTCCCGCGCCGTCGCTATTGCCAGGGTGCTCAAAATGGCCGTGTCTCGTGCTTTCCGTTCCCCGTACCCGCGGCCGGGAAATCCCTTAGTTTGTCCGGTAGTTGGTGAACTGCAGTTCCACGCCGAGGTCCTTGCCGCGCAGCGTGGACATGATGGCCTGCAGCTCGTCGCGGTCCTTGCCGGATATTCTCACAGTATCGCCCTGAATGCTGGCCTGCACCTTCTTTTTCGAGTCCTTGACGATGCGGACGATGTCCTTCGCCTTCTCGACAGGGATGCCCTGCTGCAGGCTGATCTTCTGGCGGACGCTGGAACCGGCGGCCGGCTCGAGCTTGCCGTAAGTAAGATTCTTGAGCGAGACGCCGCGTTTCACCATCTTTTGGCCAAGGATCTCCTTGATGGCCTCGAGCTTGTACTCGTTGGCCGAGGCCAGTTGGATGGCGTCGTTGCCTTCCATGGCGATCTCGGAGTGGGAGTCCTTGAGGTCGAAGCGCTGGTGAATTTCCTTGAGCGCCTGGTCGATGGCGTTGCGAACTTCCTGCAGGTCAACTTTGCTGACGATGTCGAACGAATTTTCCTGGGCCATGTGTCCCCCGATCCTGCGGCCTGTGCCTCTACCAGTTTCCCACGTCCGCGGGGAGATGAAAGAGCCGGACGAAGTTTTTGGTGGTGCCCCCGGCCACTTCCTCGGGCGAGACGCCGAGGCATTCCGCCAGCGCGGCGGCGGTGCGGGTGACGAAGGCGGGCTCGTTGCGCTTGCCACGGTCTGGTGTTGGGGTGAGCCAGGGAGCGTCGGTTTCGACAAGAACGGCGTCGAGCGAGAGCTTTGACGCCACGTCGCGCAGGGGCTGGGCCTTGGGGTAGGTCAGGTTGCCGGCGAAGGAGATGAGAAAGCCGAGGTCGAGCGACCGGCGTGCCTGATCCCAACCGGCGCCAAAGCAGTGCATGATGCCGCCTAAGCCGGTGGGTCGCCAATGCTCTTCCAGGACGAGGAAAAGATCGTCCCATGCGTCGTGTTCCCCATCCTTTGGCCTGCAGTGAATAAGGATGGGGCGCTTGCGGGCCGCGGCGATTTCGAGTTGGACGATAAGTTTTTCGCGCTGCAAGTCGTGCGGCGCACCGTCGTGGTAGTAGTCGAAGCCGATCTCGCCGCAGGCAATGACCTCGGGCTCGGCGAGCAGGCGGTCAAGTTTGGTGAGCGCGGCTTCATCGGCTTCCGGCGCGTTGTGCGGATAGATGCCGGCGCTGGCGAAGAGGCGCGGTATGCCGGGCTGGCCGTTGAACTGGCGGCAGAGGTCGAGAGCCTGATGCATCTCGGCCGGCCCTTCGCCGATGCCGATCGAAAGCACGGCCCCAACGCCGGATTCCTTGGCGCGAGCGAGCATCGCTGCGCGATCATCGGCGTAGCGCGGGCTGTCGAGATGAGCGTGGGAGTCGATCAGCAAAGCAAGAGCCTCCGAGAGTGCGCGAGGGAGCGCTGTTTGGTCACGAACTTATTGAGGCTCTGACGGGTGGAGAACGCACAGGCCCAGGGTAGCTTCAAAATAATCGAAGTCACTGTCGTGGTGGAGAAGCTGGTAGCCGGATTCAATGCAGAAAGTAGCAATCAGGCAATCGATGGTGCTGCGAATCGTGATCCCTGCGGCGCGAAGAGTGCGATAGTTCGATGCCGAACGAATGGCGAGCTCCCTGGTTCCGATTTCAAAGAAGACAAAGCGGTTGAGCGCGCTCTCGGTTGCAAGGAATGCTCTGTTATCGCGTACTCCCTGCAAGACTTCAGCAAGGACCAGATTGGTAATGCCGACGTGGCGGAAGTTACGCTGGCGGCGCAGCCATTCCGTCCCGGGACTGGAGCGGCCTCCGAGGTATTCAATGAGCACGGAGGAGTCGACGATCACCATCGGTCAACCGCGTCTGCTGCCCGCTGCTCGAGCGGCTTTCTTCTCGGGAGCGGGCTGGCTGCTGGCGGCTTTCTGCGCTGCAAGGCGGCGTTTTTCGAAAATCTCCTCGTCGGAGGCGAACCAGTCGTCGTCGGGCCCGCGCCAGGCAATCTTGCCGAACAGGTCCTTGATGCCGGTCTGCGCCTTGAACTGAACCACTTTGCGCAGCGCGAGCTCTACCGCGGCCTTCTTGGTGGAGGCGCCGGTGGCTTTCATCGCCTGGCGCATCAACTTGTCGTCGATCTCGATGTTGGTTCTCATGGCGCGCTCCCGAATGTGTAAGGATAGCACGATTAATGTGTATGGATTCCGTTGCGCCAAGCGCGCTACTTGAGCCGCGCTCCGAGCGGAACTTCTTCAAGAAAGCCTGCGAGCACGGGGTTGCCCTCGGGTAGCGAGGCCGCCAGCAGCATGCCATTCGACTCCAGGCCGCGCATCTTGCGCGGAGCGAGATTCGCGACAATGACGATCTTTCGCCCTACAAGTTTCTCCGGCTCGTAGTATTGTGCGATGCCGGCGAGAATCTGGCGCTTCTCGTAGCCGAGATCGACCTCGATGCGAAGCAGCTTGTCGGCCTTGGGCACGCGCTCGGCGACCAGAATCTGCGCCACGCGAAGATCGATTTTGACGAAGTCGTCGATGGTGATGAACGGCTTTTCCTCGGTTGGCACCTGCGGTACCGCCATCTGCGGTGGGGCAGACTCTTGAGATGCGACGAGCCCGACGGACGCAACAGGTGCAGAAGTCCGTGCAGTTGCCGGCGCGGCGGCAGATTCAGTGTGCGGTGCGGGTTTGGTTTCTTCCATGATTTTTCTCTCTGACTTGATCTTTGCGGCCGGCGCTGAAGGCGTCGTGAGCGCATCGGCCTGGGGTTGTTGCGGGCCGCCGGCGGCCTCAATCACCGATTTGTTGTTCTCTTCTTCGAGCGCAATCATGCGCTCCACGGCGTCCTTCTCCGCGCGTGGAAACAGCGGCGCGGGCTCGCTGAACCGAGTGCCGGCCTTGAGGCCGCCCCACGCGACGTGAGTGAGAAACGATTGCTTTGCCGCGTCCTGAATGTCGCCGAGGCCGAGTTGGAGCCACACTTTGGCGGCGGCATCGGGCAGGATGGGATAGACGAGCGCGGTGACGATTCGGATGGTCTCTGCAGCGGTTGCCAGCACCCGCGCTTGCAGCGCGGCATGCTCTTCATCGGAGCGGTCGACGGGCTTTTTCCAGGGCGCGTTGGCGGTGAGGTAGCCGTCGGTCTCGGCGACTAAGAGCCACGGAGATTTGAGCGCTTCGGAGAAGTTCAAATCGTCAAACAGCGGCGCGAACTCCGCGATGGCGCGTTCGGCGTGGGCGCACAGCGCGGTCTCGGACGCGGTCTCCGCGCCGGCGGCGGGCACAACGCCGTCGAAGTATTTGTGCACCATGTTGACCACGCGGCTCACGAGGTTGCCGTAGCCGTTGGCGAGGTCGCCGTTGTAGCGCTGCACCAGCGCATCAAACGAAAAGTTGCCGTCCTGTCCGAAGGGAATTTCACGGAGCAGGAAGTAGCGCAGCGCATCTGAGCCGAGAACCGCCTGAACGGTCTCCGCGCGCACGATGTTGCCGCGCGACTTGGACATCTTGCCCTGATCGAACAGCAGCCAGCCGTTGGCGCGCACCGAGCGCGGCAGCGGAATGCCCGCAGCCATCAGGAACGCCGGCCAATAGACGCAGTGGAAGCGGCTGATCTCCTTGCCGATGAGGTGCAGGTCCGCGGGCCAAAACTTCTTGAAACGCTCCTGATCTTCGGGCGCATCCGATCCGTAGCCGAGCGCGGTGATGTAGTTGGCGAGCGCGTCGAGCCAGACGTAGACCACCTGATTTTCGTCGCCGGGCACGGGAATGCCCCAGGTGAAGCTGGCGCGGCTGACGGAGAGATCCTTGAGGCCGCTGCGGACAAAGGAGATTACTTCGCGGCGTGTTGACTCCGGCTGCATAAAGCCGGGGTTGGCGTCGTAGAACTCGAGCAGCCTGCGCTCAAAGGCCGAGAGCTTGAAGAAGTAGTTTTCTTCGCTCACAGTCTCGGTGATGCGGCCGCAGTCTGGGCACGGCGCGCCCGGAGCGACATCGACCCACGCTTCGTCGCTCACGCAGTATTGGCCGGTGTAGGAGCCTTTGTAAATGTAGCCGCGTTCCTGCAACGTCGCGAACAATTTCTGCACGCCTCGAATATGCCGTTCGGATGTCGTCCGGATGAAATCGTCGTAGGTGAGACCTAGCTGATCCCACAGGCCGCGGAACTCCGCGCTGATGGCGTCGGCAAACTCGCGCGGAGAGCGGCCGGCCAACGCGGCCGAGCGCTCGATCTTCTGCCCGTGCTCGTCGGTGCCGGTGAGGAACCAGGTGTCGATGCCGAGGGCGCGCTTGCGGCGGGCAATGGCGTCGCACACGATGGTGGAGTAGGCGTGGCCCAGGTGCGGGCGCGCGTTCACGTAATAGATGGGCGTGGTGAGATAGAACCGGTTCGGGCTGGGCGCGGAGTCGGTCATGCGTGGGTTGTCGCGGGGAATTCGCCCAAGCGGCAGGCTGAAATCTTTTCGCAATCTTCCCTTCGATTCTAGGGGCCATTGGCGGCAGCGTCAAACCTGCGTGCGCGGCGTACTCTGTTAGAATCGCCTTGAAAATCAAGGTATTTTGAGGCATTTCAACGTGTATCTGGAACTGAAAGACCGGCTGGAGGCGCGCCTGAAAGAGGTGCTGAAGGCGAAGTACGAACTGGCAGTCGAGTCGATTCCGATGGAGACGCCGCCGGAGTTGCAGTTTGGCGAACTGGCCACGCCCATCGCGCTGCAACTGGCGCGCACACTGCGCAAGGCGCCGAAAATGATTGCGACAGAGATTGTGGAAGCGCTGGGCGCGGTGGAGGGGTTCGCCTCGTTTGAGATTGCCGGCGCGGGCTACATCAACGCGCGGTTGGATCGCGGGGCGGCTGTAAAGCGAGTCGCGGAGTCGGACTCCCACCTTAGCGACGAAGACAAAGACGTCGCGAAGGTGGGGCACCCGACGACTTGCCCCACCGCAGGTGGTGTCCATTCGCTGGTGGAGCACACCAGCATCAATCCCAACAAGGCGGCGCACATTGGGCACCTGCGCAATGCGATTCTGGGCGACACGTTTGTGCGTTTGCTGCGCGCGGCGGGCCAGCGCGTCACAGTGCAGAACTACATCGACAACACCGGCGTGCAGGTGGCGGATGTGGTGGTGGGGTTATTTCATCTGCGGAATCTACGTTCCGCTCCACAAGTTGAAGCTTGGATTGCGGATGTCGAAAAGAGCGGCCGACGCATTGATTTTGAATGTTGGGATTTATATGCGGAAGTGTCGAAGAAATATCAAGATGAGGATCAGCCTCCAATCAATCAAGGCGCAGTTTGGAAGTTGATTCGTAGAGACTATTTGCACAAGATTGAACTGGGAAATAACGATGAGTCCGAAATTGCCGAGCTGATTTCGACGGCGGTGCTGAAGCGGCATCTGGAGACGATGCTGCGGCTGGACATCGAATACGATTTTCTGCCGCGCGAGAGCGAGATTCTGCACCTGAATTTCTGGGCGCTGGCCTTTGAGCAGTTGAAGCAGACGGGTGTGCTCTATAAGGAAACAAGAGGAAAGAATGCAGGTTGCTGGGTCATGACGCGGCCACCGAGTTCGATTCTCAAACAAGCTAATCGGGCTGCAGGAGGTGACGGTAAGGTAAAGAGCGAAGATGGACATGCGGATTACGATTCTCGACCCGAAGGCGAAGATGCACCTGTTCCGCCATCGAAGGAACCTGACGAAGATGCAAAGGTCATCGTCAGATCCAATGGCACGGTCACGTATGTGGGCAAGGACATTGCCTATCACCTTTGGAAGTTTGGCCTGCTGGGCAAGGATTTCGGCTACAAAGAATTCTTCACTTATCCTGCGCACACCTGCTGGATTTCAGCAGAGCAGGGCGATGCGCACCATCCGCACTTTGGCGGGGCGCAGGCAATTTACAACGTGATTGACGCACGGCAGAGCGATCCGCAGGCCAATGTGATTCAGGCGCTGCGCGGCATGGGCCACACGGCGGAGGCCGACCACTATACGCACTTCAGCTATGAGATGGTGGCGCTGACGCCGCGGTGTGCGGAGGATCTCGGGTACGAAGTCTCGTCCGAAGACAAGAAAAAAGCCTACATCGAAGTAAGCGGGCGCAGGGGCTTCGGCGTGAAAGCCGACGACCTGATCGATAAGCTGATTGCCGCGACGCTCGAAGAAGTGACCAAACGCCAAACGGGCCGCGATGAAGCTGAACGTCTGCTGATTGCGCGGCAGATTGCGATTGGGGCGCTGCGCTACTTCATGCTCAAGTACACGCGGAATTCCGTGATCGCGTTTGACTTCAAGGATGCGCTGAGCTTTGAGGGCGAGACGGGGCCGTACATTCAGTACGCCGTGGTGCGCGCGCGGAACATTTTCCGCAAGGCGGAGACGACGCCGGATGCGGTGCTCGAGGAGTTTGCCGCGATGGATGTCGCGCCGTTTCTTTCAGGCGACGACGCCGAAGACATCTGGGCCACATGGCTGCGCGCGGGGCGGCGCACGGCAGTGCTGGAGCAGACGATTGCCACGTCGGAGCCGGCGTATCTGGCCAAGCATGCATTCCAACTGGCGCAGGAGTTCAACAACTTCTACCACAAGCATCACATCCTGACAGAAGACAACGCGGCGCGGAAGACGCTGCTGCTGGCGACGGCAGCGGTGGTACTGCGTGAGCTGGTGACGGTGCTTGGCTGGCTGGGCATAGAGAGCCCGGAGGCGATGTAAAGCAAAGAGCAACCGCAGATCCCCGCCGCGTCGGGCAATGCAGCGAAGCGTGCCGGAAATCTGCGCGCGCACAGCCTCACACTGGCAGCGTATAATTTCCTACGAAGCGGGAGTAGCTCAATGGTAGAGTAGCGGCTTCCCAAGCCGTTGGTTGCGGGTTCGATCCCCGTCTCCCGCTCCAGCTTTCATGACGAAAGCTCGCAATCTCCGCTCGGCGCCTGGCCCACTCATAAAATAGCCGCAAATCCACCGTGCCCCATCCATCCACAGTCTTATCGTGGATGGGTGGGAAACGCCGAACCGCAACCGGCGGCTCTTCGGGCATTTCCTATCCCACTCATGAAGCGGTGAGGATATTTCATGGATAGGGCACCTGGCTCACACGTTCTTTCAGAATATTTTTGGAGAAGTCATCCATAGAAAAGAGTCCATTCTACGCGCGCATTCAGAGCTCAGCGAGTGCGCGGGCACGCTGAAACACCTGGAGGAACATGGGCCGCGTGAGCTTGCCCGTGTTGGTGTTTTGCAGCGACGGATGAAAGCTGGCGAGCATGTGCAAACCGCTGGGCAGCGTGTACTCTGCGCCGTGACTGAAGTTGAAGCTCGCGCGCGATTTGATCTGTCCGTTGCGCTGCGCATGGCCCAGCAGTCCATCGAAGGCGATGCGCCCGAGGCAGACAACGACGCGAAGATGGCGCAGCAGCTTGATCTCTTCATCGAGCCAGGGCGCGCAGTTGCGCAACTCCTGCGGCGTGGGTTTGTTGCCGGGCGGCGCGCAGCGGCCAACAGATGAGATCCACATTCCATGCAGCTTCATGCCGTCGTCGCGGGAAGTGGCCTGCGGTTGCGATGCGAAGCCGGCGTCATAGAGCACCGGGTAGAGAAAATTTCCCGATCCATCGCCGGTGAATGGCCTGCCCGTGCGGTTGGAGCCGTGCGCGCCCGGCGCCAGGCCCAGCGCCAGCACGCGTGCCTTGGGGTCGCCGAAAGAGGGCACGGGCCGGCCCCAGTATTCGCAGTGCAGGTAGGCGCGGCGCCGCACCCGCGCCACTTCGGCGTCATACGTACGCAGCCGCGGGCACAGTGCGCAGGCCACAATGCGGGCGTTGAGCGCGTCGAGCGGGGAAGCCATGCAGCGATTGTACGGCCCTGTGCGGCCCGTGTTGAGGCGTAGTTGAAGCGCTCAATCCGTGCATCGGCTCGCGCTTTCGCGTCATCGATCGAATCAATGAAATTCATCGCTCGATGCAGCTCGCGGCATTCATTTGGGGCGATACTGGAACGGAAGAGCGGTGCGCGCTTTACGAATTCTGCGAGGGGAGTTGCTTGCGATGAAGACAGCCAAGCTGTTGCTGCTGGCCGGCAATTTTGTTGAGGACTACGAGATCATGGTCCCGTTTCAGGCGCTGCAGATGGTGGGCCACACGGTCGATGCGGTCTGCCCTGGCAAGAAGAAGGGCGAGCAGGTGCGAACCGCAATCCATGACTTTGAGGGCGACCAGACCTACACAGAGAAGCGCGGACACAACTTCACGCTCAATGCGACATTCGACGACGTGAAGGCTGCCGGCTACGATGGCCTGGTGGTGCCTGGCGGGCGTGCGCCGGAGTATCTGCGCCTGAATGCGCAGGTGCTGGACATCGTTCGGCATTTCGACAAGGCGGGCAAGCCCATCGCCGCGCTGTGCCACGGGCCGCAGTTGCTGGCCGCTGCCGGCGTGCTCAAGGGGCGCAAGCTGAATGCGTATCCTGCGTGCGCTCCTGAGGTGGAACTGGCGGGCGGCACGTTTGTGAAGCTCGATTTCAGCGATGCGTGCGTGGATGGCAATCTTGTCACCGGGCCTGCGTGGACGGCGCACCCGATGTGGCTCGCAAAGTTTCTCGAAGTGCTGGAAGCGCACCTCGCGAACAAGGCGGCATGACTAGAAAACTGCCGCGGCCAGTTTCATGGCGCGCACTTCGCGCAGCGGCCGGCCTGTTCCTTCGTTGAGAACCTTTTGAATCTCAGCGAGAATCGAGAGCGCGATGCCGGGCGGCGTCTCCGCGCCGAGGTCGAGGCCGGTGGGCGCATACAGATGGGCCAGCCAGCGGTCAACGCGCTCGTCTGTCGGCGGAAGATGCAGCAGCCGCGCCGCCTCCAGGAGCAACTCGCGCGTGCGCCGCTGCGGGCCCAGCACGCCGATATACGCCAGCGGCGTTTCGTGCGCCAGCAGTGTGGCAAGGATGCGTGAATCCTGCTCGAAACTGTGTGTCATCACGATAGCTGCGTCGCTGGCGCGCGGAGAAAAATGCTGCGCCTCGGCATTAGGCCAATCGCCGATGGAGAGCACGCGGACTTCATCGGCAGCCGTGAAGCGCTCGCGCGTGGCGAGATTGGAGCGGCCATCGGCAACGGCGACAAACCAGCCAAGCTCGCGCGCAAGCGCCAGCAGCGGTCTCGCATCGTCTCCTGCGCCGAAGATCCACAGACCGGGCCGCGCGGCGCGATAGTCGGCAAAAACACGCGCCAGTTTGTCGTTGAGCTCGATGGACTGCTCGAACGAGGCGCATTGCATGAGCGCACGCCGAGCCAGACGCGCCAACTCCGATTCGTTCCGGTCCGCCGATGGAGCGAATGCCCGCTTACTGATATGAGGACCAGCGAGAACCGTGGCAATGGCCAGCGGCGCGCGCATCTGAAATGCGGATTCAAGAGCGGAGAGCAGAGGCGCCGCGGTGGCTCGCCTTTCGAGCAGCAGAAACACCGCGCCGCCGCAGCCTGAGCCGTAAGGCATGTCGCCGTCATCATCGATGGTGGAGTAGCGCTCGACAACCGGCCCGTTTGCGGTGAGCCACCACGCGCGCCGCGCTACCTCCGCTTCGAGGCATCCGCCGCTCACCGTGCCCGCGCGCCGGCCATCCTGCGCCAGCAGCATGCGTGCGCCGGGTCGGCGATAGTTTGAGCCCTCGACCGCGACCACCGTTGCCAGCACATACTCCGCCCCCGCGCTTTCAAGCTCATGCCACAGCGGCAAGATGTGTTCCAGGCTGGTCATGTGCTCGTCAGGCCTCGGCAAGCTGCGACTGCAACAGGTTCTCGATGCGCACCGGCAGCTCGCGCACGCGCACGCCGGTGGCGTGATAGACCGCGGCGGTGATGGCCGCGGCCACTCCGGCGAGTCCGATCTCGCCCACGCCGCGTGCGCCATACTCGCCCATCGCCGGGTCGGGATAGTTGAGAAACTCAACGTCGATCTGCGGCGCGTCGGCGCAGGTGGCCATCAGGTAGTCGGCCATGCTGCCGTTGATGGGCTGGCCGCTGCGCTGGTCGTAGATGGTCTCCTCGAGCATGCCCATGCCCACGCCCATCACCACCGCGCCGGCAATCTGGTTGGCCGCCGCCCGCGGGTTGATGATGCGGCCCGCGTCGATCACCGTGACCGTGCGGCTCACGCGCAGCCGCGCAATGCCGGGGTCGAACTCGACCTCAACAAATTGCGCGCCGTAGGAGTGCAGCGAAACGCCCTTGGCCTTGGGGTCCTCCCACGAGGGCAGCGTCTTGCCGTCGGCGTTGATGCCGTTCAGATGCGCGAGCTTGAGCAGATCGGTGAAGTCGATGCCCGTGCCGGGCGCATCTGTCTTCTTGTGGATGCGGCCGCCGGTGAACGCGATCTCTTCGGCCTTGACGTTCAACAGCGGCGAACCTTCCGTCGATGCGGCGAGCATTTGCAATTTGTCGATTGCGCCGTCGGCGCCTTTTGCGATGGCGTCGAGCACAGACCCGGTGACCATCGAGCCGCCGGACATGGGTCCATCGGGCAGGGCACTGTCGCCGAGGATCACATCGATGCGATCGAGCGGCAGGCCAGTCCTCTCGCTCAGCAACTGCGCAAAGACGGTGTACGTGCCGGTGCCGATGTCCTGCGTCCCGCAGCGCACGCACAGCCGGCCGTTGGCGCAGAACTCGACGTTGGCCGTGCAGGGAAGGCACAGCGCTACCCAGCTCGCGCCAGCCAGTCCCCAGCCGAGTATCTTGCCATCGCGGCGCATGGAACCGATGCCCGCGGTGCGTTTCTCCCAGCCGAACTTCTTCGCGCCGACCTCAAAGCACTCGCGCAGATGGCGCGACGAGAACGGCTTGCCGGTGCTCTCGTCTTTTTCCGCGTCGTTGAGGATGCGCAGTTGCAGTGGATCGATCTTGAGCTTATCGGCAAGCTCGTTCATCGCGGACTCAAGTCCGTAGAGTCCGGGCACCGCGCCGGGGCCGCGCATGTACATGGGCGCGCCCACGTTGCGCCGCACCATGCCGCCGGTCACGGTGAGGTTGGCGACGCTATAAAGATAAGGCGTGGCTTCCCCGCAGTTTTCGTTGAACTCATCGAGCTGCGAGGTGAGGTTCACATAGTCCTGGCGCAGCGCCAGCAGCTTGCCCTCCCTGGTTGCGCCCAGGCGGAGACGCTGCTCGGTGCGCGGCCGGTAGCCGACGGTCGAGAACATCATGCGGCGATCAAGCGAGAGCTTGACGGGCCTATTGAGGCGCTTCGCGGCGACCGCGGCCATCGCCGTGTGCGGCCACGGGAACAGCTTGCCGCCGAAGCCCGATCCCAAAAAGCGCGTGACCACGCGGACATTCTCGATGGGCAGGCCCAGCACCTGCGCCATCACGGCGCGATGATTCACCACGCCCTGCGAGGTCTCGTAGAGCGTGACGCGATCACCGTCCCACACCGCGACGGATGCGTGCAGCTCGATGGGATTGTGCGTTTCAACGGGCGTGATGTAGGTGGCGTCGAGCTTGACCGGCGCGGACTCAAAGGCGGCATCGGCATCGCCGCGCCTGGAGCCGGTTTTGCGCGGGCCCTTGTCGTCGATCAGCGTGGTGCGCAGGTCGGCGGCCTGCGGCTCATAGTCCACTTTCACCGCCGCGGCCGCGGCTGTTGCCTGTTCCAGCGTCTCGGCGACGACCACGGCGACGTGCTGGCCCCAGTGGCGGACAATATCGTCTTCAAAGGCGGCGCGCACCTCGCTGCTGGTGCCGTCGTCGGGCGCGGTGCGATAGAGCGGGCCGATGTTGCCGTGATCCATCACCAGCAGCACGCCAGGCATCTGCTCGGCCGCGCTTGCATCGATGCCGCGAATGCGGCCGTTGGGGATGGAGGCGTTGACCGGCACGGCGTGCGCCATGCGCTCGAAGTGGAAGTCCGCGGCGTATTGCGCGGAGCCGGTGGTCTTGAGCGGCCCGTCGATGCGGGGCGTGGCCTTGCCAACGGCACCGGGCGTTTGTGCATTCACTTGTGTCGCCATCGGATTCACCTCGTTACGCGGTTGCGAGCTTGAGCGCGCGCACCACGCAGCGCTTGGCCAATTCGACCTTGAAGGCATTGCCGGTGCGCGGTTTGGCCGCGGCCAGCGCGGCTGCGGCAGCTTTCTGAAATGTCGCGGTGTCGGCGGATTTGCCCAGCAGCGCGGCTTCTGCTTCGTGCGAGCGCCAAGGCTTGGTTCCCACGCCGCCCAGGGCCACGCGCACATAGCGAATGTGGCCGCTCTCGACCTTTGCCACTACCGCGGCCGAGGCCAGCGCGAACTCGTAGCTGGCGCGGTCGCGCAGCTTGAGATACGTCGAACGCGCGCCGTCAACGGGCCTGGGCAGGTCAACATAGGTGACCAACTCATCCGACTCCAGCGCGTTCTCGATGTTCGGCGTGTCGCCGGGCAGCTTGTGGAAGCCGGCGAAGGGAATTGTGCGCTTGCCCTTCGGCCCTTCGACATGAATCACCGCTTCAAGCGCGGCCAGGGCCACGCACATGTCGGAGGGATGCGTCGCAATGCAGTGATCGCTGACGCCCAGAATGGCGTGGGTGCGGTGATAGCCCTCAAGCGCCGCGCAACCCGTTCCCGGCATGCGCTTGTTGCAGGCGTAGCCGCCTGGCGTGCCCGCGCTGGGCTCGCGGAAGTAGGCGCAGCGGGTGCGCTGCAGCAGATTGCCGCCGGTGGTGGCCATGTTGCGCAACTGCGGCGATGCCCCGGAAAGCAGCGCCTCCGACAGCACCGTGTAGTGCGCCTTCACGTCGGCGTTCCATGCAAGGTCGGAGTTGCGCACCAGCGCGCCGATGCGCAGGCCGCCATCCGGCAGCGGTTCAATCTTGTCCAGCGGCAGCAGGTTGATATCGACCAGCTCCTTGGGCTGCTCGACGCTCAACTTCATCAGGTCCACCAGCGTGGTGCCGCCGGCGATGAACTTGGCCTGCGCGGCGCCGCTGAGCGCCTTGTCCACGCTGGAGGCTTTTGTGTAGCTGAAAGTCTGCATTGGGTTGCTCCCTCAGGCTTGCGCCCGCACCTGCCGCACCGCGGCAACAATATTGGAATATGCGCCGCAGCGGCAGATGTTGCCGGCCATGGCGTGGCGGACGTCTTCTTCGCTGGGGCCGATGGGCTCCTTGAGCAGAGCCGCGGCGCTCATGATCTGTCCGCTGGTGCAATAGCCGCACTGGTAGCCGTCGTGCTCCACAAAAGCGGCCTGCATGGGGTGCAGATTGCCCGGCTGGCCGAGGCCTTCGATGGTCGTGATCTCGTCGCCCTCGTGCATCACGGCGAAAGAGAGGCAACTGTTCACGCGGCGGCCGTTGACATGCACCGTGCATGCGCCGCACTGGCCGTGATCGCAGCCCTTCTTGGTGCCGGTCAGGTGGATGCGCTCGCGCAGCGTGTCGAGCAGCGTGGCGCGCGTATCCAGGCCGCGCAGCGTGTAGTCCTTGCCGTTGATGCGCAGCGTGACCGTGGTGGTTCCGGCAGCGTCGGTCTCTTCTTCCGCGGGCGCAATCGCGGGCGCGGCTGCAACCAATGGAGCGGTGCCGGCCAGTAGGCCGGTGGCGCTGAGGCCGGAGAGGAACGAGTGGCGGCTGAAGCGCGAGCCATTTGCCGGGGCCGTCAAAGGCTCCAGTTCCAGTGTCTGCTGGTCGGGTGCAAGTTCCTGCTGGGGAGTGGGAGTGAGAGGAGTAAGAGGCGTGAGACGCGTATTCGTCTTGTCTGCCACAGGGAACCTCCTGGGCCAAGGCCCATGCAGCCATCGTACTCGAGCAGGTGCAAGGCGGGATACGGTATCTGCGTTCCCGGCGGCGTGCTGAAGTCGCGCTGAAGACCAGGAGGAGCGGACTCTAGGTCTCTGACCGCTTGTTGTTGTACCAAAATTTGGGTGCCCCAGGTTCGGCGCGTTTTTGTTTTTTGCGCCTAACCTGGGATACCACGAACCTCAACCACTACAAATTCACGCGGTCAGAGACCTAGCCGACGGGTTCGAGCTCGCGAACCACTTCCGGCTCGTGCAGTGCCGGTCTGTCGATGCGGATGCGCTGCTCGATTGCCTTGTAGTTGGCGATCTTGTGGGTCAGCAGGGCGTGCGCCCGCTGCAGCTCCACAATCTGGGCGGCAATCCCTGCCTGGTGATCTTCGAGAATCTTGCGCCGCTCTTCCGAGGTGGCGTCGCCCACTTCGCGCAGCTCCGCGTAGCGGGCCATCTCCCGAATGGGCATGCTGGTGGCGCGCATGCAGTGCAGAAAATGGATCCACGCCTCGTCGGCATCGGAATAGCGGCGGTGACCGTTGCGCGCGCGCCCCACCGGCTGGATCAGCCCCACGCGCTCGTAGTAGCGAAGCGTGTGCGCGGTCATTCCGCACCGCTCTGCCATGCTTCGAATGGTGTATCCCGCGTTCTGCATAATCCCAACGTACAACTTTGAGCGCGCTCAAAGTCAAGGCAGTCTACGGTTGAGGATGGCTTGGCGAAGCAGGCGGCGCGTCCGTGCATCTTGAATCTCCGCATTGCGCAGGATGCACCGCTCGATAATTCAATGAGTTAGCACGGCCGCGCTGGGAATGCCGGAGCGACTGCGCTTAACAATTCTTAAGGTTGCGAAGTGTCCTCGCAGGCGCTGTGCCGCGAAATCGGCCGGGGTTCCCATCCCGTATGATCGAAGCAAGTGGACACAAATACCCGGTAGCGGGTCAGTTTGAAACCGTCGTGAAAGGGCACGACTTCAGTCGTGCTGTATGCGTCGCAAAATGATATGGGGCTTTAGCCCCGGAGGGATGGGTTGTCGCAAACTGACCCACTACCAAATATCCAGGCAGAAAAGCTGACCGGCAGAGCGCAGTACGACGCCATGCTCGCAGTCGCGCTGGATGAGGCGCGGCGGGGACGCGCCGAGGGCGGCATTCCCATTGGAGCTGCGATTTTTACCCGTGGCGGCAAGCTGGTGAGCCGCGGCCGCAACCGCCGCGTGCAGCAGAGCGACCCCAGCGTTCACGGCGAGACCGATGCCTTTCGCCGCGCCGGTCGCCAGCAGAGCTACCGCGACCTGGTGATGGTGACCACGCTCGCGCCCTGCTGGTATTGCAGCGGCCTGGTGCGCCAGTTCCGCATCGGCACGCTGGTGGTGGGCGAGAGCCGCTCCTTCGCCGGTGGCCTTGACTGGCTGCGCGAGAACGGCGTCGAGGTCATCGATCTGGATAGCCACGAATGCCGCGAGCTTCTCGAAGCCTTCATCGCCGAGTATCCGGAGATTTGGAACGAGGACATCGGCGAGGAGTAATATTCAGCGATCAGGTGATTAAAGGCCCGAATGGCATACTTTCTGTTCGTTGATGAGAGCGGCTACGATTCTGGGGCATCCCCGTATGGAGTTCTGGGCGGAGTTGCGATCGAAGATCGAGAACTCTGGAATATCGTCAAAGATATTCAGGCAGCGGAGGTACGGTTTTTCGGAACTTCTTATTCTTCCGGTTCTCGAGAGCTGAAAGCCAAGAAATTGCTCAATCATAAAGTATTTAGGTTGGCCGAGCAGCTTCCATCCTTTTCCGCCGAGGAGCGCACGAAATACGCGCGGGAGTGTCTGAAAGAGGGCCAGCGAGCTAATCGCAATCAACTTACAGGACTCGCTCAAGCGAAGATCGCGTACGTCAACGAACTATTGGATATTTGCATCAGGTTTCGCTGCAAAGCATTTGCTAGGGCCTGTTAACACTAACTATGCTATAATTGCTTTCAATGGAGATCACATCGGAGCAGTATGAGCGGATCAAGGGCAGATTGCCGATACAGCGGGGCAATGTTCGACTTAGCAACCTTCAGGTTCTCAACGCGATTCTG
>DASQSP010000129.1:0-7166 GCA_035642355.1 Occallatibacter sp.
CATCCGTTGGATCCCGCGGCATGGCTGGCCTGGAAGCGAACCATCTTTGAATATGACGGATTGCGTTATATCGGCTCGTTCGCGCCGCTGTTTGTCCATCAATACTCGCAGGCATGGTTTGACTTTCGCGGAAAGCACGACCGCTTTACAAACTACTTTCAGAACTCGATCACGGCAACCGACGTCCATCGCCGCTTCTGCGTCGAACTTAACGTGATGTTCCCGGACTATAGCAATGCTCTGTGGGGAGTTACCGCATCGGACTCGGTGCATGGCTATGTAGCGTGGGGCGGGCCGCCGGCGATGGGGCCAATCGACGGCACTATTGTGCCCTCCGCAGCGGGCGGCTCGCTGCCGTTCTTGCCGAGCGAGACCTTGCGGGTTCTGAAAACTATTCACGATCATTATCCGAATGCCTGGGGCCGATACGGGTATGTGGATGCGTTCAATCCGCTGACAGAGTGGTACGACACGGATGCGATCGGCATCGACACAGGTATCACCATGCTGATGGCGGAGAATGCGCGCACGGGCTTTGTGTGGGAGACCTTCATGAAAAATCCCGAGGCGCAAAGAGGCATGGCAAAGGCCGGATTCAAGCCCGATGACGCGGAGCCGTTGCGTTAGGGCCAAGGCGTCTGCCCGCATGGTTGACGCGGAACGGCAGGCTCATCGTCAGCACATCGGCCAACTCCGAATGCGATGAAATCTCCTTTCAAAACAACGCAGCACGCACGCCCGGCATCTGAAGAGGTACAGAAGATTTAGAGAACTCCGCCTTCGCGGATATTTCGCAGCACTCTTGATCCCTTCACCACCTCCTTGGTTCCGGAATCATCGGCGTGCGTTCTCGACAAAACCCCGATTCGAGCCGCGGCCAAAGAGGAAGAGATGGCTTTCACTACGGATTCAGAGCAGCCTGCCGGCAATTCTCCAGGACAGCCGTCTGGACCGCAAGAGAAGGCCGGTCGAGCCTGGGCAGACCGTGTGCGCGCACTCAAGAACATCCCACCTGTGCTCAAGTTCGTATGGGAGTCGGGCCCCGCGGTCGTGTCCTGGAATGTTGCTCTGCGTATTTTTGTCGCTTTTTTGCCGGTTGGCATAGGAATCATCGCCCGGTTCATCATCGACGGCGTGAATCGCATCCGCTTTCATCAGCCGCTGCCGGAGCATTTCTGGTGGCTGGTTGTTGCGGAGGCAGGATTGGCGGTGCTCACAGGCATCCTCTCGCGTGCGGTGGACTATTGCGACAACCTGCTCGCCGATCGTTACACACATCATGTAAGCGTGGAGGTGATGCGGCAGGCCGCGGCTCTCGATCTCACGGCGTATGAGGATCCGGTCTTCTATGACCGGCTGGAGCGCGCACGGGTGCAAGCAACCGACAGGCTCGCAATGATTCAGCAGATGGGCCGCCTGATTCAGCAAACCATCACAGCCATCGCATTCTCGTCTGTGCTGCTGTACTACTCGCCGCTTTTGCTCTTTCTGTTGATCGCGGGCATTATTCCGGCGTTTCTCGGGGAGAGCCATTTCGCCTTTCTCACCTATGCGAAGAATTTCAGGCAGACCTCCGTTCGCAGGCAAATGGATTACCTGCGCCAGGTGGGTGGCAGCAAAGAAGCGGCTAAGGAGCTCAAACTTTTCAATCTGAGCTCGTTCTTAACCCATCGCTTCGCTGCGCTCTCGCACCGCATCTACAAGGAAAATGTGAGCCTGAATCGCCGCAGGTTCATGTGGGGTGCGGTGCTTTCCATGCTGGGCCAGTCTGGATACTACGGTGCTTACGCCTATAGCATCTTGCGTGCTATTCAAGGGATCTATAGCATCGGCGACTTGACGTTGATCACCGCCGCAATCATGCAGGCCATGGGCAATATACAGCAGGCGTTTTCCACCGCTTCCGGCGTGGCTGACCAGGCGCTATTCCTTACCGATCTTCTGGCCTTTTTCGAGATGCAGCCGGCTGTGAAATCGAAGCCCAATGGTTTGCCGGCGCCGCGGCCGATTGAAACCGGATTTGAATTTCGCAATGTTTCGTTCACTTATCCGGGTACGAATCGCCGCGTCCTCGATCGATTCAATTTCACGCTCTGCCCCGGCGAACGAGTAGCTTTGATCGGCGAAAATGGCCAGGGCAAAACCACGATCGTCAAGCTGATTACGCGGCTCTACGATCCCAGCGAAGGTCAGATACTGCTCGACGGCGTCGATCTGCGCGAATACGACCTGGCGAGCCTGCACTCCGAGACCGGTGTAATTTTTCAGGACTTCATGCGCTACGAAATGACTGCCCGCGAGAATATAGCGGTCGGACGCATCCAGGTGAAACACACACCGGATGAGATCGAATATGCCGCCGAACGCAGCATGGCAAGCGAGGTGGTTGCGAGACTCCGCGATGGCTACGATCAGATGCTGGGCCGGCGTTTCGAAGGCGGGGTCGATTTGTCGGGCGGCGAGTGGCAGAAGCTGGCGCTGGCGCGCGCTTACCTGCGCGATGCGCAACTGCTCATCCTCGACGAGCCAACTGCTTCACTCGATGCGCGCAGCGAGTTCGAAGTCTTTGCACGCTTCGCCGAACTGACTTATGGCAAGATGGCCCTGCTGATTTCGCATCGATTTTCCACTGTCCGCATGGCCGATCGCATCGTGGTTCTCGAAAACGGACGTCTGGTGGAAGAGGGCAGCCATGAGCAACTGATGGCGCTTGGAAGCCGTTACGCCGCAATGTTCGAGATGCAAGCCGCCAGCTACCGTTGAGGAATCGATGAACGAAGTTGCGACGATCTCCGACACAAACGACCTACCGAGCAATGATGCGATGGAGCGCCTGCGCCTGGCCGCGGCAACGGCGGAGAGGTGGGAAGTCATCCATCGACCCAAGGCTATGGGCGTTTTCCCGAATCGCGTGCGCGCAGCCAGCGCAGCGTTGCTGGAATTAGAGAAAATTCTTGTCCGGCAGTCCATAGCGGAGGTTCCGAGTGATGCGGATCTGAACAAGCGACGCGCTGCGCTGCTGGAACTCGGCGCGAGCTATCGCCTCTTGCGCGCGACTATTACCGCGGTCTCCGACCAGCCGCGGGACGTGGCTCGTCTGCCCCGCCTTGTCAATGCAGCAGGGCGTGACGAGCCGCGCATAGCGGCCATGGCCCGCGCCTATTTCGATGCCGTCGAGGGGAGCTTTTCCGCATTCACCCTGAACGCCTTTATCGACGCTCTGCAGGCGCACGAACCGCTTAACGTCGAGGAGTTATGGAGCATTGGTACGATCTTCGGCTTTGTGTTGCTGGAAACGCTTCTGGACGAGGCCCGGGAACTGATGGACGTACACGGCAGGGCTAGCCCGTCCAGGCTACTGGCCTATCTCAGCAGCCTGCGGTCTATCTCGAATGCCGACTGGCCGTTTCTGATTGAGCCGCTTATCGTCTTCGACGCCCATCTGCGCAAGGATCCGTCGGGAACCTTCGAGCAAATGGACTTTGCGAGCCGCGAGCTCTATCGCAAGCGGATTGCGCTTGTCGCCCGCCGCTCCGACTACTCGGAGATGCAAGTAGCGCAAGAGGCGCTGGAGTTGGCACAGCAAGGCGGCCAACCGCGATCGGCCGATGAGCGGGTACGGCGCAAGCAAGCACACGTTGGCTATTACCTTCTCGACGAAGGTTTCTCGCAGCTTGCCGAGCGCGTGGGCTTCCATCCGTCTCTGAGCTGGCGCGCGCGTGCTTTCGTGCGCACGAATGGCGAGGACTTCTTTCTCAGCGGCATTCAGATGCTTACGCCCCTTATCATCGCTGTGGCGCTGTTTCCCACCATTCCGGTCTATTCAAGCCTACTAACGCTGGCCACGGCGATCGTCCTGCTTTTTCTCCCCGCCTCGCAGGCAGCGGCCGATCTGATCAACAACGCCATCACGGCCTTCTTCGATCCCGCTCTGTTGCCCAAGCTGGATTTCAGCGCTGGGATTCCCGCGGACTGCGCCACCCTGGTGGCCGTTCCTTCGTTGCTCCTGAACGAGCAGCAGGTGCGCAAGCTGGTCGCCGATCTCGAGGTTCGCTATCTGGCCAACCACGATAGCAACCTGCATTTTGCGCTGCTCACCGATCTTGCCGACTCGGTGAGCAAACCGCGCGACCGTGATTCGCACCCGCTGGTCAGCCTCGCCATCCAGCTTGTCGGCGAGTTGAACAATAAATACCCATCGCACGGCAATGGTGGATTCATGCTGCTGCACCGGCATCGGATCTACAACACGCGGCAAGGTGTATGGATGGGGTGGGAACGCAAACGCGGCAAACTGCTTGACTTGAATAAGCTGCTTTGCGGCGCGTATGACGCATTCCCCATCAAGGCCGGACGCCTTGAAGCTCTATCTCAGATCCGCTACATCCTGACTCTCGATTCCGATTCGCAGCTCCCCTATGGCACGGCGGCGCGGCTCGCCGGAGCCATTGCCCATCCGCTCAATCAGGCGATCATCGATCCCAAGCTGCGCATCGTAACTTCTGGCTTCGCCATTCTGCAGCCGCGCATAGGGGTTGCGGTCCAGTCCGCGGCGCGCTCGTGGCTGGCGGCGATCTACTCCGGCCAGAACGGCTTCGATCTTTATACGCGCGCCATCTCCGATGCCTACCAGGATCTTTTCGGCGACGGCATCTACACCGGGAAAGGCATTTATGAGGTGGCGACGCTTGACGCCGTGCTCGACCGCAGGTTCCCGCGCAACTCCCTGTTGAGCCACGACCTGATCGAGGGCGCCTATGCGCGCGCGGGCCTGGTAAGCGATATCGAGCTTATTGACGATTATCCTTCGCACTACAGCGCCTACATCCGCCGCAAGCATCGCTGGGTCCGCGGCGACTGGCAAATTGCGCAGTGGATGTTCTCGCGCGTGCCCGATGAGTCCGGACGAAGTGTGGTCAATCCTATCTCAAGCGTTTCACGCTGGAAGATATTCGATAATCTGCGCCGTTCCCTGGTCGATCCATTTATTTTTCTCCTCTTTGTTGCGGGCTGGTGCGGCTTGCCCGGAGGGCCAGCTTATTGGACGATCGTTGCGCTCGTGCTGCTTTTCTTTCCCACCCTGGCGCAACTGGGATTTGGACTGGTCCGCGCGGGGCTGAGCCAGCGCAAGGGACAGGTAAGCGAGAGCGTGCAAGGCTTCTGGCGCGCATCTCTGGTGGCTTTGCTCCACCTGGTCTTTCTTCCACATGAAACGCTACTTGCCCTGGATGCCATCACTCGTTCTCTGGTGCGGAGGTTCATTACCGGCGAGCGCTTGCTGGAGTGGGAGACCGCGGCGCAAACCGAAATGGGATCCTCGACGCGCGCGTCAGTGGACCGCTATCTGGCCATCATGCCGGCGATCATACTCTTGCTGGGTGCGATGGTCTGGTTCACGGCTCCGCTGCACACCGCAATCACCTGCGCCGCGGTCATCCTGACACTATGGGCGCTTGCCAGCCCCATTACCCTGCTGCTCAACCGCGCGCCCCACTTGCAGCAGCGGCTCACGCGTTCCGATGGAGATTTTCTGGAGGCGCACGCGCTGCTCATCTGGCGCTATTTTCGCGAGTACAGTTCGGAGCGCCACAACTACCTCATTCCCGACAATGTGATGGAGGACGGCATGCGCGAAGCCGCGCGCGTGTCGCCCACCAACATTGGCTTGCTGCTCAATACGCGCCAGGCTGCGTGCGAGCTAGGTTTCCTGACAATTCCTGAGTGTTCCGGCCTGACCATGCGCACGCTTACGACGGTTGAGCGGATGGAGAAAATGCGCGGCCACCTCTACAACTGGTACGACACGCAAACGCTGCGCCCCCTGGGCAGCGCCCCGTTTGTCTCTTCGGTCGATAGCGGAAATTTTGCCGCTTCGCTATATGCGCTCCACGCCGGAGTGCGCTCGCTTGCCTGCCAGCCCTTGCTCGGCCGGCAGCTATTTTCCGGACTGAATGCATGCAGTCATTTACTACGGAAAGAGAAGTCCTGCGCGGGGAGGCTTCCGCGATTGCAGATGCCACCGCTCACCGCTCCTCTCGATGAGTGGATCGCCTGGCTGCCAGACGCGCAGGCATCACTCGCGGCGCCCGGCGCACCGGTGTCTTCGCACGAGCGCGATTGCTTCTGGCAGGTGGAGACACTGCACCGCGTCGAGGCTATCCTCGCGCTTGTGAGCGACTATCTGCCCTGGGCATCGCCTGAATTCACGCCGCTGCGCGCACTTCCCCATCTTGCGCTCGACCGAGATGCCGCCTCGTTCAACTGCGGCACAGCTCTGCCATTCGCCGAAGGTCTGCAAATCGCCCTGGCCGCGCTAGACGGAAATGGAGAACTCGCCGCGCTCGCGGAGCGGCTGCGAGCGCGGCTACCCGACGCGATCAGGAATTTGCGCAATCTCGCCGAACTCTTGCACGACATCGAGGAGACCGCGAGACGTCTGGTGGAGGAAACCGATTTCTCGTTCCTGGTGAATCCTCACCGCCAGCTACTTTCCATCGGATATGAGGCGGGGAAAGGACAGTTGCACGAAGCCTGTTACGACATGCTGGCCTCCGAGGCCCGCATCGCTACTTTCCTCGCTGTTGCCCGCGGAGATCTTCCCCAGCAAGGCTGGCAGAAGCTTGGACGCGATCATATCCGTGCCTACGGCCGCTTTCTATTGCTTTCCTGGACCGGAACCATGTTTGAGTACCTCATGCCCGCTCTATGGATGCGCAGCTATCCGGGCACGCTGATTGCGCAGACGCAGGAGGGTGCTGTTCACGCGCAGAGGGCGTTTGCAAGCCGCCGTGGGGTTCCCTGGGGCATCTCCGAATCCGGTTCGGCACAAAAAAATGAGTCGGGAGATTATCACTACTTTGCTTACGGCATTCCGCGCATCGCGCTCTGGTTCGAGGCCTCTGCCGGCCCAGTAATATCGCCATACTCCACCTTTCTCGCTTTGCCCGTCGATCCTTTGGCTTCGCTGCGCAATCTGCGCCGCATGGCCTCGGCGCGGTGGGTGGGAGAGTACGGATTTTACGAGTCGGCAGACTTCACCGCTTCATTGCGCGCGCCGGTGCTGACGCGCGAATGGATGGCGCATCACCAGGGGATGTCGCTGCTTGCCATCGTGAATCTGCTGCGCGGTAATATCGTGCAGCAATGGTTTCACTCCCATCCTCTTA
>DASQSP010000130.1:0-18280 GCA_035642355.1 Occallatibacter sp.
TCTCCACCTCGCGCTGGGTTGACTACGAGACGCACGAACTTCTGCAGGTGATCACCGACCTCGAGGACGAGCGCCGCTGGGCCCGTCTGCGCGAGGGCATCTGGCTCGCCATTCTGCTGCATGTGCTGGTGCTCTCCGCTATCACATGGATTCCGAGGTACGTGCTCAAGGTGCCGCCGGTCATCGATCCCTTTGATGCCATTAGTAAGCGCAAAGATCTGAGCTATCTCGACGTGCCGCCGGACGCGCTCAAGGCGCTCCAACCCAAGGTGGTCATCAAGCAGGTGCCGCAGCGCGCTACCCACATTGACCAGAAGACCCTTCAGGAGCTCCAAAAGCAGGCTCCACCGCCGGAGCCGGTCAAACAGGCAGACAAGCAGCCCGAGCTGCAGACGCCCGCCGCGCCATCGGCTCCCGCCGAGCCGGCTCCCAAGACGCAATCGATCGTGGATGCACCGCAGCCGGCAGCCGTGCCCGCCAAGCCGAACTTCGCCATGGGATCGCAGAATCCAGCCGATCAATTGCGGCAGTCCCTGCGCGGCGCGGCCGGCAATCCTGGTGCGGGCTCTGTCCCGGCGCCCAGCGGCTCCGGTCTGTCGCGGCACCCCGGCGCGGGCGGTGGAGGCGTGCAGATTCTCTCCGACACCCAGGGCGTGGACTTCAACTCCTGGCTGCACCGCTGGTACGTCGAGACCGAGCACACCTGGGACCCGCTCATTCCCGACGAAGTCAATCCGCCGATTCTCAAACAGGGTGCGGTGCAGATTCGCTTCAAGGTGGGGCCCAACGGCCGCATCATCGAGGGCAGCATGGTGCTTGAAGGCCGCTCCGGCGACACCGGCCTGGACCGCGCGGCCTGGGGCGCGCTCACCGGCTCCAACTATCCGCCGCTGCCGCACGACTTCCACGGGCCGTATCTCGAGCTGCGCGCTCTCTTCCTCTACAACGAGCGTCCGCCGCAGTAGGGCGTAGCATCGCTGGACCGGCAGCAGCGCAGCGCGTCAGGCCGTGGCGTCCTCGGTTTCGTGGTCGGCCAGAGTCAGCGTTTCTGACGGTGCGTCGATCGGCATCTCCGGCAGGTGAATCCCATCCTGCTCCAGCAGCGCCTCGTAGATCGGCGTCTTGCGCCAGTGGCGCGCCAGGGCAAAGGCGCTCATGCTGGCGATCATCAGCGGCAGCACCAGTCCATAGCCGCCCGTCATCTCGAAGATGATGAGGATCGACGTCATGGGCGCGCGCACCACGCCGGCAAACACCGCGCCCATTCCCACCACCGCAAACGCCCCAATCGAATCCGTGGAGTGGTGAAAGACGGTCACGTCCAGATAGCCCACCGCGCCGCCCAGCATGCCGCCCATATACAACGCCGGTGCAAAAATGCCGCCCGCGCCGCCGCTTGAGTACGACGTGACCGTGGCCGCCAGCTTGAGAACGCACAGCGTAGCCATGGCCACCACCGGCAGCGTGCCGCTGAAAGCCATGGTCAGCGTCTTGTAGGGATCGCCGGCAATGCCGTTGAGGTGAAACAGCAGCAAAGCCACCACCGCGATGCTGCCCGTGGCCGCGCCGCCGATGGCTGGATGCACCCACCGCGGCACGCTCGTGAGCTGCTTGAACCAGCCGCGCAGAATCAGCAGCCCGTCGGTGAATCCGATGGAGACGAAGGCCGCCAGCAGGCCCAGCAGCGCATACCACAGCAACGAGGACGGATGGTCGAAGGTGAACTGCTGCGGTACATGGAAGATAGGCTTGGAGCCCAGCGCCTTGTTCTCCACCACGGCGGCCAGGGCAGCGGCGATAATGACGCCCGAGAGCATGGTCTGGTCCAGCGTGCCAATCAACTCTTCCAGCGTGAAGGTGACGGCGGCGATAGGCGCGTTAAACGCTGCGGCGATGCCCGCCGCCATGCCCACCGAGGTAAGCCTGCGCGCATTCTTGGGGCTGAGCCGCGTCACTCGTGCGATGGCGCTCGAGACGCCGGCGCAGATATGCACCGTGGGCCCTTCGACGCCCAGCGAAGCGCCCACGCCCAGTTGCAGAACGCACAGCACGAATTTGCCGATTGTCTCCTTCACCGAGACGTAGCCGGTGCGCGTCATGTACGCGACCTTGACCTGGGGAATGCCGCTGCCGGCGGCCGCGGGAACGAAGTAATACAGCCCGATTCCGGCCACCAGACCGCCGATGGCCGGCGTCAGGATTGTGGCCCAGATCCAAAGGTTGCCGGGCAGCGCAACCGCCCGATTGATGAACAGCCCCTGCGCCAGTCCCACACTGATGTGGAAGGCGACCGCCGCAAATCCGCAGAGGCCGCCGGCGAGAATGGTGATAACCGGCAACCGCTGCCGCTCGCTGGGCATGCGCTGCACGATCCAGCCAAAAAGTTGCGCGTATACACCCTTAAGTCCGCCCCAGTAATCCAATGTGTCTGTTGACCTCGCGAAAGTAGAGCCGCCTCTTCCAGTATAGGAGCGCGATTCCGCGCGGCGCATGTGCGCCATCGTTACGGTTTAGGCTCAGTCTCATTCATGAACGCGGCCAGGTAGTCCTTCCACACCGCAGCCATGGTGTGCGTACCGTGGCCGCGCGTGGCGTCGGAGATGGGTAGCAGAATGAACCGCCCATGCGCGATCCGCTTCACCATCTCCGGCGCGATGCCCAGCTCCGGCGGGTTGATGAAGTCATCGGCGGAGTTGATCCACAGCACCGGCGCGGTAATGCGATCCAGATGCGGGCTGGGATCGTAGTTGCGGCTGGCGTTCACATAGAAGATCATGTCGTTCGCGTCGGTCGAGGCCGTCATCCGCGCCAGCACGCGATCCACATACTGCTCCGCCTGCTCCCGCGTGGGCTCATTCTTTTGCAGTTGCAGCGGGCTTGTGCCCATGATGAAGATCATCTCGTTGGCGTTGCGCAGTCCCTGCGCCGGCTCTGTCTTGTACTCGCCGCCCATCCACGCAGGATCCTGTTTGATAGCCTCGATGGCCATGTAGCGCATCATGCGGTTGCGCCCCGCAATCTGCACCGGCAGGCACGCGAAGGGCGCCAGCGCATCCATAAAATCCGGATACGTCTCGCCCCAAACAAAACTCTGCATGCAGCCCATCGACGTGCCCAGAATCAGGCGCAGGTGGTCGATCTTCATTGCGTCCAGCATCATGCGCTGGCTGCGCACCATGTCGTCGTAATCGTAGGCCGGGAAATGCGCGTGCAGTCCGTCCGAGGGTTTGGAGCTCTCCCCGTGACCAATGTCGTCCGGCAGAATGATGAAGTACTTCTGAATGTCCAGCACGCCGCCCGGCACAAACAGAACGTCGGCAAAGGCTGGATTCATCAGCGAGTGCGCGCTGCCGCCCGTGCCATGCAGCAGCAGAATCGCGTTGTCCACATGCCCCGCGGCGTTACGATGTGGCGTGCCCAGCGTCAGGTAGTGCAGCCGCAGCTCGGGCAGCACCTCGCCCGTCCCGAAGTGGAAATTGGGTAGCGTCACCGTGCCATCCACTGTGGGCCACTTTATCGGCGCGGCTGGTGCCGGCTGGCTGAAAGCAATGGTGGAAACGACGGCCAACAGCAGGGCGAGCAGACAGACTGAGCGGAAACGCATCGAGTGACCCCCGGCACCCAGATTATCCGAGAAGGGCGCGAAGCCAAGAGGTTTGTTCGAACGGTTCGGGTGCTTCCCCGGCGCGGCGCCGGCGCGATAAAATTGCTGCGTCCTCTATGCGCAGCCCCTCGGCCATCGCCGTGCAGCCGTTCCGCAAGCGCTTTCGCCGCGGCCGCCCCGACCGTGGACGCATTCTCTCCCGCTGAGTAATCTATCTCCGACGAAGATTTCAGGCCGCGCCGCACGCACCCCACAGCGGGCAGCATCCGGCGGGCCGATTCCGCAACAGATTTTTCCGGGATCGTCCGCCCGGGATTGTCCGCGCTGCCGCGGATAGAAAGGTATTCCGATGAACAGCTTCTCCAGCCGCGCCCAGCTTGCTTCCGGCGGCCGCACTTACACCATCTTTCGTCTGCCCGCGCTCTCTGCGCGCGGCTTTGACCTGGGCCGCCTGCCCTTTAGCCTCAAGATCCTGATCGAAAACCTGCTGCGTCGTGAAGATGGCGTCAACGTCACCGCCGAGGACATCGAGTTCCTGGCCAAGTGGGACGCCAAAGCCGAGCCCAGCCGCGAAATTGCCTATATGCCTGCCCGCGTCCTCATGCAGGACTTCACCGGCGTGCCCGCGGTCGTCGATCTCGGCGCCATGCGCGACGCCATCAAGACTCTGGGCGGCGACCCCGAGCGCGTGAATCCGCTTGTTCCGGCGGAGCTGGTGATCGATCACTCCGTACAGGTGGACGAGTTCGGCACGCCCGCGGCCTATGACCAGAACTCGCTGCTCGAGTTCCAGCGCAACCGCGAGCGCTACGCCTTCCTGAAGTGGGGCCAGACCGCCTTCCGCAACTTCTCCGCCGTGCCGCCGGGCATGGGCATCTGCCACCAGGTCAACCTCGAATATCTGGCGCGAGTGGTCTTCACCACCGACACCAGCGGCGAAGCTTTCGCGTATCCTGATACGCTGGTCGGGACCGACTCTCACACCACCATGATCAACGGCCTCGGCGTTCTCGGCTGGGGCGTGGGCGGCATTGAGGCCGAGGCGGCCATGCTCGGTCAGGCCGTCTCCATGCTAGTGCCGCAGGTGGTGGGCTACAAGCTCACCGGCAAGCTGCGCGAGGGCGCAACCGCCACCGACCTCGTGCTCACCGTCACCCAGGCCCTGCGCAAGCTCGGCGTTGTGGGCAAATTTGTGGAGTTCTACGGCCCCGGCGTTGCGGAGCTGCCCCTCGCCGATCGCGCCACCATCAGCAACATGGCTCCCGAGTACGGCGCCACCTGCGGCATCTTCCCCGTAGACGCCGAGACGTTGCGCTACCTGCGCCTCACCGGCCGCAGCGACGAGCAGATCGCTCTCGTCGAGGCCTATTACAAGGAACAGGGCCTCTTCCACACCGCCGATTCGCCAGAAGCCGAGTACACGCAGACCCTCGCGCTCGATCTTGGAGCCGTGGAGCCGAGCGTAGCCGGACCCAAGCGCCCGCAGGACCGCGTGCTGCTCAAGGACGCAGCGTCCAGCTTCGCGCAGCAGTTGCCGGCGCTGCTCGCGCCTACCGCCAAGCCTCTTGGCACCCGCACCGCAGCAGCGTGGGAGCGCACCACGGTCGCTGACACGGCGGTTGCGGTCAAGGCTCCGCTGCATGTGACGACCACGGTCAAGGAGCGCTTCCACGTCGATCCTGACAAGTACCTCGATCACGGCTCGGTGGTCATCGCGGCCATCACCAGTTGCACCAACACGTCGAATCCTTCGGTCATGATGGCTGCTGGTTTGCTCGCGAAGAAGGCCGTCGAACGCGGACTGGAAGTCCCGCCGTGGGTCAAGACCTCGCTCGCGCCCGGCTCGCGCGTCGTCACGGACTACTATCAGAAAGCCGGACTGCTTCCGTATCTCGAAAAGCTGCGTTTCAACGTCGTCGGCTACGGCTGCACCACGTGCATCGGCAACTCCGGTCCGCTGCCTTCCGATGTTTCGAAGTCCATCGACGAACACGGTCTCGTCGCCGTCAGCGTGCTCTCCGGCAATCGAAACTTTGAGGGCCGCGTCAACGTCGACGTTCGCGCCAACTACCTGATGTCGCCACCGCTGGTCGTGGCTTACGCGCTCGCCGGCAAAATCGGTCACAACTTCGACACCGACGCGCTGGGCACCGATGATGCCGGGCAGCCCGTCTATCTCAAGGACATCTGGCCCACGCAAAAAGAAGTCGCCGACGCCATCGAGAAGGGTGTATCGAGCGAAGGCTTCCGCAAGGAGTACGCGACCGTCTCCAAGGGAGACGCAAGCTGGCAGGGCCTCAGCTTCCCCACCGGCGACGTTTACCAGTGGGAGCCGGACTCGACCTACATTCGCCAGGCGCCTTACTTCGACGGCATGCAGAAGACGCCCGCACCCATCACCGACATTCTCGGCGCGCGCGTGCTCGCCGTGCTGGGCGACTCGGTCACCACCGACCACATCTCGCCCGCCGGCTCCATCAAGGCCAACGGCCCGGCAGGCAAATATCTCGCCGAGCACGGCGTCAAGCCCTCGGACTTCAACTCCTACGGTTCGCGGCGCGGCAATCATGAAGTCATGGTCCGCGGCACCTTCGCCAATGTGCGCCTGCGCAACAAGCTTGCGCCGGGGACAGAAGGCGGCGTCACGCGCCTGCTTCCCGAAGGCGAGCAGATGTCCATCTTCGACGCCAGTGTGAAGTACGCCGAGCGCAAGGTTCCGCTGATGATTCTTGCCGGCAAGGAATACGGCTCGGGCTCGTCGCGCGACTGGGCGGCCAAGGGACCGAATCTGCTCGGTGTGCGCGCGGTCATTGCGGAGAGCTTCGAGCGCATCCACCGCTCCAACCTCGTGGGCATGGGCATTCTTCCCCTGCAGTTCGAGAACGGCCAGAATGTCGAGTCGCTCGGACTGACGGGCGAGGAAGTCTACGACTTCCCGGGCCTGACTTCATTGCTCAAGTCGAAGTTCGCTGGTGGTCGCACACTCGATGTAACCGCCACCGCCGCCGACGGGACCAAAAAGGTCTTCAAGGCGACGGTGCGCATCGACACGCCGCAGGAGATCGAGTACTACGAGCACGGCGGCATTCTGCTCTATGTACTGCGCCAGCTCGCGGCGAAGTAGCAGGCGCCCTCAAGAAACAAACGGGCCGCTCCCATCGGGAGCGGCCCGTTGTTTGTTGCGCGCCGCGCTTACTTGCGCTTGCCCTTCGCGCGTTTCACTGGAGCAGATGTTGGCTCGGGGCGGGGAATCATCTCGTCCTGCGGCGCGGCCAGGAAACGCACGCCATCCTGCTGGTGCTCCCCCAGCACATGCAGGCGCAGGAAGTTGGTAGATCCGGACTTGGTGCGCGTGCCGGCCACAATGGCGATGACCTCGCGAGGCCGCACGTATCCGTATTGCTCAAGCAGGCTCTCGGCCACATCCACCAGCGCCTCGGTCGAGTTCACTTTTGGACAACGGACCGGCGTGGTGCCCCACAACAAGTTCAGGCGGTTGATCGTGACGTCGATCGGGCTTAGCGCAAAGATCGGCGCGCTGGGGTGGTACTTCGAAAGCTGCCGCGCCGTCGCGCCGGATTCGGTGAACAGCGCGATGCCGCGCAGGTCCAGATCGTCAGCCGCATGCGCCGTGGCCTCGCAAATGGTCTCCGCAATCGAGAGATGGCTCCGCCGCACGCGGGGAGCGGAGTAAGACTCCTCATCCGACTTGATATGGCGCTCGGCCTCGGTCACAATGCGCGCCATCATTGCAACCGCCTCCACCGGATACCTGCCCACCGCCGATTCGCCCGAAAGCATCACCGCATCGGTACCGTCATACACGGCGTTGGCCACGTCGGAGACTTCGGCGCGCGTGGGGCGCGGGTTCTCGATCATCGACTCGAGCATCTGCGTCGCCGTGATCACCGGCTTCGAGTACTCAGCGGCGCGGCGGATGATGTGCTTCTGGATCGCGGGCACCTTCTCCGGCGGAACCTCAACGCCGAGATCGCCGCGCGCCACCATGATGCCGTCGGCGGCCTCGAGAATGCTGTCCAGATGCTCGATGGCCTGCGGCTTTTCGAGCTTGGCGATGATCCACGTCTCGCTGCCGTAGGCCGAAACACGATTACGCACCAGGCGCACATCCTCGGCCGTGCGCACAAACGAAACTGCTACCGCATCCACGCCGCTCTTCAGCGCGAACTCGAGATCCTGCGAATCCTTGTCGGTGAGGGAGGGCACGCGCACCGCAATGCCCGGCAGGTTGATGCCCTTGTTCTCTCCCAGCATGCCGCCGTTGACGATCTCGCACACCAGATCGGCGCCGTTCACTTCATGCACGCGCAGCTCGATCAGCCCATCGGAGAGCAGAATGCGCGAGCCCTGCTCGACATTTTCCGCCAGTGTCTTAAAGGTGGTGCCCACCAGCGACGCTGTGCCGGGCACATCGCGTGGCGTGATGGTCAAACGGCCGCCCGCCTTCAGCAGAACCGGCTGATGGTCCTTCAATTTGGATGTGCGAATCTTCGGCCCTTGCAGATCGGCGAGGATGCACAGCGGCTTGCGCTCCTCCCGGCTCACCTTGCGAATCATCTGAATCAGAGCAGCTTTTTCTTCGTGTGTGCCATGAGAAAAATTCAGGCGAACCACATCCACTCCGGCGCGAACCAGCTCGCGAAAAGCAGGCTCTGTGTTCGAGGCCGGGCCGAGAGTAGCAACAATTTTTGCGCGGCGTTGAATGAGGGACTCGGTCTGGCTCAGATCGGAAAGCGGCATCGATGGAACTCCAATGAATGTTGTGGTGGGAATCGAATTTAAGACGAGGGTAGACCGATTTATTGTACACGGATGGGGATGCGGAAAGGTCACTCCGAGAGCCTCGCGCGGCGTGCTGCGGCAGACTTTAATAATGCGGCGCAGCCGGCCCGAAAACCTCGTCCGCGAGCGGTTCCGCCGCGACCTCCTGGCGGTTGCGATAGAGCACGCCGTTCAGCTCCGCGCCCAGCAGCGCGCTGAACGAGGTCAGATAGAGCCACACCAGCGTCGCGATGCCCGCGCCGAACGATCCATAAAAGCGGGAGTAGTTCGCAATGCGCGTTACGTACCAGCCAAAGGCCAGCGTGGCCGGGAACCACAGCGCGGTGGCGGCAGCGGCGCCGCGCATCACGTGGCTCCAGTGTTCCTTGCGTTTTGTGCCGAAGTGGTAGAGCGCTCCAAGCACTGCGATGCTGGCCGCCACCGCGATGGCCCACCGCACCATCCGCCAGAAAAAAAGCACGGCAAAGCGCAGGTCGTGCGCCGCATGCTCAATCATCCAGCGCTCGATCTGGTGCCCGAAAACGAGCACCAGGGTGGCCAGCGCCAGCGGCACGCAGACAATGGGCACCAGCAGCAGCGCGCGCAAACGGCGGTGCCAAAAGCCCCATTCGTTGCGCGGCAGGCGGTAGGCGCGGCGAAATCCATCCATCAGCGTGAGCATCAGGCCCAGTCCGGCAAACACGCTCAGCGAGCCGGCCGAGAACAGCAACTGCGCGGACAGCAGCCGCCGCGTCTGCATCGAGGAAGAGAGCAGCGAAAAGGTGTCGGAGGGAACAAAATGCTGGAAGGTGGTGCGAATCTCGCCCAGGAACGTCGGTCCCTCCGGCACCAGCGCAAACAGCGTGGTCACCATCACCACGCTGGGAAAGAGCATCAGCATGCCCGAGTACGCGGCCGCCTTGGCCGTGTTGAGCACGTCGTGCTCCAGCGCCAGCCAGACAGCTCTGCGAATTTTTCCCGCGAAGTCCACCATGCGCGCCCCATGTCAGAGTAGTGCATCTCCCGCGGCGCAGGCCAAGCCTTGTTCCCGCTCTTCCTGCAAAGTTTGATGCCCCGGAATCGCGCCGGTTCACAGGCCGTCGAACGCGGCGTGGACGCACCGCCCAAAGACTGCTCCGCGCGGCGCGATTTATGATGTCCATGACATGAAAACGCCTTGGGTGCGCACCCTCCGTCCCGCCATTTCGCTTGTCTTGATCGTTGCCGCGGCGGCATCTCTCGCCGCGCAGGCAGCGCCTTCCAACCCGCAGCTCGCGTCAAAGCAGCTGAATGCGCGCGTCGATGCGCTGCTCAAGCAGATGACGCTCGAGGAAAAGATCGGGCAGCTTGTACTGTACTCGGCCGGCTTCGACACAGGCCCGGCGGCCAAGGCTACGGACCGCGCCTACGACGAGCGGGTGGCCAGAGGCGAGATCGGGTCCATGATCAACGTGGTCGGTGCCGGGCGCACCAATCGCTACCAGCACATTGCCGTGGAGAAGTCGCGGCTGCATATTCCCCTGATCTTCGGTCTCGATGTGATTCACGGCGACCACACCGTCTTTCCGATTCCCCTGGCCGTGGCCGCGAGCTGGGATGTAGACGCCGCGGAAACCGTTGCGCATTCCGGCGGCACGGAAGCTCGCGCCGACGGCGTTGCCTGGGTCTTTTCTCCCATGGTCGACATCTCGCGCGATGCGCGCTGGGGCCGCATTATCGAGTCCAATGGCGAGGACCCCTATCTCAGCTCCGCGCTGGCGCGGGCGTGGGTCAAAGGCTACCAGCAGGACGACCTCGCCAAGCCGGACTCCGTCGCCGCCTGCGTCAAACACTTCGCCGCTTACGGAGCAGCCATCGCCGGCCGCGACTACAACGCCGTCGACATGAGCGAGCTCACCCTGCGTCAGGTCTACCTTGAACCGTATCGCGCGGCGGTCGATGCAGGCGCGGCCACCGTCATGACCTCCTTCAACTCCCTCAACGGCGTGCCCGCCACCGCCAACCCCTTCTTGCTCGCCCAGATTCTGCGCCATGAGTGGGGCTTCAACGGCATGGTCGTCTCCGACTGGAGCTCGGTGGCCGAGCTGAAGAACCACGCCATCGGCGATGGGCCAACCGTGGCGCGCAAGGCCATTGAGGCCGGCACCGACATGGACCTCGAGGGCAACCTCTACGCCACCACTCTGGTCCAGCAGGTGCGCGCGGGCAAAATTCCCGAGACTGTCATCGACGAGGCCGCGCGGCGCGTTCTCCGCCTCAAGTTTGCGCTGGGGCTCTTCGACCATCCCTATACCCAGCCCAGCGCGGCCTATGAAGCCACACCGGAGCGCCGCGCGCTGGCGCGCAAGGTTGCCGATGAGACCATCGTGCTGCTCAAGAACGACCCCATTGAGAGCCTGGGCGCGCTGCTGCCGCTCACTGCCAAGGCGAAAAAGGTCGCGCTCATCGGACCCCTCGCCGACGATCCGCGCGATCTGCTCGGCGCCTGGTCGGCGGGCGACCCCAGGGATGTAATCACATTGCGCCAGGAGCTGAGCCGCCGCCTCGGCGACCGGCTCATCTACGCCGAAGGCTGCGGACTGCTGGCGGGAGCCGATGCCGAGGTGCTCCGGCATGCCACCTTTGGCGGCTCGGCGGCTGCGGAGGACAACAGTTCGTCGCCGGATGATGACAAATCGATTGCCGAGGCGGTCAGCGCGGCCCAACAGGCCGATGTAGCCATTCTGGCCCTCGGCGAGCCGACTAACTGGATGGAAGGCGAGGCCTCCAGCCGCGCTTACCTGGGCTTTACCGGCAACCAGGAAAAACTGCTGGAAGCCGTGGCCGCCACCGGCAAGCCGATCATTCTCGTGCTTCTGGCGGGCCGTCCCCTCGAGATCAAATGGGCTGCGCAGCATGTTCCTGCCATCATCGAGGCGTGGAGCCCGGGCATCGAGGCCGGTCCGGCTGTCGCGGACGTGCTCTTCGGCGACGTCAACCCCTCGGCCAAGCTGCCGGCCAGCCTGCCTCGCGCCGTCGGCCAGGAACCGTTGTATTACGCGCAATTTGCCACCGGCAGACCGGCGCACGGCGACCTCAGCCACCTGCCCACCAACTCCGAAGAAAAGTTCCTGTCGCGCTACATGGACGAGGACAACTCCGCGCTGTTTCCCTTCGGCTGGGGCCTCAGCTACACCCGATTTCGCTACAGCCAGCCCACCGTCAGCCGCGCGGAAGTGCCATTGCAGCAGGCGCTCGCCAGCCATAGCCCGCTCGCAACCGTGGGCGTGGATGTGACCAACACCGGCGCGGTGGCCGGAACCGAGGTCGTTCAGCTCTACATCCGCAACACCGAGGCCAGCGTGGAGCAGCCCATCCGCGAGCTGAAGGGGTTCGCCCGGATCCAACTCGCGCCGGGCGAGACCCGGCACGTCGAACTGCCTCTCGGTTTCAACGAGCTGAGCTTCGTCGGCGTCGACCTGCGCCGCATCATGGAGCCCACCACTTACAGCATCTGGGTGGGCGGCAGCTCGCTCGCAACCGCGGAGACCAGCCTCAAAATTATCGAGTGAGACAGTGGGAAAAGAGAATAGGGAACAGAAAAGGCCGGTGCCGCGATCAGTTCTGCGCGCGCCGGCCTTTCTGTTTAGATCATTCTCGATTCAAATGCCAACTTTGAGCATGGAGTGTGCATCATTCTCGATTCGAATGCCAACTTTGAGCATGGAGTGTGCGAGCACTGTAACAGGGCACGACTTTAGTCGTGCCGAAAGAAGGCTTGGGCGGGAGGGGCTTTAGCCCCTGCGGGGTTCAATTTCAATAGCCTGCCGTCAACGGCATGATCGACCGCGGCGATCGTGCTTTAGTACTCGCTGATCAGCGTCTGTGTTGCATCCGCAGTGGCAAAGCGGGCCACCGGTGTGCTGTAGACACTCTGCGTGGCGCTGGTGGTCGAAGTGGCGGACGTCGATGTTGAAATCACCAGCGTGCGCGGAACGGTATCGCCCTGCACCCGCGTGCCAACCAGCAGATAGCCGCTGCCGTCGTTGCCGCCAAATGCGCTGATGGTGTATCCGGCCTGCGCCAGCGCCTTGGCCTGCGTCACCACATCGGTGGCAGCCGCCATCACCGTTTGCGTCTCATACACGGTCTGCGTGTCGCCGCTCCAGGAGTAGGAGAACAGGTTTGCGCGGC
Source organism: Occallatibacter sp. (assembly GCA_035642355.1). Classification (GTDB taxonomy): domain Bacteria; phylum Acidobacteriota; class Terriglobia; order Terriglobales; family Acidobacteriaceae; genus Telmatobacter. The sequence continues at coordinate 12,560 of DASQSP010000130.1, forward strand.
CCTCCGCGTCAAAGCTGACGGCGGTGGTAATGCGGCTGGCAGCGGCATTCGCGGCCACCGTTGCGTCAATCTCCGCCGGGTTCACCATGTCGCGATAGAGCTCAAAGCCGCCCTGCTGCTGGGTCGAGACCCAGGCCATCGCGTAGGCGTTGTTGGCTGGTTCAAAGTCGACCGAGGTAATCACGGAATTGGGCGCGTTGATCGCCGTCAGATCGCTGTCGAACTCGTCGTAGCCTCGGCCCTGGTACTGCATGGTCAGCCCGTCTTGCGCGGCAGGTAGATACTCCACAAAAAACTCCCAGCCGCAGCCATACTCCACGTCCGCCTGGCACACGCTGGAGCTGCCCATCTCCAGCGGCGAGCCGATGGCGCCGGGGAAAAGCTGCGCGCCGTTGGTGGGCAGGCTGCTGGCCTGCGCGTCGGCGCCGAGCCCCGGGTCTGTTGCCTGCCGAAAGAGCAGCAGCCGCAGGTCGCCGGCCTCAGGCGAGCGCGGCCCGGCGGTCAGCAGCGCGGCGCGGCTCATTGAGCTGCCGTTGCTGTCCCGGACCTCGACCGTAAAGCTCGCGCCGGCGTCAGTCTCGGTGATGGCCGGGGTGGTGTAGGCGATGCCGGTCGCGCCATCGATGGCCGCGCCGTTGCGGTTCCACTGGTAGCTCAGTATGCCGTCGCCCCGCGCCTGCACCTTGAAGGTGGCCGTCGCCCCCAGCGGCGCGGTCTGGCTCAGGGGTTGGACGGTGAAAATGACGGTGGAGTTTTGCGGATTGCTCTGCGTCAGAGAAGGGTTGCCGCTGACCCCGCAGCCCGCGCACAGCAGGCCGAGCCCGGCGATCCCAATAAGATAAGCAGCCTGAAAGCGCATCCGTCCTGCACCTCAAAAAGTCGTGACTCTTCGATTGTGTGAGGTTCGGACGAAGGAAGCGAGAAGTCTTCCCGGCGCGCCCATCTCGCTGGTGTAAATGGGTGGTTACTAACCGGGGATGGCGTACTAATTCAAAGGATGCAGGAGCGCCGCAAAACAGCCCGAAAGCTGGCTGTTCCACTGGCCCCAGTCATGCCCGCCGGGCCGGCTGTGGAATTCATGGGGCAAATGGCGCTGGTCGAGCAACGCGGAAAAATGTCGGACCGGCCCATACAGGGCCTCGCTTTGTCCCACACTCAGGTAGATGTAAGGAGTTCTTGCCGGGTCAGCGGCCTGGACCAGCCGGATCGGGTCGCGGCTCTGCCTTGACGCGCTCTCAGATGGGCCGAATATCGTACGGATGCGCGACCACTCACCCCATCGTTGCAGCCGGAAGGGCCGGTGCAGAATGTCGACAGGCGGACTAAGCGCAGCGACAAAGTAGAACATCTCAGGATTAGCCATTGCGAATTTGAGCGCGGCAAATCCACCCATGGAGATGCCAACAATCGCGCGGTCGGAGCGCTCGGTTGATGCCGGAAAGCGGTTCTGCACATCGGAGATCAAATCGTGAAGGAAGTAATCTTCGTACCGGTCGCTTGGACGTTCGGCTGCATTCATGTAGTACGAAAACGCTCCCTCTATCATTACGAGGATCATTCCCTTTGCCGCATAGGTTCCCACGTCCGAGTTATTGGACCAGTCGCGAAAGCCTCCGTCGCCGCCGTGAAGCAGATAGACAACCGGAAGCTTCCTACCCGGCGGAATCTGTTCTGGCAGATAAACGCGGTAGGGCATGTCACGGTTGAGCGCGGCGGAATGGAATGTGACATCTTGTAGGCGAACGCCGGGCGCAATCCGGGGATGATCCGGACGTGGCTTTGCGGTATGACAGGCGGTGAGTGCCAGTGCGCCTGCCAGTGCACAGAAGCGCAGTTTTTGGAGCAGTTGCATCGAAGTGTGATTCTAGCTAAATGCGGAACTGCTGGGATTAGCGAACTGAATTCCTGGTGCTGCTGCCTTAACGAATCTCCAGCATCCGGTCCAGCGCCACTTTGGCCCAATGCTTCACGCCCGCCTTCACCTGGATGCGATTCACAACACGCCCTTCGACCAGGTTTTCGAGCGCCCAGGCCAGGTGCTGCGGGCTGATCCTGTACATAGTGGTGCACAGGCAGCCGGTGTCGTCCAGGGTGATGACGCGCTTGCCCTCGGCGGCAAAGCGCTTCGCCAGCCGGTTCACCAGATGAATCTCCGTCCCGACGGCGAACATGGTTCCCGCCGGCGCCTCTTCAACCAGCGCCATCAACTGCTCGGTCGAACCCAGCGCGTCCGCCTTCTGGCACACCTCCCAGCGGCACTCCGGATGCACAATCACCTGGATGCCGGGATACTTGGCACGCACTTGATCCACATGGCTGGGCAGAAAGCGCTGATGCACGGAACAGTGGCCCTTCCACAGCAGGATGCGGCTCTGAGCGAGCTTGTCCTTCGTTTGTCCGCCCTGCAAAGTCCACGGATCCCACACCGTCATCTCGTCCAGCGGAATCTGCATGGAGAAGCCTGTGTTGCGGCCCAGGTGCTGGTCGGGCAGAAACAGAATCCGCTTGCCCCGCGCAAAAGCCCACCGAAAAGCCGCGCCGGCGTTCGACGACGTACACACCAGCCCGCCGCGTTCGCCGCAGAAGGCCTTGATCGCGGCGGTCGAGTTCATGTAGGTAATGGGCACGACCTCGTCCGAAAGGTGAAGACGCGCGAGCGTGTCCCAGCAGTCTTCCACCTGCGAGATCTCGGCCATATCAGCCATCGAACAGCCCGCGTTCAGGTCCGGCAGGATGACCTGCTGGCCCTCGCGGCCCAGGATGTCCGCGCTCTCCGCCATAAAGTGAACGCCGCAGAAAACCAGATAATCCGCGCCGCTCTCCGCCGCCACCTTTGAGAGTTTGTAGCTGTCGCCGGCAAAGTCCGCAAAGCGGATCACCTCGTCGCGCTGGTAGTGATGCCCCAGCAGAATCGTAGAAGACCCCAGCCTGGCGCGCGCCGCGGCAATGCGCTCATCCATGGTGTGGTCGGGCAGCGCGAGGTAGTTTTCCAGGCTGCACGTTGCATCAACGGCCGACAGGGCCGCGGCTTGCTCGTCAAGCACAGGAGTCATCGTGTTCCGCCTTCAGTCCGCCCATTGCTTGGCAACGGCGAACGGGGATGTTGAAAGCCTGAGCCGCTGTGCGGCTCGTGGGGCTGCAGTGGATGCGCTGCCGGTGACCGGCCCCATCCACGGGGTTGTTGCAGGCCTTTCACAATTATAGATGTGCGTGCGGCCCATTGGTTGCGGGAAGTGGCGCCCGCGCGTTTGTGACCCCGCTGCGCTGCCGGTTATCATCAGGATTCATGGGAATCGTGCCGCAGATTGAACTCGACAGCCTGGGGATGGCCGACTCGCTGATCCTGATGGTGTTGGCGCTGGTGGTCTTCGGGCCGCGCCGCCTGCCCCAGATCGGCCGCCAGATTGGCAAGCTGATGTACGAGTTCCGCAAGGCCTCCAACGACTTCAAGTTCCAGATGGAAGAGGAACTTCGCGTCTCAGAGGAAGCCGACCGCAACAAGAAGCAGGAAGCAGAGCGCAGGCAGATTCCGCAGGAGTCGGTCTCGGCCGCGTCCCAGACGGAAAACACGATCGCGCCGCCATCGGTAATCATCGGCTCATCTTCTGTGGCAGGGACTCACGCCGAAGGCGCTCCGCGTATCCAGCCGCCCTCGACTGGCGAGATTATCGCCGCGGAGCGCCCCACGTCCGCCGTGAGCGGCGCAGTCCTCGACCCCATGGGGCAGCTCGAGCAGCCGAGTCCTGAGCCGTCGAGTCCTAAGCAGTCTAGTACGGACCAGTCGAATCCCGCCCAGCCCAGCGACGAGCCGCCTCCATCTCCCAACGACAGCGCCCCCGTAACGGAGGCCGTAAGCCACAATGGTTGATCCCGCGGAAGCCATCGACAAAGCACGGCAGGCCGTTACGCAGCGCGCAGAGCTGCCCGGCATGAGCCTCATGGAGCACCTCGAAGAGCTGCGCCGGCGCATCGTCCGCTCCGCCATCTATCTCGGTCTCGGATTCCTCATCGCGTACATCTTTCACGAGCGGCTCTATGGCTTTGTGCAGGCGCCGCTCACCCAACTGCACATCAAGCTCAACTACACCCACCCCATGGACCCGCTGAACCTGTACCTCCAGGTCTCGCTCATCGGCGGCGCCATCCTTGCCTCGCCCTTTGTCCTCTATCAGGTGTGGCTGTTCATCGCGCCAGGCCTCTACCAAAAGGAGCGCCGCTTCGTCATCCCGTTCATGGCCGCCACAGTGGGGCTCTTTCTGCTGGGCGCGGGCTTCGGCTACTTCTATGTGCTGCCCGGCGCGCTCAAAATCCTCATCGTTGACTTCGGCAAGAACTTCAATCCCGTGGTCACCATCGAGGAGTACACCGGCTTCTTCCTCTCCATCATCCTCGGCCTCGGCATCAGCTTTGAGATGCCCATCCTCATCTTCTTCCTCTCGCTGTTCGGCATCGTGAGCCCCAGCTTTCTGTGGAAGAACATCCGCTACGCCGTCCTCGCCGTCTTTCTGGTCGCGGCCATCATCACGCCCAGCCCCGACCCCTGGACCATGTGTATCTACGCCGTGCCCATGCTCTGCCTCTATCTCATCGGCATCGGCGTCTCATGGTACTTCCACCCCTCGCGGCGCAAGGCCAGGGAAGTTGTGTCGTAATCTCCGTTGCCTTAGGTGATGCGCTAGCATGACACCTATGATCGCCGGTGTATCGTGGGTCTGGTGGCTCGGGTTTCACGCAGCGGTGGCGCTGCTCCTCGTCATCGATGCGCTGCTTCCCGCGAACCGCGGTAACGCCCGGCGCACGCAAGCCGCCGCTTGGATCTGGACGGCAATGTTGATCGCTGCCGCGGCCTCGTTCGCGCTCTGGCTCGGCTGGTTCCAGGGCCGCCAGACCGCGCTCGAATTCGTCGCCGGCTACACCATCGAGACCTCGCTCAGCATCGACAATCTCTTCGTTTTCCTCGTCCTCTTCCGCGGCTTCCGCATCGCGGAGGATCGCCAGCACGCCGCGCTGCTGTGGGGTGTCATGGGCGCCATCGTCCTGCGCGGAATCTTCATCGCCGCCGGCGTCACGCTCATTCATCGCTTCGCCTGGATCACCTGGGTCTTCGGCCTGTTTCTGCTCTACGCGGCCTTCCGGCTGGTGCGCGGCGGCTCCGCGCATGCTGTCATCCCGGATTGGATTCGGAAGCTGCAGCCGGCCGAAGGCTCGCTGCTGCCAGTCATCCTCGCCGTCGAAGTCACCGACCTGCTCTTCGCCGTCGACTCCATCCCCGCCGTGCTCGCCGTCAGCCGCAATCCCTTCGTGGTCTACACTTCGAACATCGCGGCCATCCTCGGCCTGCGCTCGCTCTACTTCGCGCTCGCTTCGCTGCTCGACCGCCTCCGCTATCTGCACTACGGTCTCGGCGCTCTGCTCGCCTTCATCGCCCTCAAGATGCTGGCCGCCCCGTGGGTCGAAGTCCCGGTAACGGTGTCGCTGATCGTGATCGGCGGAATTCTCGGTGTCTTCGCAATGGTGGCCGCCGTAACCGGCAAGAAGGAAGCGGGCAGCGGCGAGTAGGGAAGCGGCTTTCCCGATCCGCTAGGAGTGTGTCGCTCATAGCGTTTTTCTCGGCAGGGGCAGGGCTAGGGAAAACAGGGAGAGCGGACCACGGGAGCCAGGAACACATGAGCCCATCCCCAATTTCCCGTTTCAGGTCTATGTTTTCGGCTTGCAGGGCCG
>DASQSP010000131.1:0-6962 GCA_035642355.1 Occallatibacter sp.
GGCGGGTGTTGCAACTGGCCTCAGTGACGGTGAATGACGTTGCGGGCGAGGCGTCGGCATCGGGAAGCTACGATCTCGGCTCGCGGCAGTTCACGATCGCGGCGCAGGGCGAGGGCGTGGACCTGAGCCGGATTCGACGGCTGCAGGCGGCGGGCGCGGCGGTGAATGGAAAGCTGGGGTTTTCGATTACGGGCTCGGGAAGCGTCGATGACCCGCGGCTGATGGCGCGCGGCACGATAACGGGGCTGACACTGGGCAGCGAGCCGATGGGCGGCATCACCATTGACGCGCACACCGCAAACCGCAGGCTGATCTACGACCTGACGACGAAGTTCGAGTCGGCGTCCTTGACCGCGCACGGAGAGACGGCGCTGAGCGGGGATTTTGCGACCGTGGCGCGGATGGAGTTTGCGAAGTTCAATATTGCCGGGCCGCTCAAGCTGATGCATATTCCCGAGCTGACGGGCGAGAGCGACCTGGCGGGCACGGTAACGGTGGAGGGTCCGCTGAGGCATTGGGAGCAGATGCGCGGCGAGGCGCGGCTCGAGGAACTGGCGGTGACGCTGGCCGGGGTGCATCTGCACAGCGAAGGGCCGGTGCACGCGACGCTGGCTGACGGGCGCGTGGTGCTGGATCCGCTGCATATCACCGGCGAGGCAACCGATGTGCAGCTGCAAGGCAGCCTGGACCTGAAGGCCCACCGGCAGCTCGACATGGCGGCGAACGGGTCAATCAATCTGAAGCTGGCCGAGACGCTGGATCCGGACCTGACGGCGAGCGGGACCACGACTTTCCAGGTGACGGCGCACGGTCCGTTGGAAAATCCCGATCTGCGCGGACGGATCGACTTCCAGAATGCGTCTTTGGCGCTCGAAGACCTGCCCAACAGCCTGAGCCAACTGCACGGCACGCTCGAGTTCAACCAGAACCGCCTGGAGGTGCGGTCTCTGACGGCGGTGACAGGCGGCGGACAACTGAGCGTCTCCGGCTATCTGGCGTATCGGCACGGAATTTATGCGGACCTGGCCGTGAATGGCAAGGGCGTGCGCATCCGCTATCCGGAGGGAGTGAGCTCGCTGGCCGATGCGGACCTGCATCTGCAGGGGACGCAAACCAATCTGCTGCTAAGCGGCAGCATTTTGATCACGCGGTTCACGCTGAGCCCGGAGCTGGACATCGCCGCGCTGGCCTCGCGGGCGACCACGGTGCAGCCGGTGGCTTCTCCGGATGCGCCGTCAAATCATGTGCGGCTGGATGTGCATATCCAGTCGTCGCCGCAGTTGAACTTTCAGAACGCGTACGCGAAGCTGGCGGGCGATGTGGACCTGCGGCTGCACGGCACGCTGGCCACGCCGTCGCTGCTGGGGCGCATCTCCGTGACTGAGGGTAGCGCGACGATCGCGGGCACACGCTACGAGCTGCAGCGGGGCGATATTACGTTTACCAATCCGGTGCGCATTGAGCCGCTGATCGATTTGACGGCGACGGCGCGCGTGGAGGACTACGACATTACGCTGGGGCTGCACGGGTCGCCGGACAAGCTGGCGGTGTCGTACCGCAGCGACCCGCCGCTGCCGGAGGCCGACGTGGTGGCGCTGCTGGCGCTGGGGCGCACCCAGAACGAGCAGCACATCTATGGGCAGCAGCAGGAGCAAGTGGCCGCCAGCCCGGCCACCGACGCGCTGCTGGGCGGGGCGCTGAATGCCACGGTGAGCAGCCGCGTGCAGAAGCTGTTTGGCGCGGGCGCGGTGAAGGTGGACCCCACCTACCTGGGCGCGCTGGGCAACTCGACGACGCGCATCACGGTGGAAGAGCAGGTGGGCAAGAATCTGACGCTGACCTATGCCACGGACGTGAACACCACGGCGCAGCAACTGCTGCAGGCGGAGATCGCGATCAACCGGCACGTCTCGCTGCTGGTGGTGCGCGACGAGTCGGGCGTGTTTTCAATAGTGGTCAAGGCTACTCGGCGCTTCCGCTGAGCCGACGCCTTGCACAGTGCTGGAGTTGCCTGCCCGTTGCGCGGCGCGAGGATTCACCTTCCGGTGGAGTGCCCAATCTTTTCCATCGCATCCAAAAGAAAAACAACTCAAGGGCCAAATCCCGTGTCTATAAAGATGGGGCGACCGGCCATCGGAGCAGGTTGCCGGCAAACAACGAAACGACGAATCAGGAAAGGAGTCAGGCGATGAAAATAATGTCTGGCGCATGGAGCATCAGAGCCCTGCTGGCGGTCGCGCTGGCCGGCGGCTGGCTGGCCTCTTCGCCCGCCGGCTTTGCGGCCGGAACTCCGGCAGCGGCGGCGGAATCAACGGACGTGGCGAGCGCGGTGAAAGCCAGGCTGAACAAGGGCCAGTTCAAAGACGTGCAGGCAAGCGTGGACGCCAACGGCATTGTGACGCTGCGCGGCACGGTGAATCTGTTCGAGTACAAGTCGGACGCGGAGAAGCGGGCGCGCAACGTGAAGGGCGTGGCCGCGGTGCGCAACGAGATCGAGGTGGGCGGCCCGAATCTGTCCGACCATGAGCTCGAGCAGAAGCTGGTGGAGAAGCTCTCCTATGACCGGGTGGGCTACGGCAACGTGTTCAACGCGATCAGCGTGCGGGTGCGGAACGGCGTGGTGATGCTGGGCGGACATGCGCGCACGGACGTGGACAAGGATTCAGCCATCGCGCTGGTGAGCACCTATGCGGGGGTGAAGGATGTGGTGGCCGATATCGAGGTCGATCCGACGTCGATCATCGACGACCAACTGCGGCTGCAGGTGGCGCGCGCCATCTACGGGTACCCGTCGCTGAACAGGTACGCCATCGACCCGGTCAAGCCGATCCGCATCGCGGTGCAGAACGGTCATGTGGAGCTTTACGGCGAGGTGGATTCGCAGGCGGACAAGGATACGGCGAATATCCGGGCGAACGCGGTGCCGGGAGTGTTCAGCGTGGAGAATCACTTGCAGGTGGCGGGACAAAATCCCGAATCGCCGCAGAAATAAACGCTTCCATCCCCGGTCCCTCCGCCGCGGCGGACGAGGGGCCGGGGGCACCCAATTTCGTCCATCGCGGCTGGCAACACCGGTGGGGGACTGTTACGGGCTCCGGCGCTTTGTTTTTTCAGTGGATGGGCGCGACATTCACACAACTGTAACGCAAGCAGGGCGTCTTCTTTCTTACACTTCTGGCTATGCTCACCGATGCCCCCCTGACGATCGAACGCAAGGAAGGCAAGACAGCGGATACGCTGATCTACGTCCTTTCCGGCCCTCTGACTCTACGGAATATGTTTGATTTTCAATCCGAACTGCGCGGGGCCGAATCCCCCAAGCTCACCATCTTCGACCTGACCGGCGTGCCCTATATGGATTCGGCCGGCATGGGGCTGATTATGAACCACTACGTGAACTGCCAGACGCGCGGCTTGCGGATGGTGGTGGCGGGCTCGAACAAGCGGGTTCTGGACCTGTTTGAAGTTACGAAGGTGAACACGGTGCTGCCCTTGGCGGAGAGCGTGGAAGCGGCGCAGGCATAGAGTGATTTCAGTTCAGGTGTACTCACCTTGGGTACAGCAACCTAGCCGCCGGCTCAAGTAAACTGGAGCCTGGAGCCGAACGCTTTGGGTCTGCTGGCGAAGACGCGCACAACTCTGGAAATGATCAAGTGGGAGCACTCGATTTTCGCGCTCCCTTTTGCGCTGACAGCCACGCTGCTGGCCGCGGGCGGTGTGCCCCCGCTGGCGAAGCTGGGCTGGATTCTGGTGGCGATGGTTGCGGCGCGCTCCTGCGCGATGGCGTTTAACCGCTGGGCCGATGCGGACCTGGACGCAGCCAATCCCCGGACCCGGATGCGCGCCATTCCCGCGGGGCTGCTGTCGCGGCAGTTTGTGCTGGGCTTTACGGTGCTGACGGCGGCGGCGTTTGTGCTGGCGGCGGCGGAGCTGAACCGGCTGACCTTGTATCTGTCGCCGGTGGCGCTGGCGGTGCTGCTGAGCTACAGCTACATGAAACGGGTGACGCGATGGTCGCACCTGGTGCTGGGGCTGTCGCTGGGCCTTGCGCCCTCTGCCGCGTGGATTGCGGTGCGGGGCACGCTGGACCCGCGCATTGTGGTGCTGACGGCGGCGGTGACGCTGTGGGTGGGCGGCTTCGATGTGCTGTATGCCTGCCAGGACTTTGATCACGACCGTGAGGCGGGACTGCACAGCCTGCCGCAGTCGATCGGGATTCCAGCGGCTTTTTGGGCGGCGCGGCTGATGCACCTGGCCATGCTGGGACTGCTGGGGTGGTTTGCGCGGCTGTTCCATTTTGGCGCGGCGGGATGGCTGGGGATTGCCGTGGCGGCGCTGCTGCTGGCCTATGAGCACGCGATCATTTCTCCGCGCGATTTGCGGCGGCTGAATGCGGCGTTCTTCACAATGAACGGCGTGATCGCGATGGTGTTTCTCTGCTTTGTGGCGACCGATCTGTGGCTGCGCCGACAGTAGTGATTTTTTGAGATGAAGCGCGGAAGGCCGGTTGACGGAATGAAGATCGCCATCCAGGGTGAACCTGGCTCCTTTAGCTACGAGGCGGCGCAGAAGTTTGACGCCGACGCCACGATTGTTTCGATCGCGCTATCGGCGGATGTGTTTGCGGCTCTGAGCGGCGGCACAGTAGATGCAGCGGCGATTCCCATTGAGAACAGCCTGGCGGGGTCAGTGCTGGAGCACTTTGACCTGCTGCTGGCGCAGGATGTGCGGGTGGAGCGGGAGACGCTGCTGCGCATCCGCCACAATCTGATTGCCGTTGCCGGAGCCAAGATCGAGGAAATTGAGCGGGTGCTTTCACATCCGGTGGCGCTGGCGCAGTGCCGGCGATTCCTTGCCGCGCACCCCGGGATGGAGCCGTTTGCGTACTACGACACGGCGGGCAGCGTGAAGCAGCTAATGGAGACGCGCGACCGGCATGCGGGCGCGATTGCGAGCGTGGAGGCCGCGCGCTACTACGGCGCGAGCATTCTTGAAGCGGACATCGAGGACAATGCCGAAAACTTCACGCGGTTTTTCCTGGTGAGGCGCACGCCGGATGCGGTGGCCGATGCGGCGGCGAATAAGGTGAGCCTGGCGTTCTCAGTAGAGAACCGGGCGGGATCGCTGGTGGCGGCGCTGACGGCGCTCTCCGCGCTGGGGACCAATCTGACCAAGATCGAGTCGCGGCCGGTGCATGGCAAACCGTGGGAGTATGTGTTCTATGTGGACTGCCAGATTCACACGCCGGATGAGGCGGACGCGGCCGTCGCGGCCCTGCGGCCGCACTGCGCGATGATGAAAGAACTGGGGCGGTACCGGGAAGCACAGCGATAAAGATTCAGCCTGAAATGCAAAAGGGGGATGAGCCTGCGCTCATGCCCCTTTGCTGTTGCCTGGCTCGTGAATCCCGCTAGAAGTGGTAGGCGACGCCGACGGTTGGGATGTAGATGTTGTAAAAGCGCTTGGGATCAAGAGGCGGGGTTGTGACTCCAAAGGAGGGAACCTTGGTGACAAAGCCGCGATACTCGGCGCGAATGTCGAAGCTGGGGCTGAGCTCGTAGGCAATGCCCACGCCGTAGAGGAAGCCAATGCCGCTTTGCTGCTTGGCGTCGAGCGTCTGAGTGGTCTGGTCGCGCACGGGCACGTAGATGAAGATGCCCGGGCCCGCCTCGAGGAACGGATTGAACTTGCGGTAAGTGAAGGAGCGCACATAGGCGAAGGAAACTTCCTGGGTGCGGCTGTTGATGAGGTAGTTATTGGTGTTGCTGAAGATGTAGTGCGACTTGTACTGGTAGGTGAGGCCATAGTTGGCTTCGAGAGCACTCGACGGCGTCAGTTGGAACCGGTAACTCGCCAATGCGCCAAAACCGCGCTGCGCACTGACCTGTACATCGGTGGATGAGGAAATAAAAGGCTGAATCAATCCCGTTCCGCTCAGACTGATGTCCTGCCGGCTTTCCTGGGCGCGACCGGCTGCCGCGCACACTGCCAGCAGAAATGCAACAAATGCGATCTTCTTCATTCGGTGTAGAACCTCGCGACTGCCCAACCGACTGGCCGGCAACCAACAATCTGATTCCGGTGCGCCGGTTGGTGCCGGGCCCCGCTCTCAGCATTGTAAATGGCCGGAACGGTTTGGCGGCAGACTGGATAGCCCCGGGGATGCTTTATGGCTTTAGACGCAGAGGCGCGCAAATGGGCGCGTGCCGGCGGGCGCGAAAATGGCGGGTTCCGGGCGCGGGGCGATGCAGACGCTGCGATCAGCCGACGCGCTCGGCGTGGTAGTAGAAGGGCGGGCCGTTCTGCTGGGCAAGGGCGCGCACGGTGCGCAGAAAGGCGCGCGCGGCATAACTGAGCGTGGCCTGGCGGCGATGGACGAGGCGCAGGACGCGCTTCATCTCAAGTTCATCGACGGCGATGCGGACCAGCTCGCCGGTTTCAAGTTCGCGGGCCACGGTCAGGTGCGGAACGAGAGCCACGCCGTTGCCCATGGCGACGAAACGCTTGATGGCCTCGATGGTGGGCAGCGCGATGGCCATGTTCAGCGGCGTGCGGTAGCGCTGGAAGGCCTCAATCACCTTACTGCGCACGGGCGAGGCTACGTGGTGCGCGATGAAATTCTGGTTGCCGAGATCGTTGATGGAGAGGCGGCCGGCGCGGGCCAGCGGGTGCGATGGGCTGACAATGAGGGAGAGGCTGTCTCCATAGACAGCGATCGAGCGGAACTGCGTGGGGTCCGGCCGGTAGGACATGACGCCGATCTCGAAGGTACGCAGATCGAGCCCCTCGGGGATGCGGCTGGCGAGGGTGCGGTGGACGGTGACGTTAATATGGGGGAACTCGCGGCGGAAGGCGTCGATGGCGGGCAGCAGATACAGGCAGGTGTATTCGTTGGCGGCGAGCTGGAGCTGGCCACGCTCGAGATTTTTGAGTTCGCCGAGTGCGCCGGCGGCCTCGCGGCG
>DASQSP010000132.1:0-8617 GCA_035642355.1 Occallatibacter sp.
TGCAGAGAGGGTGGAAACAACAGCGTCTGGTTGACTGTGTCGGGAAAAAAGTTCTGGCCCATGACAAAATCCTAAACCGATGGAGCACCTGTCACCTTCAAATTAACCGCAAAGGGAATCTATGCCCGACACACTCCTAGAAAAAACAAAGTTGGGTGGAGGTCTTCTATCCCCGGTCCCCAAAGGCGAGGGACCGGGGGCACCCACTCTTGTGTTATTAACGCGGAGTCAGGCGAGGCGCAGGCGCTTGCGAGCAACCTGGGGCAGGGCGGAGCCGGTGCGGGTGAGGATCTGGTCGGTGAGCAGGAGCCAGACGGCGGCGCCGGCGAGGAGAACCGATAGATTGATCACTCGCTGCGTGATGCCGCCGTGGTGGGTGAGCGAGGTTTGGAGCGCGGAGTGGACGGCGCGCGCGGCGAGCCAATTGCTCGACCAGGATCCAAAGCGCGTGAAGACGGTCCAGACGGCGGCGCCGCTGGCCAGGGCGGCGGCGAGGCAGCGGGCGAGTTCGCGGTAGTCGAGGCCGGCGAGCGAGACCATGCGGCGCCGATGCAGCAGCAGCGCGATGGCGAGGGTCTGCAGGGCGATGCCGATGTCCGACGCGATGGCGAGGCCCATGGCTCCGTAAGCGTGGTAGAGCGCGGAGTAAAGCGGGAACGAGATGACGGTGATGATGGTGCCGGCGGTCATGGGGGCGATGGTGTTGCCGGCGGCGTAAAAGGCGCGCGAGTAGATGGACTGCGCCGACCAGAGGAAGAGCGAGAGCGAGAAGACGGCGAAGTAGGCGGCGCACTGGGCGGCGTCTGCGGTGGAGAAGCGGCCGCCGACGAAGATGAGTTCGATGAGGGGGCGGCCGAGAGCGATCATTCCCGACGCCGCGAGCAGGCCCATGCAGGCCACGCGGGAGACCGAGTCGGCGACCGAGGTGGCGAACTCGAAGCGCTGCTCCCTGGCCCAGAGGCTGGCGAAGAAGGGCATGGACGCCGCACCCGCGGCCTGCGCCAGCACTGCCATGGGCGCGGTGAAGAGGCGCTTGGCATAGGTGAGCAGCGAGATGGCGCCGCTGGTGGCGGAGGCGAAGTGGCCAATGATCCAGTTGTCGGCGGTGACTAACGAAACCCCAATGATGAGGGGAAGCGAGAGCCGCACCCATTCGCGCAGACCCGCGTCGCGCCAGTCGAGAATGAAGCGATAACGAGTGCCGGCGCGGCGGGCGAAGACGGCATTGAGCAGAAATGGCCCGATGAATGCGCCGGCCACGGTTCCGATGGCGAGCGAGGAGATGCCGAGCTTGTGGACGAGGAAGATGCCGCCGGCGATGGTGCCGAGGTTATAGATGAGCGGCGTGACGGCCTGCACGTTGAACTGCTTGCGCACCAGCAGCACGGAGCCGAAGACGCCGCCGGCGAAGAAGAACAACTGCGCGGGCAGCAGGATGCGGGTGAGGGTGACGCACAGGGCAGCTTTGGGCGCGTCGAAGCCGTTGAACCACTTGTGCACGTACCAGGGCGCGAAGATTTCGGCGAAGACGATGGCCGCGCCGAGCACCAGGAACATGGTGGTGAGGATGACGGAGAGGGAGCGCTCGCCGTCGGCCTCGCGGCCGGAGTCGCGGTAGCGGGTGAGGATGGTGACGAAGGTGATGGAGGCCGCGCCGCCGACGAGGAAGTAGGAGATCATGTCGGGCAGGGTGAAGGCGGCGAGGAACGCGTCGGCCTCCATGCCGCGGCCGAAGACCCAGGCGATGTAAAGATTGCGCACCAGGCCGAAGACACTGGAGAGAAGCGTCGAGGCCATGAGCAGCACGGTGGCGGAGAAGGCGGAGTGGGCGTGCGAGGGGCGCAGCATACCGATGAGGCGCGCCCAGCGGGATACGGGCGGGGAGCCGGGCTCCGGCTGGGATTCGGTTGTGGGCGTGCCGGTCACTCCTATTGATTCTAGCGGTGCGTCACGCTTGCGGCGCGGGGTATGCTGACTGCATGAAGCGTAGAGTGCAACAGGCTTTTCTGTGGGCGGTGATGGCGGCGGTATGTGTGGGCGCTGCGGCGCAAACGATTCGGACGGGCGATGGCGCGGATTTGGGTGCGCCGCCGGCGGTAGCGGCCGATCCGGTGACCGACAACTACTTTGGCACGCGCATTACGGACAGCTATCGCTGGCTGGAGGATGCGAAGAGTGCGGAGACCGGCGCGTTTATCGACGCGGAGAATGCGTATACGGCGCGGTACTTCAAGCTGGCGCGGGTGCGGCCGCGGGCGGTGGACGGCCTGGAGGCGCTGGAGCACGTTACGAGCTGGGGAACGCCGACGCAGCGCGGTGAGAACTTCTACTTCATGAAGCGGCTTTCGGAGGAGGATCAGGCCTCGATCTATGTGCGGCATGGATGGACGGGCAAGGACGAGCGGCTGATCGATCCGGCGGCGCTGAGCCGCGACGCGAACACCTCGATTGCGATTGCGAATGTGTCGCGGGACGGGGATCTGATTGCGTACCGGATGCGCTCGGGCGGCGCGGACGAGACGGCGATTCGGATCTTCGACGTGAAGGCGAAGAAGACGCTGGAGGATGCGCTGCCGGCGGCGATCTACTACTCGGTCAACTTTACGCCGGATGGAACGGGGCTGTATTACACGCGCACGGATAAGAACGGTTCGCTTCTGTTTCTGCATGTGCTGGGCACGCGCGCCAGCCGCGACGTGCTGGTGTTCGGGCACGAGTTCTATGACGAGGAACTGGGTCCGCTGGATCTGTTCTTCTCGACGGTGACCGACGATGGGCGCTATCTCGTCGTGACTATCCAGCGCGGCGTGCCGCCCAAGCGCGTGGATATTGTGTTTCGCGATCTGACCAGGCCGGACACGCCGTTCAACGTGCTGGTGTGGGGCATCGAGTCGCGCTTCTCCGCCGACTACGCGCACGGCATGTGGATCGTGAGCACGGACTACCAGGCTCCCAAGGGGCATGTGCTGGTGGGCGACCCCGGCGTGGACCCCAGCGCATGGAAGACGATTGCGCCGGAGACAGCGGACGTGATCGACGGCTTTTCCGTGGTGGGCGGCAAGGTGTATGTGCAGCGGCTCCACGACGTGAAGCCGGAGACGGAGATTTACACGCTGGACGGCAAGGCGGCGGGCACGCTGGACTACGGCGCAATCGGCTCGGCGTCGGGCATCGCGGGGCGCACCACGGATCGCTACGGGTTCTATAGCTTCCAGTCGTATATTCAGCCGCCGACGATTTACCGGCTGGACACGGAGACGGGCAAGCGCGAGGTGTTTGCGCAGCCCAGGGTGCCGTTCGATACGAGCGAGTTTGAACTGAAGCAGGTGTTCTACACATCGAAGGATGGCACGAAGGTGCCGATGTTTATCGCCGGGAAAAAGGGACTGAAGCAGGACGGGAGCGAGCGCCTGCTGATGACCGGCTACGGCGGCTTCGACCTGAGTGAGACGCCGGGGTGGAATCCGGCGTGGGCGTGGTGGCTGGGGCAGGGCGGATGGTTTGCGGTGCCCAACCTGCGCGGCGGCGGCGAATACGGCGAGGCGTGGCACAAGCAGGGCATGTTCGAGAAGAAGCAGAACGTCTTCGACGACTGGTTTGCGGCGGCCGAGTATCTGACAGCGCGGAAGTACACGGCCCCGGCGCACTTTGCCATCAGCGGGCGGTCGAATGGCGGCCTGCTGATGGGCGTGTCGTTCACGCAGCGTCCGGAGCTGTTCGGCGCGGTGTGGTGCGGCTATCCGCTGCTGGACATGCTGCGGTATCAGAAGTTCGAACAGGGTCCGCACTGGACGACCGAATACGGATCGGCGGAGGACCAGAGCCAGTTTCCTTATCTACTGAAGTACTCGCCGTATCAGAACGTGAAGATGGGCGCGGCGTATCCGGCGATTCTGTTTTTCACCGGCGCGAGCGATACGCGCGTGGACCCGCTGCATGCGCGGAAGATGACGGCGCTGATGCAGGACATGAACAAAGGCACGCGGCCTATTCTGCTGCATTACAGCCTGAGCGGTGGCCACTCGGCGGGGGTGAGCGTGGAGCAGCAAGTCGAGGACGATGCGGACCAGTTGAGCTTCCTTTGGACGGAAACGGGGCAGCAGGCAACCCCGAAACGCCCCTGAGTGCAACGGTCCCGGTGCATATTTTGAGTCTTCTGATGCTGGCGGCGGTTTTGCCGATTAAAGGCAGGTAAGAGTGCGGCGACGGGCCGGGATGGTAGTGGGGCGGTTTGCGGAAACCCATCCCTCAGGGGCAAAAGCCCCATTTCATTTTGCGACTCTTACGGCACGATCCGCCGCGGCGGATCGTGCCCTTTCAAAACGGTTTCAAACTGACCCACTACCGCCGGGCTGGGATGGGGCAAGAGAGTATGGTTTTGCGGGTATACTTTCGGGCACAGCGGAGTTCCTCGCAAGGCGACGGGACATCCGTAGTGAGCCGCATCGCGGCGGGCATGCCCGGAGGGTGGGCATGATCGGCAGAGAGGGAATGTATCCGATGCGCGTGGAGAACGAAGCCGCGGAAAGCGTGCAGGAAGCCGAGCGCCTGGCGGACCTCGAGTCCTACGAGATTCTGGATACGGCGCGTGATCCGCGCTTCGATGCCATAGCCCGGCTGGCCGCCGAGCACTTCGGCGCCGACATTGCTCTGCTGTACTTCGCGGACAAGACGCGGGCGTGGATCAAGTCCTGCTGGGGATTGACGGTGCGCGAGCTGCCGCGGGAGCACTCGGCTTTCGACCTGGTGCTGGCGGCCGGCCGCGCGATTGCTATTCACGATGTGCGCGCGCATCCGGATTTCCGGCGGCGGCGGCATATACAACAGCGTGGGATCCGATCCATGGCCGCCGCGCCGGTGCGTTCGGCCGCGGGCCGCATGCTGGGGCAGCTTGCCGTGGGCTTCCGCGGCGCCGGCCAGCGGATGACGCCGGAGCGCCTGGAAAAGCTGGACAGCTTTGCGGGCATGGTGTCCGCCCTGCTGGAGCTGGAAAAGCTGCGCAAGGCGTCGTTCCGGGCGGAGGCGCCGCGTCCCGCCGCGGTCGAGGAAGACGATGCGGCGTGGCCGGCGCGGGCGGACCTGCGCCAGGCGGTGGACGGCAACGAATTGGTGCTCTTCTACCAGCCGGAGGTGGACCTGATGTCGCGCCGGATCGTGGGCGTGGAGGCGCTGCTGCGCTGGCAGCATCCGGAGCGCGGCCTCATTTCGCCCATCGAATTCATCGGCCGGGCGGAGGAGACGGGCGTGATTCTCCCCATCGGCGACTGGGTGATGGCCGAGGCCTGCCGGCAGATCCAGGAGTGGAACCGCGAAGATGCGCGCAACGGGTCGCTGCGGGTGCTGGTGAATCTCTCCCCGCGGCAGTTTTTGCGCAAGGGGCTGGCCGACCATGTGGAGTCGCTGCTGCTGCAGTCGGGCGCGCCGAGCCGTCAGCTTGGCCTGGAGATGACCGAGTCCAGCCTGATGACCGACATTGGCGCGGCCCGCGACGTGCTGGCCGATCTGCGCACGCTGGGCGTGCTGCTGCTGCTGGACGACTTCGGCACCGGCTACAGCTCGCTGAGTCACCTGCACTCGTTTCCCTTCGACGTGCTGAAGATCGACCGCTCGTTTGTGGGGCGCGTGACCGACGGCGACCAGGCCCTGCAGATTGTGCGCACCATTATCGAGCTGGCGCGGGTGCTGAACATGGACGTGGTGGCCGAAGGCATCGAGACGGCGGAGCAGTACCGGCTGCTGCGGCAGATGGGCTGCCGCTATGGGCAGGGCTACCTGTTTGCCCGGCCGTTGACCGCCCCGGCCATGAGCGAGCTGCTGCGGCTGCCGGGGCGCATTCTGCCGGAGCACGAGGGCGGGCCGAGCCTGTCTGTGCTGCGGATGGCCTAGAGCGATCTCAGTTTTAGGTGTACCCGACTTTGTACGATCCCCGGTCCCCAAAGGCGAGGGACCGGGGGCACCCACACCCAAGGTGGGTATAGAAAAGGTGGGTATAGAAATGGTGAAATCGCTCTGAGTCCAATCCGGACACAAGTCAGACCCAGCGTGAGACCTGGAGCGACGTAAGTTCCGATTCGGGAACGCGGCTCACGTTTGTGAGCGCTCCCGTGCCGTGGCTGCCGCGGAGCGCCGTATGCTGCGGCCATGCCTCAACCCTCCGCAACTGTTCCGGCGCCCAAGGGCAGCAGCTTTGCCAGCCTGCTGGCAGGCCTGGCCGCGCGCAACCCAGACGGCCGTGAACACGCCGGCCGCGAGCACGACGGCCTCGAAGACGATGTGGCGACCATCAGCTATGAGCATGCGCTGCGCACCCACGCGCGGACCCGGCCCGCGGCGGCGCTGGGGCTGCCGATGGAGCAGCCGCTGCCGGAAACGGCGAAGGCGGGCGCAAGCGCAACGCAGCCTTCCGGCGAGAGGCGCGCAAAAAAAGCGCGTCAGGCACGCAAGAAGATGGATTCGACCAGGGCCGTGGTTGCGCCCGCGCCGCGCGCCGCGCTGGTGGCCGGACGCAAATCGGCCAGCCCGCCGCGGCGGACCAGCCTCACCATCCGGCTCAGCGACGACGAGTGCGCGCAGGTGCATGCGCGTGCCGCTGCCGCGGGCCTCTCGGCTTCGGCCTATCTGCGCTTCTGCCTGTTTGAGGTGGAGGCGCTGCGAGCGCAGGTGAAGGAAGCGCTGGAGCAGTTTCGCACGGCTCCGGCGATCGATCGCGCCGCGGCCAGGAAGCCTGCGCGGGCCGAAGAGGGCGCGGGCTGGCGGTGGTGGCTGCGCGAGCGCTGGCCCGCCGCGGCGGGCTGGCTGGGCGGCGAGAAGACCGCTTAGAGCGGTTTCAGTGCAGGTGTAGCCGGCTTTGCACGATCCCCGGTCCCCGAATGCGAGGGACCGGGGGCACCCGAGGTGGGTATAGCAATGGTGAAATCGCTCTAAAGCCCTCCACCTCTCTTGAGGAAGATGCGCCTGCATTGACGGTTCTTGAAGCATTTTGTGCGGGCTGCTCGCTACTTTTGCGGCTTTTGATCAGGCTGTGGACTGGGAGGCTTCTGGCCGGGCTGCGGCGTAATGTCCTTGCCGTCGTAGATGATTCGCGAGGTCGAGCCGAACTGCTTGTAGTCGGTGTACTTGATGATGTCGCGGATGTGAACGTCCTGGGCCAGGTAATCGCGGCCGCCGGCGAAGTGCAGAATGCCTTCGCCCTTGGTATAGACCGGGAACCAGTAGTGGCCGTCGACCTGCTCGCGCCAGGTCATGAACGGCGGATGCAGGTCCTCGCTGTTCCTGCGGGTGTCGTCGGGCACGATGCGGCCGTTGGTCACCACGATCTGCAGATCGGTGGCGTCCACCCAGATGCGTCCGAGCAGGTAGCGCTTGCCTTTGGCGATCTGCCTGGGGCTCACGTCGAAGACGTAGCAGTCGATCTCGTCCACCGGCTGTTTGCCTACATATTTGATGTCGTACAGGTTGACGTCATTGGTGGTCAGCACGAAGGGATAGCCGTGCTGGATGTCCTGGAGGTCGGAGGGCGACATCTGGACCCGCTGCAGGGTGTTCTGCGGTGCGAAGACGACCTTCTCGGTGCGGCGGCCGGTGGGGTCGAAGATCACGTCATCCACCTCGTAGTATTCGCCGTCCACCTTGTTGTCGTCGTCGAGGGTCTGGACGCGCGCTACCCGGCGATAGGTATAGTGGTTCAACGCATCCTGAAACTCGCTCTCCTTGGCCGCGAACTTGCGAATAATCTCTTCGGGAGCGATGGACGGCGTGGAAAGGTCCATGTGGCCGAAGCCGGCATCGAGTGCCATGGGGGTAAAGCTGTCCTTGTCCTGGGCAGCGGCGGTCAGAGCCAGGGCTCCAGCCGCCAACAGGATCGTCCAATGTTTCAACCGCACGCTGCGTCTCCTCTTTGATTGCAGAATCGGCCTGGGGCCGTCATACATCCCATAAGCAGCACCCGGGGGTTGCCTGCCTGCACAGGTCTAACACATTAGACGCATATACAAGCGCGGTGGAGCGCGCGAGAATGGTGCGGTAGCGATCCCCTGGGAGTCGCGGGGCCGCGTGCGTGGGTAGGCAAAACGGCGCGCTGATCCGCGAAAAGTCAATGACTGCATTAACTTAGCCTGAACCGGATGCCGAGCCCCCGCCGGCACGCCGGGACAGCCTAAAGACCGCAGGCGCAGTTCCGCATCCGGCACGCCTGCCGCGCAAAGACGGTTCGAGAAAGAGTTCCGGCTGCATGCACGACAGCTATCAACTCCCGGCGCTTTTGATGACGGCACTGCTGCTGCCGGTGTTCGCGCAGATGTATCTGCGCTCGCGGCAGACCCGTACCCTGTTGTGGCTGCTCGGCTTCCTTTTTTCCTGCGTGCGGATGCTGCAGGTCTTCATGGCTGGGTTCTGGAACTTCTCCGATCCAGCGCTTCATCCCTGGGCGGCCGCGGCCGGGCAGACGGCGGCGCTGATTGGCGCCACGCTGTTTCTGGCCTCGCTTTCGCCGCTGACGTTCCCGGTGGGCAAGCGCAACATACCCTACGCGGTTCCCTTCCTGCTTCCACTGGCGCTCTATGCCATTCTGCTGAGCGGCGTTTATGGCGGCGCGGCCCCGAATGTGATGACCTTTCTG
>DASQSP010000133.1:0-32127 GCA_035642355.1 Occallatibacter sp.
ATGGGCCTCCAGACTCTTGCCGATGAAAGGAAACTCCGCGAACAGCGCACTTTCGCGTAATCGAGCTGACGACGCGCTCGGCCGCGTCGACGCTGGCGCTTTCGCGGGCCACGTAAAGCCAAATTTCATCCAGGTCGGCGCGAGCTTGCGGGGCAATGCGAATACGCATCAGCGGCCAGAGAGTCGGGCCTCGCCGCGTGCCTTAACAGCGGCGTTGAGCGTGTGAAGAGTCTCCGCGGAGTAGGTCTCGCCCCCACCGGCATCAAGCTCCTGCTCGGCGACTTCGAGAGACGCAAGCAACTTAGCGCGGCTGCGTTCGCGTTTTTCCCACTGTGCAAGCGCCTGCTGAATCGCTTCCTCGGTGGACTGGAATCGCCCCTCGCGGATGCCGAGTGCGACAAACGAGCTTTGTTCGGGAGTCAGCTCAATCTGCATCGCTCAAGCGTAGGCGAGGTTCATGATTGTGTCAACGACGATGAACCACGGCCTTGAGCACGAGACGAAGTTCTACGGCCCCGTGTAGCGCGGAGTCACCCGGATAGAAGTGAGATGACCGCCGGCGTCGAAAGTAAAGTGAACTCCAAAGTCTGTTTTCACGATTGTCCAACGAGACGCGGGTTCACGAATTACGGCCTCGATCACAGGAAGCTGATTGGAGGAGCGTTCGTAGGCGGAATGTTCGATTTTCTGCTGATTGAGGAAACCGATTACCTGAGCAGGGCTTGAATTCAGGGGAACCTTCTGTGCAAGCTCCCGCTCAACCGCTGTAGGGTTAGCTTCATTTGATCGACACCCACTCACTGCGACATTAGCGACAAGCAAAGCACTGCACAAAAGTCGAGGAAGATGGTGCCTGACCATGGCTATGACCCTCCGCTAAATCAGCTCCACACCCCAAAGATCGTGCAAATGCACCACGCCTTCGACGGTGCCCGTCGCATCCACAACCACCAGCGAAGTAATCTTCCGCTCTTCCAGAATCGCCAGCGCCTTCGCCGCCAGCTCGCTTGCCGCAATCGTCTGCGGGTTCACGTGCATGGCCTCGCCCGCCGTCTTGCTCAGCGCCGCGCCGCCTTCGCGCTCCAGCAGCCGCCGCAAATCGCCGTCGCTGATCACGCCACGCAGCCGCCCATCTTCCTGCACCGTCGTAATCCCCAGCTTTTTTGACGACATCTCATAGATCACATCCGTCATCGCCGTTGCAGGCGCAACCACCGGCACCGCGTCGCCCGCATGCATCAGGTCGCTCACCTTTGCCAACTGTTTGCCCAGCTTGCCGCCCGGATGCAGCTCCGCGAAATCCTCCGCCTTGAAGCCCTTGCGCAAACTCACCGCAATCGCCAGCGCATCGCCCAGCGCCAGCATCGCCGTCGTCGAAGCCGTCGGTGCAAGATTCATCCCGCACGCCTCGCGCTCCACGCCGCAATCGAGCGCCACGTCGCTCGCCGCGGCGAGCGTCGATGCAAGATTGCAGCAAAAACTCACCAGCGCGTCGCCCTTGCGCTTCAGCGTCGCCAGCAGCCGCAAAATCTCTTCCGTCTCGCCGCTCGCCGAGAGCGCAATCACTACATCGCCCGGCATCAGCACGCCCAGGTCGCCATGCACCGCCTCTGCCGGATGCAGAAACTGCGCGGGCGAGCCGGTCGAGCTCAGGGTCGCCGCAATCTTCTGCGCGATAATCCCGCTCTTCCCCATGCCGGTCACAATCACGCGGCCGTTGCCCTCGCCGCAGCGCACAATCAGCTCCACCGCGCGCTCAAACGCGGCAGCCATCGGCCCTTCCAGGCGCGCCGCCAGCGCGGTCAGCGCCGCGGCTTCGGTGCGCACAAGTTCCGCCGGCTTCAGGCAATTCTTGTCTGGCTTCATCGGTTTCTGATGGTATCAGTTTCGCCGGCAGAGAAGAGGGATCAGAGGAAGGGAATAAGTGGGCGTAACGGAACTCGGCCTCGTACAATCTATAAGGAAGAGAGGTCTCGACTCCGTGAAGCGCAACACCATCGTCATTGGCATCGTTCTTGTTCTGTTAACCATCTTTGGCTGGGCCGGCTGGGCCAACTGGGAGTACCGCAAACAGGCCGCGGACAAGCAGCACTCGCTTGAGGCGCAAAAAGACCAGCTCGCCGCGGACGCCGCCGCCAGCACGCAGCAATATTCGCCGTCGCTGGTCAACAAGCCAGCGCCCGCCCTCACCCTCGAAGACCTGAATGGCAACAAGGTCTCGCTCGCCAGCTACAAGGGCAAAGCCGTGCTCGTCAATTTCTGGGCCACCTGGTGCGGGCCCTGCAAAATCGAGACGCCCTGGCTGGTCGAGTTGCGCAATCAGTATGCGTCGCAGGGCTTTGAGGTGATCGGCATCTCCACCGAGGGCGACGACCTTGCGCCCGGCGACACCGCCGGACTGGCGAAGGACAAGGCAGCAATCGCGAAGTTTGTCGCCGCCGAGCACATGCCCTATCCCGTCCTCGTCAATGGCGACTCGCTGGCGGACAAGTGGGGCGGGCTGGATGCCATGCCGACCTCGTTCTACGTCAATCGCGATGGAACCATCATCGCCGCGCAGATGGGCATCACGTCCAAGCACGACATGGAAGCCTACGTTCGCAAGGCGCTGGGCACGGGCAAGGGATGATGTCGATGCGCTGCACCCCTGCCGTTCTGCTGCTCACGCTTGCGTGTGCCGCGCCTGCGCAGCAGGCGCCTGCCTTCGATTCGTCCACGCGCTCCATCGCCAAAGGCGCGGCTGTCGAGTATCTCTTCCCGGAACAGATCAGCGTCCCCGCCGGCAAACCCACCTCCGTCGCGCTCCACTTTCGCATCGCGCCCGGCCTGCACATCAACTCGCACACGCCCAAGGACGCCTACCTGCTCCCGACCACGTTCTCCATTCCCGCGGACTCCGGCGCCGCTCTCAAGGACGCCGCGTATCCGCAGGGAACTGACTTCGTGCTGCCGCTTGACCCGGACACAAAGCTGAGTGTCTACACCGGCGAGTTCACCATCGATGCGCACATCGTCGCCGAGCGCGGCAATCATCTGGTCCAGGCCGCGCTGCGTTACCAGGCCTGCAACAACAACGCCTGCATGCCGCCCAAAACCGTAACCGTCCCCATCGACGTGATCGGCCAGTAACAATTCAGCGTGCAAAAAAGCCTGCTAATGCGTCGCAAATGAAACTCATTGATTCTTCGGATGTTTGGACAAGAGTGCTCGCTAATCCCTGTGAATTTGGAAGAAAGGCTTGATTCGGGCTTTCTTAGTCGTATAAAAACCAAGGACTGAATTTGTCTTATATTGGTTTGCAAGGCTATCCGCTATGCCAATTCGCTGTCTGTATCTCGGGGGGATCCTCGCCTTTTCCCCGCTTGGAAGCCCCTCAATTGAAGAGAATCAACGCACCCACGCGACGTTTACGACCGAAGGGCCTCACCCCTTCTGGGTACACATACAGACAAGCGAATGCGGGCGGATACCGGCAAAAGTCAGCGATACTCGGGCTTCCAGGCCACGGATGTCACCATTGCGGAGCCAATGAAAGTTAGTCGGTACGTGCAGAAGTCGGGACATCGTCCACATTGCGGTAGAGGCCTATGCATGCTCCAGATGCCGGCTAAGAATTGCGGTAGTTGAGTGAGCAGACGCATCGCTGGCAGATTGGATTTGCAGCCACATCCAGTTGAGCACGGAACGCGCGGGCAGCAGGGCTGTTCAGAGCAGTCTCCAGAGTCGCTTCCACCGTGGACGCAACCGGTGTGTGGAAGAAGCAGGGCCGGAGAGCCCCATCCAGCTCGAGCACCGCGGACACCCACGGCGCATTGCACATCGGTGCTTGAGGCGCGGAGTTGGTCAGGTGCTCGCGAAAGCGGTTCGCCAACCGCCGAAGCTTGCCCGCACTCTCGACGATGAAGCCTGCCTCAATGTCGGCGTGGTGCTCCGCGATGAGCAGTTCAATCTCCGCCTCCAGGGCCTCCAACTCAAGCCAGTCAAGCGCGATCTCGTCCTGCCTCTCACCCTCCCAGGGCTGATCGCGGTTGAAGGCGGTAGACGACAGGTCGGCGGCGAGAAACGAGACGCTATTCAACCCCAGCGAACGCCCCGCATTCACCGTGGCGCGGAGATGCCGATGGTTCTTCTTCTGGAGCGTGGTCCTGGATAGAATGGGGAGCTCGGGCCGGAGCTGGCGAACGCTCTCAACTCCGCGCGCGATGGTTTCGAATGCCCTGGGAATGCGGCGGACGGAATCGTGAACATCCGGGGGGCCATCCAGAGACACGATCACTTCATCCACAAGCGAGGCGACCAGTGCGGCTCTCTTGTGCAGCAACAGGCCGGTCGTGAGCACCGTGATGCGAATGTTCATCTCCCGGAAGAATTCGCATATCGTCTGCAGGTCCGTATTGAGGAGCGGCTCTCCGCCGGTGAGGACTACCTGACGGGTGCCAAGGTTTCTTATCGACTCGCGATGCCGTTCCAGGGTAGAAACGGCCAACTGCTTGCCCTCGGTGCGTTGCCATATATCGCACATCACACAACGGCAGTTGCAGAGTGTGTGCGTGTTGAGAATCAGGATGGGAAGTTGCGCGAGAGCGCCGGAACTCGCATTGTCGATCATGGATACAGGAGACGCGGATGTCCCGATTGACGGCTTTATCTGGTGGAGCATCACTGGACTGCCTTGCGGCCGAGACAGAGCCGGCCGCGGATGCCGGCAGCATCCGCGGCCTCGTTACGGGCACAGGGGAGGCGGAAGGCGATTTTGATAGAAGGACTGGGTGATTTCGGCATCGCCTCTGCTCTTTCCCTCTTCCAGAGTGCTCTTGCAACGCGCGTGGGAGTGTCAAGGTCGTGTCTCGAAGATGTCATTGCTTTGTCATCTTGCCCTCCGGTGAATTTCTTGCGGGTGCTACACGAAGAGTAAAATGCGCGCTGCTCAGGTTGAAACAGCGCTTACTACCGGCTTGCAGGTGAGCGGGTTCGACAGCCGTGGCGGCTCTCGAATTGGCCTCATGGGATCAATCTGAGCGCACTTTATTGAAAGACGCAACAGTGACAAAGTGCTGACAAGCACTTAGCGTACAGCTTGACATACTGAAGAGGGAGCCGGCATGCAAAAACCACGAGAAGAAGTATCCATACCCGCCTGGAGCAGCGATGAGTTCGACTCCCCCGTGTCTCCGCACATCGAGCCTGCTTATTTCGACAAGGCTCTCGATGCCTGGGTTCTCAGCCGTTACGAAGATGTGCTCGCGGCGTTCCGCTCTTCGGCTCTCACCTTCGAGAGCAATCAGCCCACCACAACTGAAGGCGACAAGGCGATGGAGCGAATGCGCGCAGAGACATTGGAAGCGCTTTCTCCCGTCCAGCTTCGCGCATGGTCGGAGGCGATAACACCTGTTATCGAGGCACGGGCGCAGCGGCTGCCCGAGGGCTGCGATGTAGACCTGCTCGATGACTACCTTGGACCCAACTGCCTTGACCTTGCCGCCATGGTGACAGGAATCGACCCACAGGATGCTGCGAGACTGCGAAAACTTGCTCAGCCTGTCTCGGCGGCAGCCGCGGAACCATTTGATCCCGCGCTCCGTGAACAGGCAAAGTCTGCGATTCCACAGCTTCAGGTTTGCTTCCACTCGAAGACCGAGACCCTGCGCGAGTCCGGATTCGTCGCACTCGCGCTTACGCTATCTTGCATGCTGGCGAACGCCTGCTATGCATTGTTGCGGAATCCGCGGCAGTGGACACTGCTTCACCAGGAACCTGGCCTCGTTGAGCAAGCCATCGAAGAACTCATGAGGCACGCCGGCTTGAGCCGCTTCCTGCGCCGTCAGGCAACGGATGATTTGACGATAGGGGGTGCTTCCATTCGCCGGGGCGATCGATTGATCTTGCGCATCATTGCGGCGAATCACGACCCCGACCGCTTCACGCATCCAAATGATCTGAATGTATGCCGCCGTGAAGCGGGTCACTTGACGTTGGGAGCCGGACTTCATGCGTGTGTGGGAGCGAGTCTTTTGCGAATGGCTTCGATTGCCATGATTCGTCCACTTGTGGCGTCGTTTTCTTCCGCGGTCTTGACTGGGCCTGTCACATGGCATGGAGGCTCCGGTTTTCGATCTCCGGAACACCTGCCGGTTCTTCTTCGCAGGTATGCCGTTTCTTCGCAGTGACGCCGAGCGTACGGAGCCTTGTGCCAATAGGCATTGCGAGAGTGTTATCTCATTTTTGCGAGCAGTGAGCTATCCTGCGGCCCGTCGACTTTCACGAACTTCATGAGGTAGATGGCCGGTACGGAACGCAATGCATCGTAATCGTCTAACTTATTTGTCTGCTCGAAGAGATGGCGTTCAGGTTCGGCGAAGGTGGGTTCGTTGAGTGTGACGAGTTCAAATCCGCGACTGCCGAACAGCGTGATGATCTCCGTCATCGAGTGCGGTTTGGCGAGAAGCTCGATTCGCTTGCCATCAAGATGAAAACAGCGAATCCAATTGCGCTGTGCCGCCGTGACGGGGTGCATGTCGGAGAGGAGGACGTGTCCGCCGAGGCGGAGGGCGCGAAGGCACTCGTCTGCGAAGACATCCGGGTTTGGGAGGTAGCTTAATACAAATGAAGCGAGAATCAGGTCAGTCGATGCGTCCGCGACCGGCACGGTGGTGGAGTTGCTGAGATGGAGGACAGTTGTGGGGGCGAGTGCCGCGCGTGCCTTCTCCAGCATGGCATGGGATACGTCAGTGCCCGTGAGGGAATTGGGGCCGAGGATCTCGAGGTGCTTGAGCCAGCGTCCGGTGCCGCAGCCTACGTCGAGGACGTCAAGACCCTGAGCCGGCGGCATGAGCGGAGGGAGGGTGCGTTGTTCGAGCCGGAGAAGGGGATTGGGTTGAGTGTCGTAGACCTCAGCCCAGTCGTTGAAAAGGGTGAGCGTGGCGGCGCTCACAGGCTTTCCCGCTTCGGTTTGCGTAGAGCGATGAACTGGTTCGCGAGGTACAGTTCGAACGGAAAGCGATAGAGGTGCAGCGTATAACGCCACGCGCTCAACACCTGAAGGAAGATGCGGCTCCAGCGCGGTGCTCGGATGTCCTGGACAGTGGGCCAGCGGGAGGCAACGACAGTCTCGAAGTTGTCGATGAGGCGCTTGGTCTTCCGTTTGAGCCAGGGCGCGTGGGTATCGATGCGAAGGGTGAAGTTCATCCACTCTTCGGTGGCCCACCCGGCGGGCGTATCGGGGAAGGGGACTTCGACGTTGCCGTACATGCCATCGCCGGCCTGGTGGGGCTGCGGGGTGGGGGTATAGTGCTGGATGATGATCTCGGAAGCTGGGTTGATTCGCTTGATCGTGCGGATGAAACGCAGGGTCTCGCGGGTATCGCGGTCGGGATCATTGGGGTTGCCGACGACGAACGAGAACTCTGGAATGATCCCAAACTGGTGAGTACGGCGCGCGATCTCGAGGGTCTGGGCCGTGGTGATGCCCTTCTGCATCTCTTCGAGC
Organism: Occallatibacter sp.; assembly: GCA_035642355.1. Classification (GTDB taxonomy): domain Bacteria; phylum Acidobacteriota; class Terriglobia; order Terriglobales; family Acidobacteriaceae; genus Telmatobacter. The sequence continues at coordinate 7,487 of DASQSP010000133.1, forward strand.
ACCCAGTCGGAGCCTGACTCCGCGCCGAAGAAGATCATCGTGCAGCCGGCGCGTTTGATCGAGGCCCATGTCTCGTCCGAGTAGCGGGACATGATGTCCACGCGAGCTTCACACCACCAGCGAAGGTTGAGATGGGCCATGCCGTCGCAGAGTTCGCGGGCCTTGTCTTCGCGAAGGAAAAAGTTCATATCGTAGAACTGAACGGAGTCCGCGCCGTAGTTCTCGACGAGATGGGTGAGTATGGCAACGGTGCGCTCGGGTGACTCGAACTTTTCCTTGTTGCCGTAGGCCGCGTGAACGCCGCAGAAGCTGCAATTGAAAGGGCAGCCGATGCTGGCGTGATGAACAGCCGTTCGCTTTCCGAAGAAAGATGGGCGAAGGTATTCATCAACCGGGAGACGATGGAAGGGCGACCAGGGGAACTCGTCCGGCCCTTTCATCGTGCGTTCGCCGTTGTCGCGGCGCAGGCCGAAAAGATCCTTATAGAGAAGCCCCTTGATCGTGTCGAATTCCCGGTTGCCGCGCAGGGCGTCGACGAGTTCCAGAAGCGTGTCCTCCCCTTGGCCCCGGACCACGTAATCGACATAGCGGGCGTTGAGGGCGGCGTCGGGATAGATGGAAGGGAAGTAGCCGCCCCAGCAGATGGGAACCTCCGGCCGCAGCCTGCGGATCTCGCGCGAGGTCTCCATGCCAGCGACCATTTGAGGGCCGGGCATAACGGAGACGCCAAGGAGTTCGACATTGCGGGTGGAGATCAGATCGAGAATGCGCTGGGTCGGATCGTCTTCCACGTTGCCGTCCACAATCTCGTACTCGACCTTGCCTTCGAGGGCGGCGGCGAGGGCGAGGACGGCAAGAGGCAGGCGTCTGTTGCGCGGCTTCGTGGCACGGGGATGGTAGAGGATGATCATGCCCTCACCTGCGCGGTATGGAGGGTGGCGTTCATGGAGAGACCTTTTCAAAACACAGCAGGACGTGGTCGCCTGTGCTGCGCAGGAAAGGCACACGGGCGAGAAGATCTTCAAGATGGCAAAGAAGCCGCAAGGTAGTTGGATGGTTGCGCGCCCACGGCTCCAGATAGGATGGGGGCACCATCACTCCGATTCCCCTGGTGGAGCGGAGCTGGAAGTGCGGGCTGAAACTACGGCGAATCCGAGCGAGACCCGGATAGTAAACATCGAGCGAAAGACCGTCGAGTGTAGCCCGCGTCCGGCCGCTCAGCCGGCGAAGCGCTTTTGTCTTCTGGCCGCGGGCAAGGTAATAGAAGATCTCCGTCAGGCAGACCCGCGTTGAGAAGCAGAGCAAGAGACGGCCACCGTCCTTGATGAGATGAGAGAGTGAGGCGGCGACTGGGGCGAGATCCTCAATGCAGTTGAGACCGGAGAAGTTGGAAAACGCGCCGTCAAAAAGAAAGGGCGGGGCAAGCTCGTTGATACGCTCCGTAGGGAGTTGGCTGAAGACGACGGGCAACGGGGCGGGCTGCGCCATGAGTCGTTGCCTGGCACGCGCAATCATCGCCTGCGATGCGTCGCAGGCAGTGACGGAGATGCGGTTTCGTGCGAGAAAAAGGGCATCCTCGCCGGTGCCGCAGTTGATTTCCAGAATGTTGTCGCCGGGACGGAAGGTCTTGAGCAACACATTCCAGACGGAATTGCGCTGCGCGCGGCCGATGAGGGAGTCGGTGAACTCGTCGTCGTAGCTGGGGGCCAGACGGTCGAAGACGCTTCCGGCCGCATGAACATTGGTTACGACGGGGGTAGCGCTCATGCCTCTACCTCGTACTGTGTGGCTAAAAGGCCCTCGCGTGAAGCTGTAATGCTCTGCGCAAGATTGTCGATGGTGGCGAAGTCCTTCTCGCCGCGGTCCGTGAGTTTCGCGAGTTGTACTTCGGCGCGCAGAAGCTTGTCTGCGTGAGCGTAGTAGCTGCGGGAATGGCGGCCCTTGATCTTGATTTGACGGTCTGAGCTCTGGCCCCACGGAGCGAGTTGTACGAGCTTGTTCTCGATCTGCCTGTAATAAGGCGTGCCCTTGATCGGATAGGAGACGGTGGTAAAAAATATGTCGGGCTGCGACTTGCTCACATGTTGAATGGTCGCTTCGATGTCCGACATCTCCTCGCCTTCATAACCCCACATCAGGAACATGCCGCTCTCGATCTTGCGTGCCCGGCTCAATTCGATGGCGCGTTGCACCTGCTCCACCTTTACGCCGCGCTCCATGGAGTCGAGCAGTCGTTGCGAACCTGATTCGGACCCGATCCAAATGCGGAAGCAGCCAAGTTCCGCGAGCAGATCCAGCATTTCTTCGTTGAGCCGGTCGGCTCGCGAGATGCACTCGAAGGGAATGCGCAGACTGCGGCGTTTCATCTCGCTTGCGTATTTGCGGATCCAATCGTGATTGATGGTGAACACGTCGTCCGAGATCCACGCGATGTCTGGAGTGTACTTATCGAGGAGGAACTCAAGCTCGTCAACGACCATGAGCGGATTGCGGCGGCGGTGGGTCTGCCCGTAAACCTGATGGCTGCACCAACGGCACTTATACGGGCAACCGCGCGCGGTGATGAAGTTGACTGAACCCTGCCGGTGATGTGTGCGCCAGGTTTCGACATAGCGATGAATATCGATGGCATCGCGCGCGGGCCACGGCTGCCCGTCAAGGTCCGCGATCTGGGCGCGTGGTGGATTCTGCTGGAAGTGCCCGGACTCATCGAGGAACGCCACCCCGGCGATCTTGGATTTCCAACCGGCGTCGGTGCGGTCTGCGCGTGCGCGGAGGGCGGTAAGCAACTCCTCCATCGTCGCTTCGCCTTCCCCAAAGACCACGAATTCAGCGCCCGACTCAAGGTACTCCTGCGCATAAGCTCCAGGCTCCGGACCACCGACGATGACACGCCAGCCGGCCGCGCGCGCGACCGTCATGATCTCCACTGCGTTTGTCCGCGTCATCAGGTTGGCATAGATGCCCAGCACCGTTGGAGTTTCGGTGCGCAGATGCTCAAGAAGCGCAGTCTTGCTCGAGAAGGTTGTGTCAAACACATCGACGTCAAAACCCTGCGCGCGCAGATGGGAGCAGAGATAGAGAATCCCCAGCGGAGCATAGGGCTTCATGATCTGGAGTTCTTTTGGATCTTCGAAGAGGAAATAACCGTGGGTAAGCAGAAGGTCCGGCATCAAGCTCTCCCATCTACTATCTCGGGTCCCTGTTCCATGTCACCCGCGAGTGGATGAGGGTGCGTGAGCAGGGCACTGACTGCGTTAGCAGGCATTGGCTGACTCCTGTTTGGACAAGGGCGTGAGCACCGGCAAAGGCTGACCAGTGACGAGGGAACGGCGCTTGACGAGTTGCTTCGTGACTCGCGAGAGCCACAGCTCCCAGGGGAAGGATATCTGGGAGGAGTCCACCCGCCAGCGTAAGGGCCGGCTAATGAGGCGGCTAGTGAGCCTCTGCACCAGGCTTGCACCGGGCTTGCGGCGGACCTGATTGAGCAAAAGAAAATATTCGAGCATGCGATCGAGACGTGCGAGTTCCCGTCCCCTGAGCCAGGGGAGCAGGTTCGCCCCAAGTGGCATGGTCATCCAATCCTCGAGAGTCTGAGGTTCGACCACACCGAGTTCACGCAACTGCGGCCAGATTGGAATACCTGGATAAGGTGTGAAGATATTCGGAGAGAAGCGGACGTTTGAGAACTGCCTCCCAATATCCGACATCGTTCGGAAGGTCTCGATCCGATCTGGTTCGGTTTCACCTGGGTAGCCGAGTATGAGGTTGAATGTAACGCGTATATCCGCAAGCGACGCTTTACGCGCGGTCTCATACATCTCAGCCACATGCTGATGGCGCTTGTTCATCAGCTTGAGAACGGCCTTCGAGGTCGACTCCGTGCCGAAGCCCATATAGCGGACGCCGCTGTCGGCGAGTAACTGTACGTCATCCTGGCTCATGCGGCAGATGAAGTCGGTGGATGCCTGAAAGGTCCAGGTGAACTTGACGCCGGAGTCCCGTATCCCCTTTGCGATGGCGATGGCGCGGCCGAGGTCTACGGGGAAGTTGGAGTCGAGCAGGGCGACATTGGAGATGCGGTGCTGCTTGACAAGGCCCACGAGCTCGGCGACGACGTGCTCGGCAGCGTATGCGTTGAAGCGGCGTTTGTAGACCACCATGTCCGTGCAGTAATTGCACGCATAAGGGCAGCCGACGCTGGTCGCATAGGCAAGTTCGCGCTTGCCGGTGGCACGTTCATACGCGTCAAAGTCAGTGAGTTCGTAGGCCGGCGGCGCGAACGATTCTATGGGCTGGACGCGACGCTCGAAGTTCTCGATGAGACGCCCGTTCTTCTTCCACGAGATTCCCTGGATAAAGTCGAGCGGATTTTTGCCGGCCAGTGCCTTGGCCAGCTCAACGATGGTTACTTCGCCCTGTCCACGCACCACGACATCGACAAAAGGCTCGCGCAGAGTGGACTCTGGGCAAAGCGTTGGGTGCCAGCCCCCGAAGATGACCTGGACGCCAGGGGCGTGCTTCTTGACGAGCTGGGCGGCTTCGATGGCGCCGCGAATCATGGGGCCGGTAAGGACTGAGATGCCGATGCAGATTGCGTGCTTGCAGTGTTCACGAATCTTGTCGAGGTACTGGGGCTCGATCGCCGCATCGATCAGGACGACCTCAAAGCCGGCCTCCCGCAGCGTTCCGGCAAGCGCGAGCAGAGAAAGTGGCGCACCCAGAGGCGCCCCATCATAAGGTGGATAGAAGAGGATCACCTTGCCCCGGTTTGCAACGGCCGCTCGGTCGGATACCTCTAGCATGCTGCCTCCGCGGGAGTGTTGGCGAGGCGCTTGGCATCCACAGCGGGCTTGTGCGCCGCGGCCATGCGACTTTTCAGCTTATTGTTGAGCCATATCTCCACGGGATACTTATAGACATCGTGGTCGAGGCGCCAGCGGGCTGGAAGTGAGAGGCTCTTCTGCACGATGCGGGTGATGGGCCCGCGCGTGTCGGCTGCGATGGGGATGCGGTCGAAGGCCATGCGGAGGTAATCGCGCGTGACCTGGAGACGGGTGTGCTCTTTGCCTTTGAGCCAGGGGAGCTGGGTGTAACGCGGGAAGTAGTCGGCCCATCCTTCGAGCGTCTTGGGAACTTCAATGCCCATCTCCACGGCGCGTTTCATGATTGGCGAGCCGGGATACGGGGTGAATATATTGGTCCAGAACTCGGCGCGAGGGAAGCGGCGGCAGACGTCCATCATGAAGTCGATGGTTTCGCGGCGTTCCTTCAGGCCCTCGCCCGGGAAAGCGAAAATGATGTTGAAGGAGGGGCGAACGTCGGCAGCAAGGCAGCGCGCGGCGCTCTCGTATATCTGGTCAAAGTCCTGGAATGTCTTATTCATCAACTGCAGAACCTTGGGAGAGCCGGAGTCGACGCCCTGGCAGATTTGGTGCAGCCCCGCGCGTCGAAGCAGTGTCAAATCCTCATGCGAGAGCCGGGCGACCATGTTTGTGGTGGCCTGCACGCTCCACTTGAATTGCGACTCCGCTCGTACCAGGCCTTCCGCGATACCTCGCACGCGGTCGAGATCGACCATGAAGTTATCGTCGACCACCCACAGCATCTCCAGGCGATAGCGTCGAGTTAGATCGACCGTCTCTTCGACAAACTGCTCGGGCGCCAGCGCGTTCCAGTTGCGGCCGTAGACTCCCGCGTTGGTGCAGTAGCCGCAGTTGAATGGGCACGCAAGCGAGGAGGTATACATCGCCCAGCGCTTGCCGCAGCCACGCTCGTAGGCGTCGAAATCGGCGATCTGATAGGCCTTGGGGGGCATCTCCCTGAGCGGCTTGAGAGGGCGCTCAGGTGTCATGATGAGCTTGCCGTCTCGCTTGAAGCCAATCCCCGCGATGAGATCTGGAGATGAGTGGTTCTGGAGATGTTGCACGAGCTCAAGCAGGGCATCTTCCCCTTGCCCGCGAACCACGTAATCCACACATTCAGCTTGAAGGGTTTGGTCGGGGAGAAGAGAGGGATGCCATCCGCCAAGGATAATCGGGAAATCGGGGTTCCATTCCTTGACCGCACGGGCGATCTCCACCGTCTCGCGAATCATGGGACCGGTTACGAGCGAGATGCCCAGGCAGACGGCGTCACGTACCGCTTCGAGCACGCGCTTTTTGAAGTTTGGGGTGATGGTCGAGTCAATGAGAACGATCTCGAAACCGGCTCGGATGAGCGGGGTTGCGACCGCCAGGATGCCTAGAGGCGCCGTTGCCTCTGAACTTGCGAAGGACGGGAAGAAAAATACGACTTTCCTGGATGTGGCGGAGTTCTTGGGCATGAGGACAACGCTCCTGTCACATATTGTGCCGTCTTGCCGCGGAGACGTTGTCAGGTGGAGGTCTGCGAATTGTCAAGACTTTGTCATTTCTTTAGGAGTTCCAGAAGCCTGTTCACGATCTTCCAAGAGTATAGGAGTATAGGCGAGGGGAGCGTCAAGGGATGTCGATGGGATACCGGGGCGATAGCTAGGGAGGATGGGCCCGAGAAAGCAGTATCCGAGCGATGTGAGCCGGGAACAATTCCCACTTGCAGTTCGTTCACTTGCCTTTCTCGCTAGCTCGGAACATCGTTAACAGGCTCTTCGATTAGTGCGCTGCCGGAGGTGTGGTAAAGAGTTTCTTGGCACACATGGTGTGGACTCCCTTGTTCCCATCAACCAGCTCGGTGATGTCAACGTCGCAGGCTACCGAGATAAAAGCGTAGGCGTCTTCGCGCGACAGGCGGGGATGGTCCGTCATCTGCTCGGAGAGAAACGTGATCATGTTGCGCACGGAGATGGTGGCGGCCTTGGTCAGGTCCTGGTCGAAGCCCATGGAAATGTAATAGGCAGGGGTTTCGGCGCGCGGCCACAGAAGCGGCGATTCCCCGCTCGTTTTGTGGACGATGAACTCGAAGGTGCCGGTGAGCTGCGTTTCCATGGCGGTGATGTCAACTTCGCCATTGCCCTGGCCGGCGTGGCCGTCTCCAGCCTCAAAGAGCGCGCCTTTGGCGTGGACCGGAATGAAGAGAGTGGTGCCTTCCACCATCTCCTTGTTATCCATGTTGCCCGCGTGGACATTGGGCGGGGCGGAGTCGAGCTTGCCCATCTCCGGCGGAGGCGCGATGCCCATGCTGCCGAAAAACGGATGCAGCGGAATGGTGATGCCGGGAGCAAAGGCGGCGGTCATCTTCTCGATGTCGAGGGGAATGATCTTGAAGAAGCCATTGGGGAAGTCGGAAGCGAGGAAGCCGTTCTTGCCGGCTCCATTGCAGGCCCAGGGCACGTCGATGTGGATTTTCTTGATGCGCACTTCGAGCACGTCGCCGGGCTCGGCCTCGGCGATGGCGACCGGGCCGGTGAGGATATGGCCGCCGGGGCCGCGCTCGGACTGAGGCACCTTGTCGTAGATGCCGGCGACGTAGGGTGGGATATCGGAGTGGGCGACGCCGCGTGCCTCAAGGCGAGCGGGCGGGCCGCAGGTAGAGAGGGTCTGCATCACGACGGTATCGCCGGAGTGAACCGTGAGCGCGGGTTTGGCCTCGGACCAGTAGTAGCCCCAGGCGACAGTGGCGGGAGTGGCGAGCAGGGTTTGTGTCTGTTGGGCGAAGGCTGCGGGCGCAAGCAGGGAGACAATGGCGCAGAGATTGGCGACGGTGCGGGAGAGGCGCATGGTCATGAGATTTTATATCGCTCGCGGGTGGGTGTTGTGGGGCTTGTTCTAGGGCCGGCGTGGATTGTCGCTGCGTCGCGGATGAAGAATTGGCAGCGGCAAGAGCAAAAGCAAGAACTCGAGGTCTCCTGCTCGGAAGGTCGCGAACAGCATCTAAGTACGGTGGCATTGCGTTGAGGGAAGGGCAAGAGGAGATCGCCCATACCGCGCAGTACTTCGGTAAGGAGGACGACATCACCGCCCTCGCACTGCCATCGCTGCCCACTGACCCCGCCAAGTCCACTCGCGCCAGACGCTTATCCCGAAGGCCATCGCCGCGTCTGACGCGAATAGAAACACGAAAAGGGTCTTCCCGTACCCAGTCGCGCGCCGATTTTGGTAATTGCCGCGCACATTACGCCGGTGCGCGCTTCAGCCTGCACATGACCATTACTGCGTGTTCGGCATCCTATGCTTGGATGCATGCCCGCGCGCGGGTATAGTTTTCTTGATCCAGGGTGACAAATGGACACACTCCTCCGCATGCCCGACGTTCGCAAGTCCGACTATCTGGCGACTCCAGAAGATGAGCCCCGCGGCATCTCCGATCTCGGCGTGCGCGAGGCGATCGTTGAAGATATCGCGCTCAAGATTCTCTACGCTTCGGGCCCGTTCTCGGTTCTTGATCTCGCCAGCCGCGCCTGCGTGACGTATGAAGTGGCGCATGAGCTCTTCAACCGCATGCGCGGCAAGCTGCTCTGCGAGGTCACCGGCATGAGCGGCAACGTCCCGTATCTCGCCATCACCTCGCAGGGCCGCGCCAGAGCAGTCGAGCTTTTCACGCACAGCCAGTATGCCGGGCCCGCGCCCGTCTCTCTTGCCAGCTATGTGGATCAGGTGCGCAAGCAGAGCGTGCGCCATGTCGAGATCCATCCGCCCGCCGTCGAGCGCGCCTTCGCTCATCTCGTCATGGATCAGCGCAAGCTCGCGCAGTTCGGCACCGCGCTCAACTCCGGTTCTGCTGTCTTTCTTTACGGCCCTCCGGGCGTGGGCAAAACCGCCGTTGCCGAGACGCTTTCACGCGTGCTCGCCGAGGACTCCGTCTGGCTGCCCTATGCCATCGAGGTTGACGCGCAGATCATCACCGTCTTCGACCCCGCGGTCCACACCCGCACTCCGGACCTCGAGCCTGAGCACCGCGACCTGCGCTGGGTGCGCTGCCGGCGCCCAACCGTCATGGTGGGCGGCGAGCTCACCGCGGAGATGCTCGACCTGCAGATCAATCCCATCACCAAGTTCTATGTCGGCCCCATGCAGATGAAGGCCAACAACGGCGTGCTCATCATCGACGATCTCGGCCGCCAGCGCATTCGCGCCGACGAGTTGCTCAATCGCTGGGTCGTGCCGCTCGATCGCGGCATCGAGTTCCTCACCCTCGCCGGCGGCCGCAAAATCGAGATCCCCTTCGAGATGCTGGTGGTCTTCGCGTCCAATCTCGACCCCGCCGAGTTGCTCGATGCCGCATTCCTGCGCCGCATTCAAACCAAGATTTACATCGGCGCCGTCACCCACGATCAGTTCCGCGAAATCTTCCGCCGCGTTGCCGGCAGTCACAGCCTCAGCGCCGACGAAGACCTGCTCACGGAGTTGATTCAAGTAATCAGCATCAATCTCAAGCAGGAGCTGCGCGGCTGTCAGCCCCGCGATCTCATCAACCAGATCTGCTGGGCCGCCAAATACGAAGGCCGCAAGCCGCATCTCGATCGCCAGTCGCTCATGGACGCGGTGGACGCGTACTTCCTGCCCAAAGCCGAATAGCAGCGGCCAACGCAAAGCGCGCAGCCATGGAGGCTGCGCCGCTTTTTTGTGCGTGACTGTCGCTAGAGCGTTGTCGATTCAAGTATCAACAAGACTCTGGGCGCCCCATCCTTTGTGCGTCTTTTGCACAAAGGATGGGAGACCACAAATGCCCGCCTCGACCGTAAACACTTAAACAAAAACCGCCCTAGAAGTCGCTCCACAGAGACTGGTTGTAGACCTCGTGGTGATACTGCACCTCCGAGGTCTTCACAAACGTCCCCAGTTCCTTGGGGCAGCGGTCGGCTGATGCCTGCTTCAGGTCCACATAGCGGCCCTGCACATCCGATCCCAGAATCGTGGCAACCCATTCCGACGAGCGGAAGTCGGAGATCGCCGCCTGAATGTGATCCGGCAGGTAGCGCTGCGCCTGGCGCAGGTTGTCGATCTTCGCCGTCGTGCCGTCGATGCCCGTCTTGAAGATCGAATAGAGCACCAGGTAGGGATTCGCATCCGGCGCCACCGACCGCACTTCCACGCGCATCGAGCGCGAGTTGCCGATCGGCACGCGCACCATCGATCCGCGATCCGTCGCCGAGGCCTTGATCTGGTTTGGCGCTTCAAAGTGCGGATCGAGCCGGCGAAACGCATTCACGCTCGGGTTCAGGATCAGGCAGATGTCCAGAGCATTGGTCAGGATGCGGTCGATAAACTCCCAGCCCATGCCCGACAGCTTCTCCTGGCCTTTCTCGTCCCAGAATAGGTTGGTCTTACCCTGCGAAATGGAAACGTTGGTGTGCATGCCGCTGCCGTTTACGCCCACCACCGGCTTGGGCAAAAAGCTCGCCGTGTAACCCATGTTGTTCGCAATCTGCCTGCACAGCAGCTTGTAAAGCTGAATCTGGTCCGCGGCCGCCACCACTTCGCCGTAGCCGTAGTTGATCTCGAACTGACTGGGCGCAACCTCCGGGTGGTCCTTCTCGTTCTGGAAGCCCATCGCGCGCTGCACTTCCGCAGCCGTGTCGATAAACTGCCGCAGCGGATCGAGCGGCAGCACATGATAGTAGCCGCCCGTATTGATGAACTCAAACTTGCCCGTCTCGTTAAATCTCCGCTCGGCGTCGCGCCCCGCAAACAGAAAGCCCTCAATCTCGTTGGCCGCGTTCAGCGTGAAACCCTTCTCCTTGAAGAGCCCGTCGGAATAGTTCTTCAGCACGCCGCGCAGGTCGCCGGAGTAGGCCGATCCGTCCTTGTCGATCACTGAGCCGAACACCAGCACCTTGCCGTTGCCAAACACATCCGCCGGCACCCAGTAGAAGGCGCTCCAGTCAATGCCCAGCCGCAGGTCGCTCTCCTTCTGCGCCGTAAATCCGCGAATCGACGATCCGTCGAAGGTCAGATTTTCATAAGAGCCGAGCAGAAACTTCTTGTCATAGTCCAGCAGGTGCAGCCGGCCCTCGAGATCGGAGAAAAGCACCGTCACGGCCTTGATGTGCTTCTCGTCGGTGAGGTACTTGATGCGCTTCTCGCGAATTTCGTCGATCGGAACCCGGCCGATACGCTCCGCCTTGGCCTGAAGGTTCAGCTCCTCCAACTCGTCGTAGGAGAGCGCGAGAAAATTTCGATAATCGGTCGACATGAAGCTCCTTCGTAACTGAAAAAAGGGTTAAATCAGCATCCTGATTTTAGGTTCCTTGGCATAAGGAACCCGTGAAGATTTATTGCCGCACGGGCTAGCGCCGGCGGGCCAGCAGCATCATCAACAACAGGATAACAACCGGCGCCAGCGCTAGCGCGGCAATGTAGACAATCCGGCGTGTGAGGTGCGACTTGCGCTTCCGCCAGTCCCGCAGCTCCTCGCGGTCCTGCACGCCCACCGTGTCCAGGTGCTCCAGGTCGTGCTTGAAGTCCCGCGCGTGGGCATACCGGTTGTGCGGAGCCCGCTCCAGGGCCCTGTACAACACCTCTTGCAGTTGCGGGCTGATGGACGGCTCAGCCACGCTCGGCGGCGTGGGATGGTTCAGCAGCCGGTCGTTCATCACCGCCATCGGCGAGTCGCCCCTGAAGGGTAGCTTGCCCGTCAGCATCTCGTAGAGAATCACGCCCATCGCGTAAATGTCCGACCGTCCGTCGCTCCGTTTGCCCTTCACCTGCTCGGGAGAGATGTAGTCCGCCGTGCCCAGCGCCGCCGTGAAGTTGGTGTAGGTCAGCCGCCGCGCGGCCGCATCGCCCGCAATGCCAAAGTCGATCAGCTTGATGTGATCCTGCGCGTCCACCATGATGTTCTCGGGCTTCAGATCGCGATGCACCACGCCGTTCTCGTGGATGTATTCGAGCGCGTCAAGCACTTCAAGGGTGATGCGGATCGCGCGATCCTGCGGCAGCCGGCCCTCGGTCAAAATCTGCCGCAGCAGCCGGCCCTCGCACCACTCCATCACCAGGTAAACGCGCGAGCGTTCTTCGCCGCCGTAGACGCGCATCACATTGGGGTGGCGCAGCCGCTCGCCGATTCCAGCCTCGCGCTGAAAGCGGTCGAAGAGGATCGGGTCGGCCTCCATCTCAGGGTGAGGAATCTTCAGCGCCACCTGCCGGCTGTCGCGCGTATCCACGGCGCGAAACACCGTCGCCATGCCGCTGCGCGCCACCGGCTCCACCACGCGGTACCAGTCGATCTGCGTTCCTGGCTCGATGCTGTCGAGAATCCCCATCGCACCTCGGGCCGTGCATTTTCTTCTTATCCTATCGGTGGAATCCTAAAGCAGCCGCAAGACTTCCATAAGGGTTTTCCATCGAGACGGAATGCCGCATCAGCCCGGCAGCCGATAGGGCCGTCCCCGGTACATCCCCACCTGCTCCACGGCGCGCACCCGGATCACCTGCGCGCTTGCATTGTCGCCGCCGTCGATCTCCACTGCCCTGGCCACCAGTTCGCGCGCAATCTCTTCCGCGTGCCTGGGCTGCGCGGCAATCTGCGCAATCATGCCTGCGGCCATCTCATCGTGTACGCCGTCGGTGCACAGCACCAGCGTGTCGCTGGGGCGCAGCGTCAGCGCCGTCGTATCCGCAGCCACAAACATCTCCGGCCCCAGCGAGCGAATCAGCACATGCCGTGCCTCTGACTCGGCAATCTCCCGCGCCGAAATCAGTCCCAGCTTGCGCTGCTGGTTCACCCAGGTATGATCCTGCGTAATCTGCCGGGCCTGGCCGTCCCGCACCAGGTAGCACCGCGAGTCGCCTACATGCGACACAATGGCCTGGTCGTGCCGCAGGGCGCAGGCCACCAGCGTGGTTGCCATCTTCTTGTCCCGGTACTCCGCCTGCAGCGTTCGGTCGTGTACCGCTGCATTGGCAAACGCAATCAGCCGCGGCAGCAGGCTGATCAGCATCGCGCCCGGCTGCGCCCTGGCAAACTCCTCGGTCAAGACCGCCACGGCGGTTGCCGAGGCCACCTCGCCCAGGTCCATTCCGCCCACGCCATCGGCCACCGCGAATAGAAACCCATGAGAACGGGCCTGATGGCGCGACGAGGGAATAAACGACCCCATCGCGTCTTCATTGTTCGCGCGGATTTTCCCCGGATCGCTTGCCTGGCCGTATTGGACATCTAACATGGGCGTCGCTGCCTATGGGTGCCGATTTGCCGCGAGAAATCTCTCCTCGTGCCGCCAAGTGGATGAGTCAGTAGCGTGAGCAGGATCAAGGGAACCTCTGAACAGTCAGCTTTGTAACAGTCCCCCACCGGCGATTCCGGCCTCGAAGAATGAAACTGGGTGCCCCATCCATCGCGCGTTCTGTGCGCGATGGGTGGGAAAGCATGAACCTCACCCGGCCGGGTGCCCCCGGTCCCTCGTCCGCCGCGGCGGAGGGACCGGGGATGAAAGACCTCCACCCAGCTCAGTTTCTTTCCAGGGCGCGACTTCACAGGCTGCGGAAAAACTTGGTCGAAGATCTGTCTTGTAACAGTGCACGAGTTTACTCGTGCTGCAAATGCCGCAAATACAACGCCGGGCTTCAGCCCCTGCTAAAACTTCCTAAGGAACCTCTGAACAAGTCCGCTTTGTAACAGGGCACGATCCGCCGCGGCCGATCGTGCCGAAAACAGCCCCATATCGATTGGGCTTTAGCCCCTGTGGGGTCTTAGATTGACTTAATCGGAGATTCCCTAGCTTAACGCGTTCTTCGATTCCAGCAGAACTGCCTTGCCCTTCGCTTTCGATGTGCGCAGGAAGTAAATGGCTCCATAGAGGCCCCACACGGCTGAGATCCCCAACGCCAGCAACGGTTCCTTGGCCGTGCCGAAGCCCATGAATGGACCAATGAGATAGAAGGCCATGCACACGATGTTGGCAATCAGGCCGAAGCCCGGAATGAGCAAGTGCCTGACCACGCTGTAGTCGGGGCGCTTGTTGAATGCGACGATGCACAGCAGGCAGCTCAGCGCATACAGAATGAAGGTGCCGAAGTTCGACGTCAACGTGATGGTCAGCAGGGAATTGGGCAGCCTGGCCAGCGTGTCGTGCGAGGCGTACCCAAACGTGGAGAAGATGCCGTGCGGCAGTGCGGCGATAGTGGCGTCGCTGGGTGCGCTGCCGTCGGCAAACACCAGCGAGACAGCCACTACGCCGAGAACCGCGGAGATAACCGCCAGGCTCCAGATGGCGCGTCGCGGGGTCAGGGATTTGGCGTGGAGCAGGCCGAAGTGCGCCGGTGCCTCATCGTCTTTGCCCATCGCGTAGGTCACGCGCGCGCCCGTGTTCATGCAGCTCAGCGTGGTGCCAATCAGCGCGAGGAACACTGTTACCGCCTCGGCCAGCATGAAGTACCTGCCGCGGCCCTGTCCCAGCAGCGCATCGCCGACCATGATCATCATGTCGCCGATGGGCGCCGCCGAGGTGGCCGCCGATTGCATGGTATAGCCCGAATTCAGGAAGTAATTGGCCGCGAAATACTCAATCAGATAGCAGACCAGGCCCTGGATCAGCAGCGAGGCGATGACGGCGATGGGAATGTGTTTGGTGGGGTTCTTCGCTTCTCCTCCCATCGACGTCACCGATTCGAAGCCCACCAAAATCAGAATGGCAACCGTGGCCTGAATGAACATCGCGCTGAAACCGTGCGGTGAAACTACCGATGCCGCTGAGGCGTGGGTCAGGAAGTTGCCGTTCGCATCCTTCGCGGGGTAGGTGATGACGTAGGGAACTGGCTTGCCCGCCTTGTCCAGCAGGGGCAGGGGAGCGCCGCTCACATCGCGGACCGTGGACCCGTCTCTGGCGGTGGCGAACTGGTAGGTATAGGTCGACAGCGTCTGCGAATCGTACTGGAAACCGGCACTGCCGCCAGGGTGGTTCACGCGATACGCCAGCGCCAGAACGCTGAAAAGCACCAGCGCAGAAATCTGCACCACGTTGATCGCCAGATTCACCGCCGTTGATGCGCCCGCGCCCTTCTGCGCGATCCAGGCAACAAAAAAGGAGAAGACCACGGCCACCAGAGCCATGAACAGAGGGCCGGGGTTTCCGCCGCTGATGAAGTTGGGATAAAGAAATCCGACCACATACCCGACAAAAATGCCGGTGGTAGCGACCATCACGCCCGGATAGACCCAGTAGTAAAGATGCGAGCCCCAGCCCACAATGAACTTGGCCACGCGCGCGTACTTGAACGCCTTGTCCTTCGCCAGCAGCGCCTGCTCGGCGTAGTAGTAGCTGGAGCCCGTGCCGGGATAGAGCTTCGCGATCTCCGCATAGGCCACGGCAGTGGCCAGGCACAACAGCAGCGCCAGCAGAATGCCTGCCCACATCGCCGGAGAGGTCGTGCCTTCCGTAGCCTGAATCAGAAAAGTGAGCCACAGGAATGCGCCCGGCGCGATCAGCGCCATGGCGTTGCTGGTCAACCCGGTAAGGCCAAGGGTGGCCCGCATCTGTGGTGCTTTCTGTTCTGCCAAGTGCATTCTCCTGGAAGGCGCGAGGTGCGCAACGCCATCCGCCTCAGTAGCGTGAACAGGTTCTGAATCCAACGTAGAGCAGCGCCTATAAAAATGAAATGAAGAACCCCGCGTGCGCCTGCGCTCACTCCTGCGCGGCCGCGGCCATCTCATTCCGCCTTTACCGCCGCGCGCATAAGTAAAACATGAAGATGCTGATAAAATTCACATACGCAACATAGCCGCGACATGAGTTCGACCATCCCCGGGCCTGCCGCGCTGCGCATGCATTCGAGACCAGGGAAAGGACGTATCGGTTTGTCAGGAACCTATATTCCTCTGCGTACGGTCCTCGGCCTCCGCCGCCTCCGCGACAGCAGCTCGCGTCCCTCCATCTTTGCGCTGGAGTGCGTCTCAGGCATCGTTGCGGTCTCCTTTATCGGCGCGCTCGTCCACTGGTTTCCCTGGCTGCTCGCCGTCGCGGCTCTTCTCTGCCTGCTGGTTGTGGTTCCCATCGCACTGCTCTGCGGTTTCTGGCAGGCGGCCATCGTCTCTCTCTGCGGCGTCGTGGTGCAGAGCTTCGTCGGCCTGCGCCACGCTCCGTTCAACCCCGTGCGCGACCCCGCCAACTCCGTCACCCTGCTCGCCTTTGTGCTCACCGCTCTGCTCATCAGCCGCCTCTCGGCGCGCATCACCGAGCATGCCAGGGAGTCCGACTCCTGGGGCGGCCAGACGCGCGACCTCTACGAGTTCACTCGTCGCACCCTGCAGATGAACCTTCATGTCGAGCCCGGACCCCAGCTCGCCGAACTGGTCCACGAGATATTCGCGCTCGAAGGCGTGGTCGTCTTCGACGCCGACCTGCACCAAACCTGTCAGGCCGGCTACTGGAGCGACGATCCGCAGGAGCTCGCGCAGAACGTCTACTACTTCGAGACCTCCGACGACGACCCCGAGACCGGCATCGGCCGCCGCGTCGTGCGCCTCGGCGCCGTGCCCATTGGCAGCCTCGTCATTCGCGGAGACACCAGCCCCCTCACCAACAACGCCATCGCCTCGCTCATCGCCACCACCTTCGACCGCTATCGCGCCTTCGCCAACGAGAGCCGCATCGAAACGGAGCGCCAGACCGAGCAGCTTCGCGCCACCGTGCTCGACTCGCTCGCGCACGCCTACAAAACCCCGCTCACCGCCATTCGCGCCGCCTCCACCGGCCTCAGCGAAATGGGCCGCCTCTCGCCCGCGCAGTCTGAGCTCGTCTCGCTCATCGACGAACAGGCCAATCAGCTCAGCGACCTCACCGCGCGCCTGCTCACCACCGCGCGCCTCGATGCCGGCGAAGTCTCCGTCAACGCCGTCTCCATCGGCGTCGCGCCGCTCATTGAAGAAGTCCTCACCAGCCTCGGCGACCGCACCGCCAGCATGAAAGTCGCCCTCCACATCCCCGACGAAAATATCGAGCTCTGCTGCGACCGTCAGCTCATGGTCACCCTGCTCACGCAGTACATTGACAATGCCTGCAAATATTCCAACTACGGCAGCACCATCACCATCGGCGTCGAGCAAACCAATGCGGAAGTCATCTTCTCCGTGCACAGCTACGGGCCCGTCATTCCCATCGCCGACCGCGAACGCATCTTCGACCGCTACTATCGCGCTTCCAACTCCTCCAATCGCGCCGCCGGCACCGGCATCGGACTCGCCGTCGCCAAGCGCGTCGCCGTCATTCACGGCGGATACGTCTGGGTCACCAGCGATGAGCAGGAAGGCACCACTTTCTTCGCCGCCATTCCCGCCCCGGTCCAGAAAAGGAAAGCCCCATGAGCCAGCCCGCCATCCGAGTTCTCGTCGTCGACGACGAAACCGCCATCCGTCGCGCCCTGCGGCCTCCGCTCACCGAGCTTGGCTTCCAGGTCCATGAGGCCTCGCGCGGAGAAGAAGCGCTCCAGTTACTCCAATCCACGCCCGTTGACGTGGTCCTGCTCGACGTCAACATGCCCGGCATCGGCGGCATCGAAACCCTGCGCCGCATTCGCACCGCCGCTCCGCGCCTGCCCGTGCTCATGGTCACGGTCCGCGACAGCGAAGAAGAAAAAGTCGAGGCTCTCGAGCTCGGCGCGGACGACTACGTCACCAAGCCCTTCAGCATGCGCGAACTCATCGCCCGCATCCGCACCGCGCACCGCCGCGTCCACGCGCCCGCGCGGCATGAAGACGCGCCGATCGAGATCGGCGACATCCGCCTCACGCCCGCGCACCGCGCCGTCACCCGGCGCGGCCAGCCCATTCACCTCACACGCAAGGAATACGACATCCTCTACTGCCTCATGAGCCGCGCCGGCCGCGTCATCACCTACGCCAGGCTGCTCACCGCCGTCTGGGGCGCCGATTGCCGCGAAGAAGTCGAGTACCTGCGCACCTTCGTTCGCCAACTCCGCAAAAAAATCGAAGACGACCCGTCGAACCCAACCTATCTCCTCACCGACGTCTACGTAGGCTACCGCTTCACCGACGCGCAGATACTCGCCGAAGCCGCCGATCGCGCCGCGCGCAGCGATGGCCCAATCCCCGGAGTCGCCAGCTAGCTGCACGAGCTCATTCTTATATGTATTTGACGGAATATCAATTAAGGGACATAATTGCATAAAGTAGCTTTTGTGCTTGGTGTCCAGCTTGAAAGTTGCAATGAACCAAAGTGAGTGAACGGAATTCGTAAGACCATCGTAGGGATCTTCGTTCGGCAAGGTAGGGAAAGATAGTTCGCCTGTCTGCATTATCGCCAGGCGTGTCTAGACAGATTTCCAAAGGACGAGGACAACGATGGAGATTGTGGATTCAAAGTCAGCGTATTGGGATATTGAGACGAGCGACGAGTTCATCGCTTGGTATGGTGCGCTAAATGACAACGAAGCAGAGAGCGTCAACTTCTCGGTCGATTTACTGGAACAGACTGGACCCATGCTCGGCCGTCCGCACGTTGATACCCTCAAAGGCTCGTGCATCCCAAATTTGAAGGAGCTGCGCGTGCAACACGAAGGTCGGCCGTTGCGCATATTATTCGCGTTCGACCCGCGCCGCGTTGGTTATTTGATTCTCGGCGGCGACAAGACTGGTGATGCCTCCTGGTATCACACGTTCATTCCGCTGGCCGAAAAGATATTCCAGAAGCACCTGCTTGAGATTGGTGGATGACAATGCCCGCAAAATGGAAGGATATCCGCCGTACACTATCGCCGGCGAGTGAAGCTCGTATCAAGAACAGGGTGGCTAGGGAAGTGGCGCGCCTGCCGCTGAACGAACTGCGCAAGGCCCGCCTCATGACACAGGCCAGTCTTGCAGCAATCCTTCAGGTAAATCAGGGAGCCGTCTCAAAGATAGAGAAGCGTTCGGACATGTATCTGAGCACGCTGCGCAGTTACGTTGAAGCCATGGGCGGCAGTCTCGATATTCGCGCGGTCTTTCCTGAAGGCGAAGTCGTTCTCGATCAGCTCGGCGACGCGAACGAGCCAACTCACACGCGCTGACAGGCCCGCCTCCGCGGGCGATTCTTCTTCAGTAATTTCAATTGACTTGATCTCTCACATCAGGCTGCCATCAACCACACCGAGAATGGCGGGCGAAGCCCGCGTCTGCCGCACGCAGTGCCATGCAATGCCTACTCGTCGTAGTGCAGCAGGCTGAACACGTCGTACTCCGTGAACCGATCTCGGCCCTTCAGGAAATCCAACTCGACCGCAAAGCCCAGTCCGGCAATCTCGCCGCCCAGTTGCTTCACCAGCTTCACCGTCGCCTCCATCGTGCCTCCCGTAGCCAGCAGATCGTCCACCAGCACCACGCGCTGCCCCGGCTTGATCGCGTCCATGTGAATCTCCAGCGTGTCCGAGCCGTATTCCAGGTCATAGGTCACGCGCGCCACCGGCGCAGGCAGCTTGCGAGGCTTTCGCACCGGCACAAACCCCGCATTTAGCCGGTATGCCAGCGCCGGCCCAAAAATAAATCCGCGCGCCTCAATGCCCAGCACCAGATCCACATGCTGCTCAATGTAGTGCGCTGCCAGCGCATCGATCATCTGCGCAAAGCCCGCTTTGTCCTTCAGCAGCGTCGTAATGTCATAAAACAAAATCCCCGGCTTGGGAAAATCGGGCACCGTGCGCACCAGCGCCTTCAGGTCTTCCACATCGATGGGCTTCGCGGTCTCGGACATACGTTGACGGACTCCTCGAAAAGATTCAAGCCAGGGCTCGAAGGGATTTTTTGCGGGAAGGGAACAGGCAGGTTGAAGGTTCAGCTTCCCCATCAATTATAGAGGGACTAGGGACTAGGGACTGAGGGACTAGGGACTGAGGGACTAGGGACTGAGGGATGAGTAGCGAAGTGGCGTCGAAAGTGGTACGTCGTTGCCTGGCCGCGAATCGGACGACAGCGGTTACTGCGGAAGTTCCAGCAAGAGAACCGCGGCACTTCAGAACTTTAGTCCCTCGTCCCTAGTCCCTCAGTTCCTAGTCCTTCAGTCGCTGGCGCATCACCACGCCCCTTCAATCCTGAAGGCCTCCAGCCCCACGTTCTCGCGCTCTTCGAGCACATGTTCAATCACGCGGTCCACGCGGCTACCCCGCGGGCCATTGCGCAAGCTCGCGCGCAGCTCGGCCAGGTCGTCTGTCTCGCCGGCCGCTACTACTTCCACCGCGCCGTCCTCGGTGTTGCGCACCCAGCCGCGCAGCGCCAGCTCACTCGCCTCGCGGTGCACAAACCACCGAAAGCCCACGCCCTGCACTCGTCCCTGCACCAGAAAATGAAGTACCATCGCCCTCAATCAATCGTTCAATTCGCCAACGCCAGTGTTGCAGACGCGCACTCGGCGCGCAACCTTGCGCTGCGCCCGCGCGCTACACTAGACCTCACATGGTCTTCGTCCTCGACAACTACGACTCCTTCACCTACAACCTCGTCCAGTACCTCGGCGAGCTGGGCGCAGAGGTAGTCGTTCGCCGCAACAACGAGGTCACCGTCGAGGAAGTCGAAGCCCTCCATCCCGACCGCATCCTCCTGTCGCCCGGCCCATGCACCCCCGGCGAAGCCGGGATCCTCGTCCCGCTCATCCGCCACATGGCCGGAAAGGTGCCCATCTTCGGCGTCTGCCTCGGCCACCAGGCCATCGGC
This sequence comes from Occallatibacter sp., assembly GCA_035642355.1. GTDB lineage: Bacteria > Acidobacteriota > Terriglobia > Terriglobales > Acidobacteriaceae > Telmatobacter. The sequence continues at coordinate 28,043 of DASQSP010000133.1, forward strand.
GAGGCGTTCGGCGGCCAGGTTGTCCGCGCCCAGCATCTCATGCACGGCAAAACCAGCCCCATCGCCCACGACGGCAAAGGCATCTTCGCCGGCCTGCCCACCCCACTCACCTGCACCCGCTACCACTCGCTCATCGTCGAGGAAGACTCGCTGCCCAAAACCCTCGCCGTCACCGCCCGCACGCCGGAGGCCAACACTTCAGGCGCGCCCAGCGGCAATTCCGGCCAGTCCGTCATCATGGGCCTGCGCCATCGCACCCTGCCCATCGAGGGCGTCCAGTTCCACCCCGAGAGCGTGCTCACCGAGGGCGGCCACCAAATGATCCGCAACTTCCTGGACATGTAGCCGATGCCAACCCTCTGCGGCGTCCCGGCCCTGTCGATACTCGCGACCTGCCTCGTAACGGGCCTCGCGATGGGCCTCGCCGCGCAAACCCCGCCGCCCACTGCTCCGCCCGCCGCTGTCACTAGCACCCCGCCCACCGCCGCACCCATCGCGCCCCCCATTGCAATCGTCCCGCTCACCAGCACCAACACCGTCACCGGCGGCCTCCAGGTCACGGGCGACAAAGCTCTCATCGCCGCCAGCGGCTCCATCGCCTCGACAACGGCGACCACAGAGGTTGCCCTGCCCCAGCGCGGCGCCCTGCGCGTCTGTGCCGCCACCACCGTCAAGCTCGCCGCCGATGCCAGCGCCCCCGCCGGCGAAATCCCCGGCCTCATGCTCGCCCTCGACCACGGCGCCATCGAGACCAGCTTCTCCACCGGCTCCAATGCCGACACCGTCCTCACCCCCGACTTCCGCATCCTCATCGGCGGCCCCGCCGCCTCGCACGTCAAAGTCCGCCTGGGCGACCACGGCGACACCTGCATCGACAATCCCGGCCCCGACGCGCCTTATGTGCTGGTCACCAGCGTCTTCGACGGCAGCCTCTACCGCGTCCAGTCCGGCCAGCGCGTCATGCTCCAGCACGGCAGCACCCACGAGGTTGTCGATCAGGAGAAGGAACCCTGCGGCTGCCCGCCCGCGCAGGCCGAGGGCAACGAGTTCCCCTTAGCCCAGAGCGCCGGCCTCGCCCCGCTGCCTGCGCCCAAGCCCGCCGCCGCGCCAGCCGCCGACCAAGGCAAGCCCGCCGTAGCCGCCCCACCGCTGGTCCTCAACGCCGCCGAACCCACGCAACCGGCCGCAACACCTTCTGAAGCGGCTCCCGCCTCACCCACAACCCCAGAAGCAGCGCCCGCCGCCAGCCCAGCGCCGCAGCCCCCGCCCAAAAAGCCCGGCGTCTTCGCCCGCATCGGCCACTTCTTCCATCGCCTCTTCGGCGGCGAGTAGCCGGATTGCATTCTCTATATTTCACAAAGACACGAGTGGCGCACTACGGGATACGAAAGAGATGGACCTCTGCGCCGTCTTGCTCCATCACGATGTGTCCGTTTGGAGAAATCTTCAAGTTCGCACCCGGCGCGTAGCTGTGCCGAAAAAGTATCTTTGAAGTTTGCGAGTCGAAGACTGCAAAACGGCGAAATACGACTCCATAGCAATCGTCCCAGTCGCCTAACAAGCAGCCATCAACGCGGTAGAGGATGCGTCGCGGTTCCGAAGCTGACAGCTTCGTATCGCTGCTGTTAATGAATGGTGGCTTGATTTTCGAAATATCCCCAACAATGACCGCATCACCACTCGGTGTTGCCGCATAGAGACGTTGGGCGCTGAAGTTCGCAACAAGCAGTCGGTCTGGCGAAATGAAGCCGACAATGTAGTACCCGGAGCTTATGCCTAACTTGGGCATCACGAAGCTGTGTTCTGCACCAGGCGAGCCGACGACTTCGCACTCCCTTTCGTCTTTAGAGCAAACGAGAAATCCATCATCGGCTACGGCTGTGACGATTTGCCCCTTTGACGTTGAAATCTCTGCAATGGGGTAACTAGATGTGCCATGATAAAGGCCGAGAGCGGAATTGGCTGGGCTCGGGATTACCATTGCCATTTGTGAGGGCGAGAGACCTACGCCAAAATAACATCCTCCGGACTTTCCACTCGACCAGAGCGAGATAGACCTCGCCACTTGCAAGTCGCGCGATAGCAGTTCGACCCGATCACCCGTACAAACGCTGAAGTAACCTATCGGCCCGGCATTCAATTCGACGACGTCGCTACGGCGGGTCGCGGCAACTTTGTGTCCTTGCAGATCAATTACCGTAATGTTAGTATCGGTCGGTTTGTCCCTGTCACCTTTGTCGCATGTATACGATACAGGAGCGCTCACTACAAGATGGTCGTCATCCAGAAATTCGAGATGCCCTGGATACCAGACACAATGGGCCTTCACAAGGCCATATTGCCTCAAATCCAGCTTCCACTCTTGAGCCGTTTGGGCTTGGCCCAACAGTGAAACCGAAACAATAGCTGCTCCAAAAACCAGTGCAAGTCTCATGGGTCAATATCTTAAGTGCTAGTAACAGAGTAGGCTCAGGTTTTTAATGGCCGGGGGCAGCCGGTCAAAACGTCAATCGATAGTCACGGGCGCAAAATAAGTTTGCGGTATAGGAGCCGATCCTACATCTCCCGCGCCCGCTCAATCGCCCGAATCACCGCCTGCGCCTTGTTGATCGCCTCTTCATACTCCAACTCCGGCACCGAGTCGGCCACGATGCCAGCGCCCGCCTGCACATAGCCCTTGCCATCCTTGGCCAGCAGCGAGCGGATCGCAATGCACGAGTCCAGATTGCCGGAGAAGTCCGCATACAGCACCGCGCCGCCATAGGTCCCGCGCCGCGCCGGTTCTAATTCATCAATGATCTCCATCGCGCGCACCTTGGGCGCGCCGCTCAGCGTGCCGGCGGGGAAGCAGGCGCGCAGCGCATCCACAGCCGTCAAATCCCCGCGCAGCTTGCCCTCAATCGAGCTCACAATGTGCATCACATGGCTGTAGCGCTCGACGAACATCAGCCGGTCCACCTTCACGCTGCCAAACTCGCTCACCCGGCCCACGTCGTTGCGCCCCAGGTCCACCAGCATCACATGCTCGGCGCGCTCCTTCGCGTCGTGCATCATCTCGTTCTCGAGCGCCGCATCCTCGGCCTCGCTCGCGCCGCGCTTCCGCGTGCCTGCAATCGGCCGATACTCCACCTGATCGCCGTGCACGCGCACCAGCAACTCCGGCGACGACCCCGCCAACTCAATCGCACCAGCCGCAGGCTGTTTTTTCTTTTTGGACGAGTTCTTGGGCGAAGCGCCCAACGCGCCCTCCGGCGTGAACCGCAGAAAGTACATATACGGGCTCGGATTCACGGTCCGCAGCGCGCGATACACCTGAAAGCTGTCCGTCCCCGGCTCCATGTCGAACCGCTGCGACAGCACCGTCTGAAACACATCGCCCGCCGCAATGTACTCCTTGGTCTTCGCCACAGCCTTCAGATAGTCGCTCTTGCGCGTGCGATGCGTCACCTTCAGCTTGCCCGCGCCCTTCACGCGCGGCAGCTTGGGCAGCGGCCGCGCCAGCCGCTTCTCCAGCCGCGCCAGCCGCTTCACCGCGTCGTCATAGGCCGCGTCGTGCTTCTCCAACGTCACATCCGCCGTCACCACCATCCAAATCTGCTTGCGCACATGGTCAAAGGCCAGCACTTCGTCAAAGAACAGCAGACAGGCATCGGGCACGCCCAACTCATCTTTGGCCCGGCTCGGCAGCTTCTCAATCTGCCGCACCGCATCGTAGGCAAAAAACCCTACCGCGCCCGCAGTGAATGGCGGCAAACCCGGCAGCCGCGCCGGCGTGTGCCCGCCCAGCGCCTCGCGCAGCACCTCAAACACATCGCCTTCAATGTGCGCGGTCCGCTTGCCCTCGGTGATGGCAATCCGCCGCCCGCGCGCCACAATGCGCTTGTAGGGGTTCACGCCGATAAACGTGTAGCGGCCCACCTGCTCGCCGTTTTCGACCGACTCCAGCAGAAAGCACTCGTTCTCCTGCCACGCCGCGCGCAAAAAGGCCGAGACCGGCGTCTCCAGGTCGGCCGTCAGCGTGCGGCAGACAGGCACAAGAGTGTGCTCTTTGGCGAGCGCAAGAAATTCTCGGCGTGTGGGCTGGA
>DASQSP010000134.1:0-3232 GCA_035642355.1 Occallatibacter sp.
GCAGAGAGGGTGGAAACAACAGCGTCTGGTTGACTGTGTCGGGAAAAAAGTTCTGGCCCATGACAAAATCCTAAACCGATGGAGCACCTGTCACCTTCAAATTAACCGCAAAGGGAATCTATGCCCGACACACTCCTAGACTCTTGCCTTTTCTTTGCCGCCGGGCCGGCGAAAAGCGGCCAGCGGATCGACCGGATGCGAAAGACCCGGCCTGCCCACGCTCAGATACGTAAACCCGTGACGCGCCATGGTCGCGGGGTCGTAAAGATTCCGGCCATCGACCACGATGGGGTAGCGCAGTCTGTCGTGCAGCTTGTCCAGGTCGAGCTCGCCAAACTCCTGCCAGTCGTTCAGAATCAGCAACGCATCGGCATCCTGCGCGGCGTCATAGGGATCGCCGGCATACCGCATCTGCGGTCCCTCCGGCAGCACGTCGCACGAGCGCTCCGCCGCTGCTGGGTCATAGGCCGTCACAATGCAGCCCTCGCCGATGAGCCGCCGCACAATGTCCAGCGCCGGAGACTCGCGAATGTCGTCCGTGCCGCCCTTGAAGGCCAGCCCCAGCACGCCAATCTTCTTGCCGCGGAAGGTCCAGAGCGCGGAGCGAATCTTCTGGAAGAAGCGCTGCTTCTGCTCCTCGTTGATCTTCTCCACTTCATGCAGCAGGCCAAAGTCCACGCCCACCATCTCGGCCACGTTGCGAAAAGCCGCCACGTCCTTGGGGAAACACGAACCGCCGTAGCCTACGCCGGCGCGCAGAAACTTGTTGCCGATGCGCGTATCCATGCCCATGCCGCGGGCCACTTCTTCCACGTCCGCGCCGGCCGCCTCGCAGACGTTGGCCACCGCGTTGATGAAGGAAATCTTGGTGGCCAGAAACGCATTCGACGCATGCTTGATGATCTCGGCCGCTTTGGTCGAGGTGAGCAGCAGCGGCGGCGGATTCCGCTCGCCGCAGGGACCGGGCACAGCGTCGGCGGATGCGAAGTAGCTGCCCGAGGTCAGCGGCGCATAGATACTCTTGAGGACGTCGGCGGCGCGGCTGGTAGCCGTGCCCACCACGATGCGGTCCGCATGCAGAAAATCGACGACCGCCGTGCCTTCGCGCAGAAACTCGGGGTTCGAGGCCACGTCGAACAGGTCCGTGGGCACGCCGCTGCGCTCAATCACGCGGCGAATCCACTCGTTGGTGTAGACGGGAACCGTGCTCTTCTCCACGATCACCTTGTAGGAGTCGATGGAGCGGGCAATCTCGCTGGCGACCGCGTCCACATAGGAAAGATCGGCGCTGCCGGTGCTGCTTTGCGGGGTTCCGACGGCGATGAAGATGGCCTGCGCCGCTTGTGCCGCCGTGCGCAAGTCGGTGGTGAACTCGAGCCGATGGCCACGATGACGGGTCAGCAGCTCGGGCAGATAATCCTCATGAATGGGGATTCCGCCTTCGCGCAGCGTGCGCACCTTGGCCTCGTCGTTGTCCACGCAGATGACGCGATGGCCGGTCTCCGCAAAACACGCGGCTGCCACCAGGCCCACATAGCCCGAGCCCACCACGGCGATCGTAACCGGCTGACCGTTCTCTTCGTTCATGCTGTCTATCCTTTAATCAGGTAATCAGGCCGAGAGGAGTTTCGCGCAATTCCGCCGCTGCAATCTTGACGGCCTGCGGTGAAAGTCGGAATCTCCGGAAAAGCGTCCCTCAGGGCCTAAAGCCCTCTTCATTTCAGGCTCTTTACGGCACGACTAAAGTCGTGCCCTTTCAAAACCGGACTTCCACCACGGGCTGTTACGACTCCACCGGCAGCTTGCTCCTGTAGCGCCATAGTAACGGCACAAGCAGCGGGGCGGATAGATAACGAGGGACATACCGCCGCGGTGACGAAAGGCAGCGGAAGAACCATCCCATGTATAAACGATCGGCCCATTCCGGGATATGCACCTGGTCGCCGCTCAAGAATGCGATGGCTGCCCCGATGCAGTGAATGGAGGGCCGGTAGGTCAACCGACGCTTCAGGTAGTAACCCAACCGCTCTTGTGTACCCCCTCCCACGGTGATGACAACGTGCCGGGGCCGTAACCGGTTCAACTTCCGTACCAGATCTTCGTCCTCGATTGGGTCTCCATACATCGGCGCTTCATGCATCAACTCCGCCGGCACGGCAATGCCCTGCTCATGCAGCCAGTCCAGGTTGCGGCGCGCCTTCTCCGGTCCGGCCATCACCCACAGCGTTCCGCCCGAGGTGCGTGCGTCCTCTTGCTTCAGCAGCTCGCGCAGGTAGCCCAGTCCGGAAAGCCGCCGCACCGAGTTTCGTTCGATCAAGTTCCAGACAATCACCATCAGCGCCGAATCCGTGATCACCAGGTCCGCATTCAGCATGGCCTCCCGGTAGGACGGATTGGTCACAATATCCTTTAGCGACGGGGCGGAGGGAGCCACCAGCAGGCCGCCATCTGCCATGCGGGCCATGGCCCCGGCCGCGTCCCCTACATAAAAGTTGAGGCCCAGAATCTGCCGCTCGTCGCCCGCATTCCGCATCGTGTAATCCCGCATTCCCGGTTCTCTATCCCATCCGGCCAATCTTTGTGCGCCCGCGTCTTTATGCGCCCGCGTCGGCGGCCACTCCGCCAGCCAGCGGCTCGCGCAGGCAAAACTCCGCATACGCATCGAAGAGCGAGTGCGCATCCGCCGCATCCTCCAGAAACACGCGGCGAAGCGGGCCCCGGCTCAAGATGATGGAGATCAGAGTCAGCACCAGAGTTTTGGCGTTGGTGGTGCGCAGTTCGCCGTTCTCGATCCACGGCTTCAGATAACGCGCCACAACCTCCACCAACTCGCCCAGATAGCGGCGCAGCAGGGGATCCAGGTCCTCGCTCAACTCCAGGACACTAAACCCGAGCAGGCGCAGAAGTTGAGGCTGCTGCACCAGGGCCGCGGAGAGCAGCTCGAAGGCTCCGGCCAGCGCGGCGCGTCCGGTGCGCGCCTCGGCTACGCGGGTCAGCAGGTCGCCGCGCAGGTGAACCCGCTGCAGCTCCGCGCTCAGCACCGCCAGGTAAAGATCGCGCTTGCGCGGAAAATGCCGGTAGATCGTGACCTCGTTGACTTCGGCAGCCGCCGCGATTTCGCGCGTGCTCACGCCGTTGTAGCCAAAACGCGCAAACAGATCCGCCGACCTGGTGAGGATGCGCTCCTCAGCTCCGCCCCGAGTTGTGCCCGCTGTACCTGCCATGGTGATTT
>DASQSP010000135.1:0-12716 GCA_035642355.1 Occallatibacter sp.
CCGTGATGATGCGCGCCGGGCAGACGTTTCCACTCGACACCTTCCACAGCTCCACCGCAACGGTGGAGATCCCCACCACATCTCTGCTTCCCGCCGCGCCTGCGCGCCCGCGCATTCATGCCGAGGTGGGCAAGTATCGCGTGCGTCTGGCGCAATCGGTCGATGAACGCGATGCCGCCTGCCGGCTTCGCTTCAAGGTCTTCAACATTGAGATGGGCGAAGGTCTCGAGATCTCCTACAAGACCGGCCTCGACGCCGACCATTTCGATCTCTTCTGCGAGCATCTTCTCGTCGAAGAAAAATCCACGCATCGCATCGTCGGCACCTATCGCATGCAGTCCGGCGCAACGGCGGCGCGCAACCTTGGCTATTACTCTGAGCAGGAGTTCCATTTCGCTCCTTATGAGTCCTTGCGCGCCGGCGTCCTCGAGCTCGGCCGCGCCTCCATCGACCGCGAGCATCGCACACCGGAGGTTCTCACCCTGCTCTGGAGGGGGATTGCGCAGTATGCTACCGACATGGGGCTGCGCTATCTCATCGGCTGCTCGTCGCTCAACTCCCACGACCCATGCGAAGGCTGGCAGGTGTATCGCCAGCTTGCGCACTGCCGGGTCTCGCCGGAGTTTGCCACCGAGCCCACGGTCGCCTTTGCCTGCCCCACCGAGCAGGAGGGCGCGGATACGGGTCCGGACACACAGCCGTCGTCTGCCGATTTGAACGTTGACCCGAATGCGCCGCTGCCCGCCCTGCCCAAGGTGCCGCGGTTGCTGCGTACTTACCTCGCCATCGGCGCGCGCATCTGCGCTCCGCCCGCGTGGGATCGCGCGTTCGGCACCATCGACTTCCTCACTCTGCTCGATCTCAAGCTGCTGTCGCCTTCGGCGCGCAATCGCTTTCTGGCCCCTCTCACGCAATGACACTGCGTGCCGCGCGGCGTGCTGTGGCGCTGGCCGCGGCCCTGCTCTTCTGCCGGCTTCGCTACGCGATGATCCGCATCCGCGGCCCGCTCACCCTGGTCCAGCGCGCGCTGTGGATGCAGTCCACGGGCCGCCTCGTGACGGCCAGCCTCGGCATTCAAGTCACTGTCGAAGGCACGCCGCCAACCTCGGGCGTGGTGGTCGCCAATCACCTCAGCTACCTCGACGTCGCCGTCCTCTCCGCCGTCATGCCGTGCTTTTTCATCGCCAAGGTGGAGATCGAGCGCTGGCCCTTCTTCGGCGGGGCAGCGCGCTCGGGCGGCACCATCTTTATCGATCGCTCCAGCCTCGCAAGCGCCGAGCACGTTTGCACCATCATCACGGAGCGGCTGTCGCAGCCCGTTCCAACGCTGTTTTTCCCCGAGGGCACCAGCACCGACGGCACATCGATGTTGCGCTTTCACTCCCGCCTCTTTGAGCCCATCATCGTGGCTGGAGCGCCGATCACTGCTGCAGCGGTCCGCTATGTCTCCGTCGATGGCTCGCCCGAGAGCGAGCTATGCTGGTTCGGCGACGCCCCGTTTCTCCCTCACCTGTTGAGAAATCTGGGCGCCGCCGCTTTCACCGCGCATATCCGCTTCGGCCAGCCCCGCGTCTATCCCCATCGCCGCGTCGCCGCGGACGAGACCTACGACGAAATCAGCGCCATGCGCGATGCCACCCAGGCTGAGCTGGCGCCCGTTTGATTCGCGCCGCTGGCGGCTCGGTGGTATCGTCATAGTCATCCCGCACAAACACACCACGGGAAAGCAACTCGAGTCGTATAGCAAGAGTTCAAGCCTTCCTCTCCGGTTCAGCGAACCGGATGCAATTCTGCATCTGTTGCCGAAAAGGGCGTCATTATCGATTTAGGTGAGCCACAATCCACGCAGCACGAGGCGATCCCCATGACCCAGTTCTCTGAAGCGACCGAAGCAGGCAGGGTGTTGACGCGGAAAGAACTCATGAGCTTGACCGAGACGGGCGGCAAGCCCGCGGAGACGCTGATGAAGGTAGTTGCGCTCATTGCGGCGCGCTTCCACACAGACGTTTGCTCGGCCTATCTGCTCGAGCCGGATCGCTCGCACCTCGTCCTCGCCGCTTCGCTCGGCCTGCATCCGCGCAGTATCGGCACCCTGCGCATGCCGTTGAGCGAGGGCCTGACCGGCCTGGTTGCCGAGCGCGTGGTTCCCGTCGCCGTTGCCGACGCGCGCCATCATCCGCGCTTCAAATACTTCAAGGAGTCGGGCGAAGAGGAATACCAGTCCTTTCTCGGCGTGCCGCTCATCGATCGCGGCGTGCTGCAGGGCGTGCTGATTGTGCAGACCAAGGAAGCGCGCGTCTTTCACGACGGCGAGATTCGTCAGCTCGTCGAAGCCGCCGCGCAGGTTGCGCCGGTCGTCAGCGAGGCGCGCACCCTCGACCGCTTCATCGCGCCCGCGCAGGAACGGCTCTGGACCCTCGCGCGCAATCTCTGGTGGTGCTGGGATCACGAGTGCGTCGCGCTCTTCCGCGATCTCAACCCGCAACGCTTTGGCGAGCTGAATCAGAACCCCATCGCGCTGCTCAATGAGCTGCCGCTCGCGGAGATCGAGCGCCGAGCCACGGAGATGTCGCTGCACAGCCGCATCAATTACGTCTTTCGCCGTCAGCAGGAGTATTTGCGCGCCGACAACACCTGGGGCGCGGAGAATGCAGGCGTGCTGCGTCCGCGGCCGGTCGCGTACTTCTCGGCCGAGTTCGGTCTGCATGAATCGCTGCCTATCTACTCGGGCGGCCTCGGTGTCCTCGCCGGCGACCACATCAAGAGCGCATCGGACCTCGACATTCCCCTCGTGGGCATCGGCCTTTTCTACGGCCAGGGCTACTTTCTCCAGCGCCTCGACATGACCGGCTGGCAGCAGGAGGAGTACGTGCGCACCGATGTGAATCGGTGTCCAATGCAGCCCGCCATCGGCAGCAACGGAGAGCCCGTGGTCATCGAAATCCAGACACGCACGGGCTCCATTCACGCCCAGGTCTGGCGCGTCAAGGTGGGCCGCTGCGATCTGCTGCTGCTCGACTCCAACGTCGAAGGCAACGCGCCGGAAGACCGCGAGCTCACCTCGCGCCTCTACGGCGGAGACGGCCGCACCCGCATCCGCCAGGAACTGCTGCTCGGAGTCGGCGGCTACCGCGCGCTGCGCGCCATGGGCATCTCGCCCGGCGTGCTGCATCTGAACGAAGGCCACAGCGGCTTCGCTGTGCTCGAGGCCATTCGCAGCCGCATGCAGGAAGAAGGCATGGACTTCATGACCGCCGCCAGCCAGATTCCCCGCGAGGTCATCTTCACCACCCACACGCCCGTTCCTGCCGGCCACGACCGCTTCAGCTCCGAACTCATCGAGGAGCATCTCGGGCCTCTGCGCGACGATCTCGGCCTCTCGCAGGACGACCTGATGGGTTTCGGCCGCGTCAGCCCGTCCGATTATCAGGAACAGTTTTGCATGACAGTGGTCGGCCTCAAGCTCTCGCGCCGCGCCAACGCCGTCTCGTCCCTGCATGGCGACGTTTCGCGCGCCATGTGGTGGCGGCTCTATCCCAACAAGCCTGTCGATGCCGTGCCCATCGGCCACATCACCAACGGCGTGCATGTGCCCTCCTGGCTCGCGCCGCAGATGTGCCGCCTCTACGACCGCCACCTCGGCGTCGGCTGGCAGGGCAAGAGCGGCTCCGCGCGCACCTGGGAAGGCATCGAGACTGTCGACGACGGCGAGCTCTGGGAGACCCACTTCGCGCTCAAGTCACGGCTGCTCGAGTTCATGCGCCGCCGCGCCTGCGAGCAGGCCGAGCGCCGCGGCGAGCCGCAGAAAACCCTACAGAGCCTGGCCAGGATATTCACTCCCGACGCGCTCACCATCGGCTTTGCCCGCCGCTTTGCCACCTACAAGCGCGCCAACCTGATCCTCGCCGATATCGAGCGCCTCGCCGTCATGGTCAACGACCTCAAGCGCCCCGTGCAGTTCGTCTTCGCCGGCAAGGCGCATCCCCACGACGAGCCGGGCAAGCGCGTGCTCCAGCAAATTGCCCAGATGATGCGCGACCCGGAGTTCTGCGAAAAATTCGTCTTCATCGAGGACTACGACATTAACGTCGGCCGCTTCCTGGTGCAGGGCGTCGACGTGTGGCTCAACAATCCCCGCCGCCCGCTTGAGGCCTCCGGCACCAGCGGACAGAAGGTTGTGCTCAACGGCGGCCTTAACCTCTCCGTGCTCGACGGCTGGTGGGCAGAGGCCTACGACGGCTCGAACGGCTTCGCCATCGGCGCCGGCCGCACCAACTCCAACATGGACGTGCACGACACCCGCGACGGCGAGGACCTCTATCGCGTGCTGCGCGACGAGCTCATCCCGCTCTACTATCACCGCGACCACGACGGCCTGCCGCGCGGCTGGATCCAACGCATGAAGCGCACCATCCGCACTCTGGGCTGGCGCTTCAATGCCGACCGCATGGTGATGGACTACACGTCGAAGTGCTACATCCCTGCAGCCGGCGGCACGTCGAGCGAGATTCGGACGCTCTCCTAAAGCTCGTTTCATAAACAAGCTTTGTGTCAGGGTACGACTTTACAGGCTGCGGAAAAACTCCGTCGAAGGGTTGTTTTGTAACAGGGCACGAGTTTACTCGTGCCGTAAATGCCGTAAATACTTCGCTGGCCTTCAGCCCCTGCTGTACTTTCAACATCGGAAATGTATTTTTCCGCGACCTGTTTAGTCGTGCCCGGTGCCCCATCCATGAAACAGTCTCACCGTTTCATGGATGGGATGGGAAATGCCCCCAAGCGCCGCCCCGCCGGTTGCGGTTCGTCATCTCTCACCCATCCACGATAAAACTGTGGATGCATGGGGCACGGTGGATTTGCGGCTATTTTATGAGTGGGCCGCCTGCCTTGATCTACGTCTGTTTAATGTGGGGATCGTTTGCCAGAGGGCAGGCGGCGCAGTTGGGTGTGCGGGAGCAGTGTGCTTTTCCGACGGCAACGGTGAGGGCGTGGAACTCGTTGTAGAGGCGGGTGCGTTGCGATGCCGGGTCGGCTGCGAAGGCTGTGCGCGTGAGCTCTGCGAGCGCATCGTAGCCGGCAGGATTGCGTGCCGGGGCTGGAACCAGCAGGGCGTGACGCTCGGCGATGCGGCGCAGGTACTCGTCGGCGACAGGAACGGAGTGGCCGAGAGCGTAAAGCAGGATGGCGTCCGCGGTTTCGCGGCCTACGCCGGGCAGGGCGAGCAGAGTTTCGCGCAGGGTTGCGGTGGGCGCGGCGGCCATGATGTCGAGAGACCCGCTGAATTGCGCATCGAGAAGAGCAATGAAGGCTTTGAGCGCGGGAGCCTTGCGCGTGGCGAAGCCGGAGGGGCGAATCAGTTCCTGCAGCGCATCGAGTGAAATGGCACGCAGGCCTTGAATGCTCAGGATGCCGGCAGAGCGGAGACGCGCGAGCGAGCGCTCGACGGAAGTCCATGCGGTGTTCTGCGTGAGGTATGCGCCGGCGATGACTTCAAGCGGCGATTGCGCGGGCCACCAGTGCTGCGCGCCGTAGGCGGCGAAGAGGCGGTTGTGCACGCGGCGCAGGCGGCGTGCGGCGTGCGTGCTTGGCGCAGCGGTCATGGGTGCGCGCTCTCGGGCGGCGCGGCAAGTTGCATCTTCCACTCGAGGATGCGGGCCTTGCCCGCGGCGGCTTCGGCCTCGGGAACATGGCCGGCGGTTTGCAGCGAGATGGAGAGCGCAGTGTGAGCGAGTGGATCATCCGGCGTGAGGGCGATGAGCGCGAGCGCGGCGGCAATTGATTGGTTGATGTCGCCGGCGTCGCGCAGAGCGCGGATGAGGCCGTGATGGGCATCGTGATTTGCCGGATCGGCTGCAATGGCAGCGCGAAAGGCCAGCGCTGCTTCAACCGGCAAGCCGGCGGCGAGCAGGTCAAGACCGCGCTGCAGGGCGGCTTCAGACTCGGAAATATTGGACGGAGTCACGGCAGTCTTCAGGATAAGGGGTGAGGCTCCGCGCGCGCGGAACCTACTGGTCGGTGATGCGTTCCCACTTGAAGTTGGGGCTGTGGTCGGGGCCGGTGGCAAGGTCGACGTGTACGCGGGGCAGGATGACGATGTCGACGCGGCGATTGATGGCGCGGCCCTCCGGCGTGGCGTTGCTGGCTACCGGATGATACTCGGCGTAGCCCGCGGCGGAGAGCCGGTCAGGCGCAACGGCGTGAATCTCGAGAAAAAGCCTGGCGATGCTGGTGGCGCGCGCCGAAGAGAGCTCCCAGTTGGAATCGAACTCCGCGTTGTGGATGGGCACGTTGTCGGTGTGGCCTTCGATGCGGACGTCATACGGCAGGCTGCCGAGCGATGCGGCGATATGGCGCAGCGTTGCAGCCGCGTTGGGACGAGGCGCGGCGGAGGCACTGTTGAAGAAGCCGGCTTCACGGAGGCTGATGACAAGACCGTCACGTCCCATCTCGATGGCGACGGTGCGATCGGCGATCTGGGTGGCGAGGCTCTTATCGAGATCGCGGCGCAGGTGTTCCAGGTCATCCCTGACCTGCGAGATGGGCCGTACGCTCTCGCCGAGAATGGCGACGGGGATCGGTGGCGCGACGGCCGCTTCGTAGGGCTGTTGCTGCGGCGAGGCCGGATGGTTTGGGTTTTGCGGCAAGCCATAGGTGCGGAAGGCGCGGTCGATGGCATGGACGACTTCCACCTGCTTCTTTGCGTCTGCCTTGGCGAAGGCATAGAGCACCACGAAAAAAGCGAAGAGCAGGGTGATGAAGTCGGCGTAGGAGACGAGCCAGCGTTCGTGATTCACATGGCCCTTGCGCTTTCCTCCGGTCATGCGGCGCGCTCCCGCTTGGGCGGCGTTGCTTCCTTGATGAAACCGGCGAGCTTGATCTCGAGCATGCGCGGGTTCATGCCTTCGAGGATGGAGATGACGCCTTCGAGCATCATCTCGCGGCGCTGGTGGTCGTCCTGCATGAGCAGGCGCATCTTGCCGGCGAAGGGAAGAAAGAAGAGGTTGGCCGCGCCCACGCCGTAGATGGTGGCGACAAAGGCCACGGCGATGCCGCGGCCGACCTCGGAGATGTTTTCGAGGTGCTGCATGACCTGAATAAGCCCGAGCACGGCGCCGAGGATGCCGATGGTGGGCGAGAAGCCGCCCGCCGACTCGAAGACGGACGGCAGGCGGTCTTGCTGTTCGCCGATGGATTCGAGATTGACGCGCATGATCTTGCGCAGCTCGGCGGGCTCGGTTCCGTCGACGGCGAGAGTGAGCGCCTGCTTGAGAAACGGATCGGCCACGGCGGTCAGGTCCGCGTCGAGAGAAACGACGCCGCTGCGGCGGGCCTTGTTGGCGAAGTTCACAAGTTGACGGATGAGCTTGTCGTTGTGTTTGCGCGGCGCGGCGAAGACGTGGATCAGATTGCGGAATGCGGCCACGACCGTGGTGAGCGGGAACTGCACAAGCACGGCGCCCATGGTTCCCCCGAAAACGATGAGCGCGGCGGTGGGCTGCACGATCTGGCCGAGGTTGCCGCCCTCGATGAGCAAGCCGGCAACAATTCCGACGATGGCCAGAATCACTCCGCCCACGCTCGCCTTGTCCATAACGCTGCCTCGCTTGAATTCGTCGGATTTCGTCTCTGTGTGTGTCAACGGCCGGACTGCGGTGAATCCTGTGAATCGGCGTTCCATTGATCCATGTGATCCATGCGATCCACGCGATCCGCGGAAGCAAAGCGCGCGATGGGCTCGACATTCGCGGTTGAGATGCCGGGAACCTGCTCAACGGCAGCGGCGAGAAGCCGTGCGCGGTACTCGAGGACGCGGCGCGCGATCTTGCGGATATCCTCGCGGACGATGAGTTTCTCACCGTTCACGAGCGTGATCATGGTGTCCGGCGACGATTCACAGGTCTTGATGAGGTCGCTGTTCAGCGCGATCGGCGTGCCGTTGAGTCTTGTCAGCTCAATCATAGGAGTCGTGCTCCTCTGTTGTGTGTATCGGCGGGGACCGCAAAAGGTTGATGGAAGAACAGCGCGAGTGTCCCGTGGAGGACATAACCGGCGGCATGTAAAGACGGCCTGTCGCGGGCCGAAGAACGTGCAAGATGCAGCGGTACTTCCTTTGGGCACGCAGCCGGCGGGGAATCGCGACAGCGGGCGCACAGGCCCAGGAAGGCTCCGCAATTTCATGCATCGATGAGGAGAACCCATGTCCCTGGGTGTCTTGAATAACCTGAGTGCGATCTACGCATCCAACAGCCTGAACAACACGAATAACAGCCTGCAGACTGTGCTGCAGCAGTTGTCTTCCGGTTCGCGCATCAACTCCGGCGCGGACGACGCGGCCGGTCTTTCGCTGGTGAATGGCCTGGCTGCCAACTCGGCGGCGCTGACGCAGTCCGCCAACAACGCTGCTCAAGGCGTAGGCCTGCTGCAAGTGGCCGATGGCGCTCTCTCGCAAGTGACAAGCCTGCTCAACCGTGCCGTAACGCTGGCCACCGAGTCATCGAACGGCACCCTCAACAGCTCGCAAAATGCGGCGGCCAACCAGGAGTATCAGTCGATTCTGGCCGAGGTGAACAACATTGGCTCGACCACCACCTTCAACCAGAACCAGGTGTTCAACGGTTCGGCAGCCGGCGTGAGTATCTACACCGGCGACTCGTCCACAACCGGCTCTTCGATCGACTCGCTCTTCTTCGCCAAGCTCAGCTCTTCGGACGTGGGCGACGCGGGCGGCACGGTGCAGCAGAGCGATGCCGGCCAGTTCCTCAATCTATCGCTGGATACCGTCCCCGGCACGCTGACCACTGCAGCGACGCAGGGCGATGCCATTACCGGTGCTCTGACCTTCACTATTACCAATGCGGACGGCACCACCAGCACGCTCGCCACGACCGCAACCACGGTCGGCGGGCTAATCCAGGAGATCAACAAGGATGGCATCGCCGGCGTCACCGCCAGCTTTACCAGCGCAGGCGCGGCAGGCGTTAGTTCGGCTACCGTTGCTTCGGGCGATACAGGCATTCTGTTGACCAATACCAACGCGAATGTGGACTTCACGGTTACCACGCCCAGCACGGTGCAAGACACGACCTCCGCCCAGGCTGCGGCGGGTGCGGTGACGGCGAGCACGGCCGCGACCACGACCATTCAGTACGTGGCCGCGGCGGGCGGCGATAAGACGGCCAATCTGGCGCTGACCGATCTGCTGACGCAGGGCGGTGCGCAGGCCGCGCTCACCGCGCTCAACGGCGCCATTTCGGATGTGGCGGCGCAGGACGGCTACATCGGCGCGCAGATCAACACGCTGAACTCGGTGAGCCAGGTGGTGACCACGCAGCAGGAGAACATCCTGTCGGCGCAGAACACGGTGCAGGCCACCGACTACGCGGCGGCTTCGTCGAATCTGTCGAAGTACGAAATTCTGAGCCAGACCGGCATCTCGGCGCTGGCGCAGGCCAACAGTCTGCAGCAGGAAGTGACCAAGCTGCTGCAGTAAACCGGAGACAACCACGCGGCGAGGGCGTCTCTTGGCGTCCTCGCCGCGCTGGGACTGAAGACGAGGCGGAATGCTCTGAGGAAGCTCTAATCAAATCAATCGAAGGCTGCTCAGGGGCTAAAGCCCCATCGCTTTATTAGGCGTTATCGGCACGACTAAAGTCGTGCCCTGTCACAAAGCGGACTTGTTCAGTGATTCCCTGAGTATCTTCCAATCCTTTTTTGTCTCGATTGGAACACTGTCTGCTTCAGGGACAAAGGAGTGCTATATGGGCGCGGTAGGAATCAGCTTCGGGTCACCGACGAGTGGAGCCGGGTTTAATGTGAGCGCCACTGTGGCTTCCATTGTGAGCAATCTGCAGAATGTGGAAACGCCGTACAAGAATCAGCTGACCTCGCTGCAGTCGCAGGACGCCGTGCTGTCGAATCTCGGAACACTATTTTCGAATCTCTCGAATGACATCGGCCAGCTTACGGATTTTCAGGGCGTGCTGGCGCAGAAGACCGGGTCGAGCTCGAACACGGATGTTCTGGAGCTGACCTCGGCGACTTCGAGCGCGGTTGCGGGCACGCACACGGTGGTGGTGAACAACCTGGCGCAGACCTCGAGCGGGTTTATCGATCCGGTCACCAACGCCTCCGATTCGCTGGGCGGGTCGTTGACGATCGCGGTGGGGAACGGCACCTCGCAGGAGTTCGACATCTCGAATCTGGCTACAGGGGATCAGACTCTTGCGGGACTGGCGGCGGCCATCAATTCATCGAGCATCGGCGTGACGGCAAGTATCTTGACCGACTCGAAGGGGTCGCGGCTGAGCATTGTTTCCGGTACATCCGGAGCGGCTGGAGAACTGACCGTGACCTCAGCGCTGACCGACGCCAGCCAGACCACGACCGCGAACCCCACGGGGGCGCTGAACTTTAACGGCACCGTGGATGGCGAGGATGCGTCGCTGATTGTCGGCGGAGTGGCGCTGACGAGCGCATCGAACACGGTTTCCAGTCTGATTCCGGGAGTGACGTTTCAACTGCTGGCGCCGAGCGCGAGCAGTGCGAGCGGCACGCCGGCGCCGGTGCAGGTGGTGATCGGCAACTTCAACACTGGAGTGGAGAGCGCGGTGGGGACGCTGGTTTCCGACTACAACTCCGTGATCAGCGCGATCAATGCTCAGGAAGGCAACAACAGCTCGGGGACGCCGGAGCCGCTTTTCGGCTCGCCGACCCTTTCTCTGCTGCAGGAGGAACTGCTGGGCGCAGTCAACACCCAGAATCCAAACGGCTATCTCGATCCGATCACCAATACCGGCGATACGCTCGCGGGATCGATCACTGTCACGGTGGGCGGCGGCACGGCGAAGACCATTGCCGTCCCCAACAGCGACAGTACGATTGCCGGTCTGGCCTCGGCGATCAACTCGGCGAAGATCGGCGTGACGGCAAACCTGGTGAACAGCTCGACGGGGACGCGGCTGGTGCTGGTGTCGAATACAGCGGGCGCAGGCGGTGCTCTGACCGTGAGTTCCGCGTTGACCGACGCGAGCCAGATCACGACCGCGAACCCCACGGGGGCGCTCAACTACAACAGCAATTCGTCGGACATCTCTTCGCTCACGCAGTTGGGCATCGGCGTGAATAACGACGGCACGCTTTCGCTGGATGCGAGCTCGCTCGATTCGCTGCTGAATACGGATTTCAGCGGCGTGGTCGGTTTTTTTCAGGACGCGAACAGCTTTGGCAGCAACTTTAAGAGTGTGATCGACAATGCCGGAACCAGTACGCCGACCGGCATCCTCTCTCTGGCCCAGCACTCGAACAGCACGGTGGAGTCGAACCTGAACGCCGGCATCAGCCGCGAGCAAAGCCTGATCTCAATCCAGCAGGCGAGCCTGACGGCGGAATTGAACAGCGCCAATGAAATTCTTCAGGCGCTGCCGTCGCAACTGAACAGCGTGAATGAGATATATTCGGCGATCACCGGATTTAATCAGAATCGGCAAGGCTGAGGAGAAGGTCCGTCATGTCCAGTTACCAGGAACACGCGCTGGAAGGCGCATCGGCGGTCGAGCTCGTTGTGGCCTTGTACGACGGGATCATTCGCTTTTTGCGCGCTGCCGCCGATGCGGCGGAGCGGGGCGACGCGCAGGGGCGCAGAGCCGCGGTGAAGCGTGCCTTCGATATTATTCTTCACTTGCAGGCGCGGCTGCGCATGGATGTGGGGGGCTCGCCGGCGCGGGCGCTGAGCGAGTTCTACGCGTCGATCTTTGCGCAGATATTGCAGGCGTCGCAGTCGGCCTCCCGTGAGAAGTTCGAGCACGCAATCGATTGCGTGCGCAACGTGCGCGATGCGTGGAAGCAGGTGGCGCGGGAATCCGATGGCGTTCAGGCGGCAGGCCGCGCGGCTGCGCCGGAGAGCCTCGAAGCCGTGGGCGCGTCAATGTGGACGGCCTGAGGCACTAGAGCGGTTTCAGTGTAGGTGTACCCGGCTTTGTACTATCCCCGGTCCCCAAAAGCAAGGGACCGGGGGCACCCAAGGTGGGTATAGCAAGGGTGAAATAGCTCTAGGTCTCTGAGCGCGTGAATTTGTTCCGGTTGAGGTTCGTGGTATCCCAGGTTAGGCGCAAAAACAAAAACGCGCCGAACCTGGGGCACCCAAATTTTGTACGACAACAAGCGGTCAGAGACCTAGCCTGCGACGGTCAGCTCTTCTTCCAGTTGCTGCTTTTGATAGAGGCTCGCGTAGTAGCCGTCGAGCGCGAGCAGTTCTTCGTGGCGGCCCACTTCGACAATCCTGCCGTGATCGAGCACCGCGATCTGATCGGCATCGCGCACGGTGGAGACGCGGTGCGAGATGAGGATGGTGGTGGCCTTGGCCGTGTAGCTGCGAAGGCCGCTGAGGATGCGCTCTTCCGTGTAGGTATCCACGCTGGCCAGCGCGTCGTCCAGAATCAGAATTGCCGGCCGCCGCAGCAGCGCGCGCGCAATGGCCGCGCGTTGCTTCTGCCCGCCCGAAAGAGTCACGCCGCGTTCGCCAACCATGGTTTCAAAGCCCTGCGGAAACTCCTCGAACTCGCGGCGGATGTGCGCCGCCTCGGCCGCTTCCAGCAGCTCTTCCGCGCTCGCGTTCGGCGCGCCGAAAGCCAGGTTCTCGCGAATCGTTTCGCTGAACAGGAATGTCTCCTGCGGCACCATGCCGATGTTGCGCCTCAGCACGGCCAGCGGATACTCGC
>DASQSP010000136.1:0-6718 GCA_035642355.1 Occallatibacter sp.
CGGAGTGCGCGCGCAACGCCCCGGAGAGCCGCCAGGGAGGAACATTGCGCCTGATCTTGACGATGCGATGGCGCCGGTCCAGGTACACGAGGTCGAGCGCGAACTTCATCCAGAACGTGTGCACCGCTTCGCAGGGCACAATCCACAAGGCTTCTCCCGGCTCAAGGCCGGCTCGCCCGAGGAGTCCTTTGGAGCGTTGCGCTGCTGTGCCGGCAACTCTGGCCGCCGAGGCCAATTCGATTCCACGCGTGGCATTGAGGATGCGCAGCGGCCTTCCGCCGCCCTGCGGGGCCTCACGGCGGCCTTCCTGAGGCTCTCTGCGGTTCTGGTCTTGAATATCCATGTTCCCTTTGGCGGGAACTCCTTCTCTTTATCAGGTTGGCCTTGTCGCTTCGTTGCATCGGCCTTAAACAGCAAGCCCCATCCGTTGCCGGTTGGGGCTTTTGGGTTCAGACTCCGTTCTGACGGCCGGAGCTACGGTGTGCCGGAGCCCCCGCTTCCGCCGCCACCGCCACCGCCGCCACCACCACTGTCAGTATTGAGCGGCGTTTCGGGCTTCAGGCTCTCGATCAGCTTCTCCACCGGTATGGTAGCTGGAGCAGAGGCTGGAGCGATGTTGGTGTCCGGCGTATGCATGGGAGTGTTGGAATTCGTTGGCAGGAAGCTCTGTGGAAACTTTGGCGGAGCAATGTCCGCGCCGGCAGCAACCGGATCGACGATCTCGGGCGTCACGATGACGATGAGCTCGGTGTTGGCCTTGGTGCGCGACACCGACTGAAAGAATTTACCAAGGACGGGGATGTCGCCGAGGAAGGGGATCTTGTTGTAGGTTTCGTTATCGGTGTTGTCCAGCAGTCCGCCGATGGCAAAGCTCTGGCGGTCCGCCAGCTCCACCTCGGTCTTCACCCGCCGAATCGTAATAGCCGGTTCGGAGAATCCCGAAATCGTGATCGCGTCGGCAAAGTCCAGCGCGCTGACTTCCGGCGCCACCTGCAGCCGAATCGTGCCGCGCGGCGTAATTGTCGGAATGAAGCTTAGCCGGATGCCAAACTCCTTGAAGGAAATGGTGACCGCGGAGCCGCCGATGCCCGAGCCGCCCGATACGGTCGGGAATGGAAACTGGCCGCCGGCCAGGAAGCTGGCCAGCTTGCCGTCCTCAGCGAGAATGTTCGGCTCCGCCAGCGACTGCACCAGCCCCGTTTGCTCAAGCGCCTGGATGGTCGCTCCAAGATTGATACCGGGGTAGAACGCGAACAGGTTCAGTTCATTGTTGATCGCCACCGTGGCCGGGCTTCCCGGGGTAACCCCCGGGGGAGTGAACTGGCCGGTCGTTACGGTACCAATCGTGTTGCCCAGGCCGGTGCTGAAAATGTTGATGCCGAGCTGCTTCTCTTTGGTCCGATCCACGCTGGCAAACCGAACCTTGAGCAGGATCTGCTTCTCCGCCGGCGGCACCTTCACATTGAGCAGGTTCACGACCTTGCCGCCGGTCGCGGCGATCAGCGCCGCCCGATTTGAGCTGGTCAGGTCGTCGACCGTTCCGCGCAAATAGACGTTGCCGCTATCGATCATGGCGCTTACGTCCTGGCCGGGCAGTTCGGCGCGCAGTTGGCGGCGAATTGCCTCAAGCTCGTCGTGTGTCGCATAGGTGCTGGGCCGCACCGTGACGTTGAAGAACTGGCGGCTGCCCGTGCTGTCCCAGATAATCAGAGTCGTCTCGCCCGGGGACTTTCCGTTGACCAGAACCTGGGTAGGGCTGACGGCTTCGGCCTCGGCAAAGTCTCCTAGTCCCACCACGATCTGACGGATCGGCTTGGCAAGATCCAGCACCACGGCCTTGCCAACAGTCACGGACAGATCGTTGGAGGAGTCCTGGCCCGACGGTCCCACCGGCTGCAGCGGCGGCTGCGGGAGCGGCGATGCAGCTCCGGGAGCAGGGGGAGCCTGAGCCGCTGGCGTGGCCTGCCTGGCTGCCGCTGCCCCTGCCTGCTGGGCCTCTGCCGCCGCCTGAGCATGGCCCGCGGTGGCGCAGGCAATAAACGTCAATGCGCCGAATCCGGCGAAGATGATGCCCGCTCGTGCGTTCACTGTTGTCCCCCGGAAGAAGCGAATTTTGCCTCGGACTTTTTGTCGCCGTTAATCACGGTAATGGTGAAGGGCTGAGGCGCCGCGGCTGGCCGAGGCTTGCGGCTCACCGTTGTTGCCTTGGGCTGGGGAGCCTTGGGGCCGCCGAAGAGGTTCGCCATCGCCGTATCGGCGACCGGCGTGATCGTCGTGTCCAGGGGATTGCGCAATACAAGCTGGATGCGCATCTGATTGGCGGCCAGGGCCAGCATCTGGGCATCCTCGGGCGTCACCAGCAGGTTGACAACCTGCACTTGCTGCGGCTTGCCTTCGGCGTCCTTCTGAATATCCGTTCCGGCAGAGAGCACTTCAATATTCTGCAGGATGGTCCGTGTCTGCGTATCCTGGCCGCTCGATCCCGGTGGCGTGCCCGAAGCCAGCACATCGACATGCGTGCCTGGCGTCACGAAGCCCGCTACGCCCACCACTTCATCCACCCTTACGGCGGTGGCGCGCATGCCGGTTTTGATGGTTGCGGCCAGGCCGCCGCCGGAGCCCAGCGGAGCCAGGCGGTTATCCACGATTGCTTCGCCGTTGTAGATATTCGAGATCACACCGCGGCCGATAGCGTTCTTCGGGTCCGTGATAGAACCTTGCGGCGCGGCGCCCATCACGGAGATTGTTTTCAGATCCGCGGCGGCAAGAATGGTACCGATCTTGATGTCGCGTGCGGCTGCTACCAGTGTAGTCGCGGGCACTGGTTTGGATGCGTTGACCCGCAATCCGACCATCCGCGCGATGACATAGGAACTGACGGAAGCAACCACAAGGGCAATGAGGAGTATGACTAGCAATCGTCGATTCATTCAAAGGTCCTGTCTTCGCTACATATACGGCGCAAGCCGTCTCTAAGATTCCGCGGTGGCGACCGCAAGGCGTTACGAGGAACCGCGCTCGCCGGCTAGATCGTACGCTCGGTTAAGCCCCAGATTAGGGATTAATGACGATGAAGTATAGCACCAACACATATGCAATCCGCCAACAAAAAACGCCCCTGCGTGACCTCCGGTACCTCTCTGGCCATCACCGTGCCGGCCGCCATCGGCCGCATCGATTCAACGGCTCTCCGCAAGCGTGTTCCGCCTGCTGCATAGACTTTCGCCGGACCCTTCGCGGCGCGCACCGAAGACAAGCCGCGCGCCTTTCCAGCGATGAACTTCTTGTTGCTCTTCATACTATGCGCATAGGTGCCGCGTGCGGTCCAGTTACTTTTGGATTCCCTCTGCACTATCGGCATGCCGTGCTCTCCACTCTGCCCGCGCCGCGCGCTTCAGGCCGGGACCACGCAGGTAATCAAAGGTCACCGTCTAGATACTTGCGTGATGGCCGCGAGCAGCCGATCTGCATGTAAAGTAGGAGCAAGTAAACTATTGCAGGAGAGGAACTCAATCCCCCATGGGGTCTTCCCAGCCGATCTCACTCTTCGCCGGCAACGTGGCGAAGCCGCAGAAGCCATACTCCTTCGTGGTGTCGATCGTGGCGCACGTCGTTGTGGCCGGGCTCATCCTTTATGGATTCCTCTTCGCCCCGCGCATCGACATGAGGAATGCGGCCAGCCGCTATGTCCTGCGCCAGGTCGATATCACCAGTTCGGATCCGGACAGGCCGCACAACTCCGCGGCCAGCGGCATGTATCCGGGCCAGAGTTCGCCGGCTCATAGCGGCGCCGCGCATAGTGCTGCCGCCGCCGCTGCCGCCAGCCTGCGCCAGATTCCCAAACTGCATCTCGCCGAGCGCACCGTGGTGCAGCCCGATGTACCGGATACGCCCATCGTGATGAAGCAGACGCCGCCCTCTCTGCTGCTGTGGGCGCAGCAGAAGCCCAACGTTAAAGTTCTGACTGCTCCGCCGGTGCAGAAGATGGCCAATGTGAACGCGCGGCCCTCCATTGTGCGGCCGAATCCGCAAACCAACTTTACCGACACTCCCATCTCCGCAACCGCATTCACCAGCAAGATGCCCATGCTCCTGCCGGGCTCCAGCACGCCGGTGAGGGTGCGCGCTCCCGATCTCGCCGACCGTCTTCCACAGACGCGTGCCGACATCTCTACCGAATCGCCTTCCGGCGCCATCATGTCCATTGCGGAAACCCATGTGAATCAAGGCACCATCGTGCTGGCTCCGGTGAACCAGACCGCCCGCGGCAATGAAGACGGTTTGCTGGGTACGGGCAAATCGGGCAACTCGCAGCAGAATGGCCCCGGCGCCGCCAACAGTCAGGGCGCGCAGAACGGATCGCAGTCGAGCCAGGGCGCGGGTGGTAAGACCAACGGCCCCGCAGGCAATCAGAACGGTACTCTTGCCGGAAACGGCGCCAATGCCGGCAAGAGCGCGGGAACCGGCAATGCCAAGTCGAAGACCGGCACGGGCGGCGGCGGCCAGGGCGGCGCCGGACAGGGAGACGAGCCCGCCTTCACGCGCCTCAGCATGCCGCCTAACGGCCAGTTTGGCGTGGTTGTGGTTGGCTCCACGCTATCCGACCAATATCCGGAGACCACCGACGTCTGGGGTGGCCGGCTGATTTACTCGGTCTACCTCAAGGTGGGCCTGGCGCACAACTGGATACTGCAATACTCGCTGCCAGACAATGTCGTCGCCCAGACCGCCGCCGACAAGCATGTGGACGCGCCGTGGCCCTACTTTCTGGTGCGCCCCAACGCGAGTCCGGCCAACGTGAATGCCGACGCCCTTATGGTCCACGGATTCGTGAACCCCGCGGGGCGCTTTGAGGGACTCTCTCTGTCTTTCCCGCCGGGTTTTCGCCAGGCGCAGGCTTTGATCGCGGCTCTGCAGCAGTGGCAGTTCCGCCCCGCCAGGCACAACGGTCAGCCCGCGCGGGTCGAAGTTCTGTTGATTATTCCGGTCGACGGAAAGTAGGGTCCGTCCGCACTCTCGAAGCGTGGGCTGGTTCCGGCTATACGGCAGGAAAGAAGCTTGCCCGGGCCGCCGGCGCGGATCGTGTCAATTGATGGTCGTCGATTCCTTGAGGCGCGCCAGAAAGCGATCCAGCGTCTTCTTATCCGAGCCACGCTCGCGCATCATCTCGGCATGAACCGTGGACAGCACAAAGGCCAGTCCGAGCCCGTCGCTGCCCCAGCGCACGACCCGCGATTGCACGGCAATCGAATCGTCCAGGTTCTGGCCGTCGCTGTCGGTTCGCTGCAGGGTCATCAGAACCATCGTGCCAGGGAACCACCGCTCCTCGGTCAGCAGGTAGAACCCGCTGGTACTGATGTCGGTAATCTGGTAGGCGCGCGGAGCGCTTCCGGTCCAGTAGTAGGCCACAAGGCCGGGCAGCGGCTGCCGTCGCGCTCTGCGCCGGTCCGAAGACAGCCAATTCTTCAGCCACGTCCTGAGTGAGCTCTGCTTCTCCGTTTTGGTTTCCAAGGTGCTCATCGCGTCTGATCCCGCAAGGACGTCTGCCATGCACCGCTGGTGAGCGAAGCATCTGGCATCGCGTCGTCGTCAAGCTGCTACAGTACATTTGAGCATACCGCAGATGTGAGCGCGCGCGTGGAAAACAGGCGCTAATAGCACTGCGGGCTTTTTCTTCTCCTCTGCCGCGCAGAGAGATCGAGGATGCCGGACAGACGGTCAGGTTGCCCGCCACGCTGCCGGCAAGTGCCCGCTCGCGGACAGGGGCCCGAAATAAAGAGCCCGCGCGCACCCGCGTTGGACCGCGGGAAACGATATGCGCGCTCAAAGACGAATCCTGGCGGGAGACCCTCGGCAATCCGCCGCTCCTTGCCTTCGGATGCAACAGGCCCTCGGATGCAACAGGCCCTCGGATGCAACAGCCGCCGTATCTCTGCCCGGTCTGTCGAACCGCGGGCTACTTCACGCGCGTGCGGCGGCGCTGGATAAGGATGACCAGCACAATGACAAACAGAGCACCGGCTGCGACCCGGATCAGTGTTGTCGTATCCATGACTATTCCTCCTATAAATTGTTTGTCGGTCTGTCCTCGCGGACAATTTGTTGCGTCCCCACGGCGCCAACCTCACGGCGCCGCCTGCTGCATCGTGCCCGGCGCTACTTTACGCGCGTGCGGCGGCGCTGGATCAGAATGACCAGCACGATCACAAACAGCACACCGGCTGCGGCCCGGATTAAAGTTGTGGTGTCCATCGCGATTCCCCTTTCCCCTGCGGTTTGGCGTCAACGGAATGCGATGGCCTGTGCCAGCCTCCGTCGATCGGGTGTTATTTCACGCGTGTGCGGCGGCGCTGGATCAAAATAACCAGCACAATCACGAACAGTGCGCCGGCTGCGACCCGGATCAGTGTTGCTGTGTCCATGAGCGCTCTCCTTCCTTTTTAGTGGCCAAACAAATTTTTGAACGAATCCGACATCATGATGAACGCCGGACCCAGGACCACGACAAACAGCGACGGAAAAATGAAAAAGACCAGTGGGAACAGGAGCTTCACCGACAGCTTCGCCGCCTTTTCCTCAATCTCCTGTACACGCTTGGTCCTAAGCGTATCCGAATGGACCCGCAGCGTCTTCGCGATACTGGTGCCGAATTGCTCGGACTGTACCAGCATCGACACCAGATTGCGTACCACGTCCACGCCGGTCCGGTCGGCAAAAT
>DASQSP010000137.1:0-5496 GCA_035642355.1 Occallatibacter sp.
GTCCGCCATCCTCCCCGCGCGCATCCTCAACTACGATCCCGCCGGCCTCGACACCCTCATCGCAGCCGGCGAGGTCGCATGGACCGGCGTCGAGCCCCTGGGCGAGCGCGACGGCCGCATCGCCCTGTTCCTCGCCGACAAACTGCCCCTCCTCGCGCAACAACGCACGCAATGCGAGCCGCTCAGCGAGAACGAAGCCAAGATTCTTGCGGTCCTTGAAGCCACCGGCGCCAGCTTCTTCGATCCCCTGCATCAGGCTGCGGGCGGCGGCTATCCCGGCGAATCCATCGACGCTCTCTGGAGTCTGGTCTGGCGCGGCCTCGTCACCAACGACTCGCTGCAAGCCCTCCGCGCCTACATCACGCGGCCTGAAAGCACGCGCACCCCCCGCCGCGTGCAGACCGGCGTCAGCTTCCGCTCGCGGAGGACGACGCCTCCGAATGCGCAAGGCCGCTGGTCCCTTGTGCCCGTCCGCAAGACGACCCTTCGTTCCCGCACGACCATGGGTGCCCCAGGTCTCGATCCTGAGACCTGGGAAAGCAGAGATCCAACCCAGTCCACGGATGGAACCGCGCCCACAGCCACCGAAGCCTCGCACGCACTAGCCCTGCAACTGCTCAGCCGCTACGGCATCCTCACCCGCGAATCCGTCGCCGCCGAAAATGTTCCCGGCGGCTTCAGCGCGGTCTACGACGTTCTCAAAGCCCTCGAAGAGAGCGGCCGCATCCGCCGCGGCTACTTTGTCGCCGGCCTCGGTGCAACCCAGTTCGCGCTGCCCGCCGCCATCGACCTGCTGCGCCAGCTACGCACCGAGCCCGCTGCGGAAAAGCCCGAGTTCGTGCAGCTCGCCGCCACCGATCCGGCCAATCCCTACGGTTCCGTCCTCCGCTGGCCCGACCTTCCGCCCATGGAAGATGACGCGGAGACGGCTCCGCGCATCCTCACCCGCGCCGCCTATGCTGAAGTTGTTCTGCGCAACGGCCAGCTCGTCGCCTGGCTGCGCCGCGGCAATCCCAACCTGCTCGTCTTTCTCCCCGCCGACGAGCCCGAGCGCTCCCAAACCGCCGCCGGCCTCGCCCATTTCCTCTGCACGCGCGGCCAGCAGCGCATGCAGGGCGGCCGGCCTCTCGGCGTGCTCATCACCACTGTCAACGGCCAGCCTGTCGCCGCCAGCCCTATGGCCCGCTTCCTCATGGATGCGGGCTTCTACGCCGGCCCGCTCGGCATGCACCTCCGCCGCCTCCCATCGCCCATCACCCATGCCGACACCTCTTCGGCTGAGGTCCAATAAGAAGATGCCCGAGGGCGATACCATCTTTCGCACCGCCCGCGCCCTCACCCGCGCGCTCGCCGGCCGCGCCCTCACCGGCTTCCAGTCGAACTATCCGCTCATCACCCGCTTCCACGACGACACCCCGCTCACCGGCCAGCAGGTGGAGCGCGTCGAAGCCCGCGGCAAGTGGCTGCTCATTTATTTCTCCGGCGGCGGCATCCTCACCACGCACATGCTCATGAGCGGCGCATGGCACATCTACCGCCCCGGCGAGCGCTGGCAGCAGCCCGGCCGCAACATGCGCATCGTGCTTGAAAACGCCGTCTGCCAGGCCGTCGGCTTCAGCGTCCCCGTCGCCCACATGCACTCTGCACGCTCGCTCGCCCGCGACCGCCGCATCCCGCACCCCTCTCTCGATGTGCTGCGCCCCGAGTTCGACGCCGAGGCCGCCATCGCCCGCATCCGCGCGTCGGCAAGCGAAGAAATCGCCGACGTGCTCCTCCATCAGGAAGTGCTGGCCGGCGTCGGCAACGAGTTCAAATCGGAGATATGTTTTATCTGCGCCGTCAGCCCCTTCGCGCGCGTCGCCGCGCTCAGCGATAACAAGCTCGCGGAACTGGTAGCCACATCGCAGCGCCTGGTCGCCGCCAATGTCATGGAGGATTCCGCCGATCACACCGTCACCTATCGCGGCCAGGGCCGCCGCACCCGCCATGCCTCTGACCCGCGCCAGCGCGTCTGGGTCTACGGGCGCGCGGCGGAGCCCTGCTTCCGCTGCCAGACGACGATCGAGCGCCGCCTGCAAGGCCCCGACGCCCGCGTCACCTTCTGGTGCCCGCAGTGCCAGCCAATTGCTGCCAGTCACGATCTTGACGGCTGATGCCGAGTTAATTCCCCGGCTTACCAATCCCCAAGATCTTCTGGAAGAGGTTGCGGCGATCCGGCGGATGGTCGCAGGTGTCCGTCGGCGCAGTGCCATCCAGAAACGCCGCATCGTAGTCGTCCGTGCAGGAGCCATCGGCCAGCAGATTGGTGTTCTTGTCCAGCGAGACGATCTGCACGCCGTCGGGAGGGGTAAAGTCGCGCGTGTCGGAGTACTGCGGCAGTTGCACGGCGCGCTTCATAAACTCGGCCCAGACAGGCGCGGCGGCATGCGCGCCTTCGAGCTTTATGTCCGTATAGTCGTCGTTGCCCACCCACACCACCGTGAGCAGATTGCTGGTGAAGCCCGCAAACCACGCGTCGTGACTGGTGCCGGTCTTGCCCGCGGCCGGCGAGAGGAAGCCCATGTTGCGCACCCCCGCGCCGGTGCCGCAATAATCCCGCCCCCCAATCGTGCAGCCATCGCTGCCGTTCCCCTGCAGCACCGCCTCCATCAGATAGGTGGTGAGAAAGGCCACGCGCGGATCGAGCACCTGCTTCGACGTCGGCGTGTAATCTTCAATCACATCGCCATTGGGGCTGCGCACGCTGGCCAGCATCCACGGGTCAATGTGCAATCCGCCGTTGGAGAAGATCGTGTAGGCGCCTGCCATATCGAGCGGCGTGGCGTCATAGGTGCCGATGGCCAGCGACGGCGTGGCCTTGGCGCTTTTCACCCCCGCATCGCGCGCCAGCGCCGCCACGCGGTCAAAGCCCACCATCGCCGCCAAGCCAATGGTCGCGTTGTTGTCCGAGCGCTGCAGCGCGTAGCGCGCCGTGATGTCGCCGTAATACTCGCCTTTGTAATTGCGCGGCGTGTACTCCTGGCTGGTGCCCAGATCATAGGTGGTTTGCTGGTCGCTGAGCAGAGTCACGGGCGAGAAGAGCTTGTCCTGCCCAGGCAGAGTGGTGCCCTCCGCCGCCGTGGCAAAAGCCGCCGCGTAGACAAACGGCTTGAAGATGGAGCCCGTCGGCCGCTTGGCCACCGCATGATTCAGTTGCGACACGCCGTAGCTGCGCCCGCCCACCAGCGCCAGCACCTGCCCAGTATGCGGATTGAGTGCCACCAGCGCCACCTGCGGATAGATGTAGGGAATGCCTGCCTTTCTGTCCTTGGCATGCAAGTGATCCACTTGCTCATCGATCTCATGCACGGTGGAGTCGACCGCATTTGTGGCGAGTTGCTGCAGGTCGGGGTCAAGCGAGGTGTAGATGCGCAGCCCTTCGCCGTTGAAGTCACGGTCGCCAAGCTTCTGCGTCAACTCATCGCGCACCAGATCGACAAAGTAAGGCGCTTCGCTCGCGTCCACGCTGCCGGGCACCAGGTGCAGGGGTTCGTCCTTGGCACGCTCGGCGTCCTCTTTGGTGACTGCGCCGGTCTCAACCATGGAGTCGAGCACCAGATTGCGCCGCTCAATCGCGCGCTCCGGATGGCGGAAGGGATTCAGTCGGTTGGGACTCTGAATAATGCCGGCCAGCAGTGCGCACTCGGAGAGGCTGAGGTCGCGCACATCTTTTCCGAAGAAGGCCTGCGCCGCCTCGCCGAAGCCGTTGATCGAGAAGCTCCCGCGTTGGCCCAGGTTGATCTGGTTGGCGTACATCTCGAAGATCTGTTTTTTGCTGAAGCGATGCTCGAGCTGGAAGGTGATGACGATCTCTTTGAGCTTGCGTTTGATGCGCCGCTCCGGCGTCAGGAAGAAGCCGCGGGCCAGCTGCATCGTCAGCGTCGATCCGCCTTCCACGTAGTGATGGCCCGGCTTGAGGTCGTTGACCAGTGCGCCGGCCAGCCGAAAAAAGTCCACGCCGCCATGATCGAAGTAGCGCCGGTCTTCGATCGCAATAACCGCATGAACCAGGTTCGGCGGCATCTCGTCGTAGGTCACGAGGCGGCGCTTGATGCGGTTGGTATCGCTCAGTCCCGTGATGAGGAGCGGCTCCAACTCGTAGCTCGTCAGAGTTTGCCCCTTCTCATCGGTAATGGACTGCACCTGGCCGCCGCCGATGTGAATCGTCGCCGAGTCCTCGGCGTGATACGACTGCGGCCCCGGCCGCACCGTGATGTTGTTCCCGTCTTCGCTGAAGCTGCCCAGCGGCGACGCCTTCGCCGCAGCGCTCGAAGTGTAGCCGGCCTCGCGCAGTTCGTTCACGATCAGCGAGACGCCGAGCTTCTGCCCCGGCCGCACTTCGCGCGCCGCCGCGTAGATCTTCGCCGTCTGCGCAAACAGAGGCTGCTTCAGCCGTGCGTCCACAATGCCTTCGTACTGATAGTAGTAGAAGCCGAATACGCCCATCACGGCGACGCCCACCATCACCACCGCCACCAGCGCCATGCGCAGCGCCAGCGCGATCCAGGGATGCTTTCCCGCAGGCTTCGCCAGTTTGATCTTCAACGCCATGCCAACTCCTGCTACACGCCGGAAGCTGTTTCCAGAAGCAGTTCTTCTTCCACGCGCCGCTTCACCAGCGCCGCCACATCGGCCAGCGCAACATCCTCACTCGCGGATTTTGCCCGCGTCACCAGCTCCACCAGCCCGCTCGCCGCCTTCTTGCCAACATTGATGCGGTAAGGGATGCCAACGAGATCGGCGTCTTTGAACTTCACACCCGCGCGCTCGTCGCGATCGTCCAGCAGCACGTCCAGCCCCTCCACCTCAAGCTCCGCGGCAATGGTTTCGCCGGCTGCACGCAATGCTTCATCTGCAATATTGGTTACGGTAACGACGACCGTGAACGGCGCAATCGACGCCGGCAGCCAGAAGCCATTCGCGTCGTTAGACTGCTCGATCGCCGCCGTTAGAATGCGCTCGATCCCGATGCCGTAGCTGCCCATGATCGGCGTCACTTCCTTGCCGTTCTCGTCCAGCACCCGCGCGCCCATCGACTCCGAATACTTGTACCCAAGCTTGAAGATGTGCCCAACCTCGACCGCTTTGCCGACGACCAGCTTGCCGCCGCAATTATCGACGGGGCATGCCTCGCCCTCGTTCACGCTGCGAATGTCCGCGCTCAGCGTCCATTTGAAGTCGCGGCCCGGCGTCACATTGCGCAGGTGGTAGTCCAGCTTGTTCGCGCCCGCCACCAGATTCTTCCGGCCTTCGAGCAAAGTGTCCACAATCACCGTCAGCCCTTCGCCCAGCGGCTTCGCATCGTGCTTCAATCCCGCCGGCCCCAGAAATCCCGCCGGCCCGTTCATATACTGCGCCAGCTCTTCGGCAACCATCGTCCGCAGCTCCGCCGCGCCCAGTGAGCCCAGTAGCTTGGTCTCATTCACCTGATGATCGCCGCGCAAAAACGCCGCCACG
>DASQSP010000138.1:0-2286 GCA_035642355.1 Occallatibacter sp.
GCGCCAGGTCCTCGAAAAAATCCTCGGCATCCAGAAACGCGCGCAGTTGTGTTTGCCTGTCCGCCGGGGCAATCTCCCACAGGCCCTTGCCCGTCAGCTCGTCCACGGTCACGGCCTCATCGAAGGTCTGGTTATAGCGGCGCAGGTGTTCGGCCAGCGTGTCGGCCATCACCTCGTCCATATCCACGCAAATGCGCAGCACGCTGATGCTCCTTCAATACTGAAATTTCTCAGATGCGTCAGACGCGTGTGTCTCAGGCGCCGGCCTGATGCGGTTTGCGAATGGCGCGGCCATCGCCCGTAGCCGGTGTCACTGTCTGCGGAGCCTTTGCGGCCGGCGCAATCGCCTGGTCCCAGTAGAGCAGCCGTCCGCAACTGTCGCAGGTCAGCAGCTCGCCTTCGCGCAACTGGTTCCACATCTGCGGGCGCACGCCCATGCGGCAGCCCGTGCACTGCTGATTCTCCGCGCGCGCCAGGCCCGTGCCGCGGCTGGCCGCAATGCGGTCAAAGCGCGTCAGCAATCCCGGCTCAATCAGCGCGCGTAATCCACCGCGCTCGGCCTCGAATGTCGCCAGCGCCGCGGCAATCTCTTTCTGCCGCGCTGCAATTCGTTCCTGGGTCTTGTCCAGCGCGCAGGCCAGCTCTTCCACCTGCACGCGCGCCGCGGCCAGCGCGGCCTCCTGCGTTTCGGTGCGCTCCAGGCTGGCAAATTCATCTGTGTCCAGGCGCTCAATCTCGCTCTCGGCAAAGCGCACTTCGTGCTCAATCGCCTCAGCCTGCGCCGGCGTGGTCACTGAGTCCTGCTGCGCGCGATAGCGCTTCGCCTTTTGCCGGTGCTGCTCCGCCTCGCGCTCCAGCCGATTGCGCAGCGCCTCTTCGCGGCTCAGCGCATCGCTGGCGGCAGCGGCTCGTTGTTGCGCACCGGCCAGCGCCGCTTCAGCCTGCGCGATCTCGGCTGGCAGCGCTCTTGCCGACTGTGTCAGTCGAGCCCGTTCCAGGTCCACGGCTTGCAGCTTGGCGAGGTTTTCAATCGGGGCATCCATGCGTGCATTGAAGTCTATGCCATCGCCCGTCCAATGAGAAAATCGGGCACGCGCAGGTTGGCGTGCATCCAACGCGCAAGGGAGTCATTTTGGGCGCAGATTCGGGCACAGAACGGAAGAGTTTTTGGCGGCGGCATCGGGGTCTCTTGTGGACGGGCGTCAGCGCGCTGGCAGTGTTCGCACTGCTGACCGCGGCGGCCGTGGTACTGGCGCGCCGCGCCGAGCCATACCTGCGCGCGCAAATCGTCCAGTCTCTTGCCGATCATCTGCATGCCCGCGTTGAGCTCGACACCTTCCACGTCGGCCTCGCCGCCGGCCTCAACGGCGGGTGGGGTGTGGTGGCCCAGGGGCGCGGCCTGCGCATCTGGCCGGCGCACAGCACACCGTCTGCGCCGTCCGCCGCCGCAGTTCCGCTCATTCAGGTGGACGAGTTCAACTTTCATGCGCCCCTGCGCTACCAGGCCGGC
The DNA here is from genome assembly GCA_035642355.1 of Occallatibacter sp. GTDB lineage: Bacteria > Acidobacteriota > Terriglobia > Terriglobales > Acidobacteriaceae > Telmatobacter. Next base: position 1,511 of record DASQSP010000138.1, read on the forward strand.
CAGCCCATCGTCATCTCTCTGGTGCGCCTCAACGGCCTCACTATCCATATACCGCCTCACTCCGAGCGCCTCCAGGCCGGGGTCGCAGCTCCGCCTGTGCAGCAGAGATTCGGCGCCTCCGCCCTGCTCGCGCGCGTCGTCTTCGACCGCATCGAGTGCGACCACGCCGAGCTGGTGATCGAGACCGACAAGCCAGGCAAGCTGCCTCTGGGCTTCGCCATCGAAAAACTGCATCTCACCCGTATCGCCGCCAGCGCGCCGATGAACTTTGAGGCGCAGCTCACCAATCCCAAGCCGGTCGGCGTCATTCACGCCACCGGCTCCTTCGGCCCGTGGCAGGCGGACGATCCGGCCGCATCGCCCGTTGCAGGAACCTACACATTCGACCACGCAGACCTGGCCACCTTCAACGGCATCGCCGGAATCCTCGCCTCCACCGGCCGGTTCTCCGGCACGCTGCGCCAGATCGACACCGAAGGCGACGCCGATGTGCCCAACTTCAGCCTCGACCGCTTCGCCAGCCCCGAGCCGCTGCACACCCACTTCGTCGCCCGCGTGGACGGCACCGACGGCGACACCTGGCTCGATTCCGTCAATGCCACGCTGGGCAGTGCGCACTTCATCACCAGCGGCCGCATTGTCCGATTCAAAACCGCGCTCGCCGCAGCCGGCCTGCCGCCCGCCTCGCCTGAGTCCACCCCCGCATCTACCCCCGCCTCGCTCTTTGAGGGCGGTCACGACATCTTCCTCGACATCGATATCGAGCATCAGCCCAT
>DASQSP010000139.1:0-21316 GCA_035642355.1 Occallatibacter sp.
TGGAAAGCTGAAGTGCGCTTTCCACTTTCCCACAACCCCGGCTGCGGCTACGGGCTTGAATATGTTGACGTTTCGAATGTCCCGAGGGCTAAAGCCCTGGTCCTCGGTGTGGCGCCAATCGGCACGGCTGAAGCCGTGCCCTTTCAAAACAACGGCTGGAAGGGTAAACAACGTATTGAAACTTCACAGCTAAAGCCGCATTGATTCTTTTGGACCTAACGTACGGGCTGAAGCCCGTACCCTTCAAGATGTGGGGTTAATCATCAAGCTGAGGGGCTAAAGCCCCATTCCATTTTGCGGCGCATACGGCACGACTGAAGTCGTGCCCTTTCAAAACGGTTTCAAACCGACCCACTACCCGTCCTGGCGCCGCAAAGTCTATAAGTGGATTCCGCCTCAGCGCGGCAGCACGGCCAGCACGCGGCAGTGTTCCTTGCCGGCCGCGCTCCAGGACATCGGCATCTGGCTGTCTATATATACGCAGTCGCCGGCCTCCAGCGTCTCGTGCAGGCCGCCGGAATCGATGCGCAGCTTGCCTTCGATCACGTAGATCAGGTCGCACACCACGCCGGTGACGCCGGGCGTAAACGAGGCGCCGTCGGGCTCGAAGTCCAGTGTCTCGGCCTGCAGCCGCGCCGTCTCCGTGGCAGCATGCAGCGGGGTGCGCTGCACCGAGTCCACGGCGCGGGTCTTCTTCTGCATGTGCGCCTTGCGGGTAATCGCCATGCTGTGCCGCTTGGGCTCGTTGAAAAAGTAGCTCAGCCCCACGCCATACACGCGGCAAATGGTGGCCAGCGTGGGCAGCGTGGGAATCATGCGGTCGGTTTCGAGCTTCGACAACAGCGCCGTCGAAAGCCCGGTCTCCGTTGCCAGCCGCGCAAGCGTCAGCCGCTTGCGGGTGCGCAGCGCGCGCAGCTTCATGCCAATGCAGTAGGGTTCAAGCGACCAGCGCGCAAATGAGGTTTGATCGGGCATCCAGGCTCCTAGCACCAGTGTCGCTGTATATATGCATGAGAATCTGGAAGGATTCCTGAAGTTTTCCCGTCAGGCGTGAAAATATGCCCGGAGTGCATCCAAAGTAATATCTATTTCAAGGCCGGAACACGCGGCACTCGCCGCGCGGCTCCCCAACTCCCTCTTGTAAAGGAATTTACCCTGTGCCTCGCTATACCTTCAATCGAGCCCTGTCTGCCCTGTTTCGTCCCGCGCCGTGGCCTGCCGCCGGCCTGGTGCTCGCGCTGGCCGCCGTCTGCGCCTGCGCGCAGTCCAAGCCCGCTGCCCCTTCGGAGCCCGATGTACTCGTGCTCTCCAATGGCGACACCCTCCACGGCAAGTTGGTCAGCGCCGTTCAGGGCAAGGTCACCTTCCACAACGATGCGCTGGGCGACATCTCGCTTGGCTGGGACAAGATCAAGGAGCTGCACGCCGCCGGACCTTTTGCCGTGCTCGATAAGAACGTCAGGCTGAGCGGCCGCAAGGCCGCGGCCGGCATTCCCGCGGGCGCGCTCAGCGTGGCCCAGCAATCCATCACCATCGCGCCCGCCGCTGGAGCCCGCGCTCCTGGAACGCCCGCCCCTGTGCCCATTGCCACAAAGAATGCAGCCTTCGTCCTCGACCGGGCCACGCTCGACAAGGACATCCGTCACCAGCCCGGTCTCCTCGCCGGCTGGGGCGGCGCGGCCACGGCCGGCGCTACCCTCGTCTCCGCCACCGAGAATCAGTACACCTTTTCCGGCGGCGTCAATCTGGTGCGCGCCATCCCCGTTGTCCCCTGGCTCAATCCGCGCGACCGCACCTCGATTGACTTTACCGGCTCCTTCGGCAAGATCACCCAGCCCAGCTATACCGACGCCACGGGCACATTCGTCCCAGCCACCAGCACCAAGTCCGCCATCTACCATGCCGACGCCGAGCGCGACGAATACTTCTCGCCGCGCCTGTTCGCCCTGGGGCAGGTGGCCTTCGATCACAACTTCGGCCAGGATCTCGACCTGCAACAGATCTACGGCGGCGGTCTCGGCTGGACGGCGCTCAAGCTCCCCAAACAGGAGGCCGATCTCAAGGCCACCGTGCAATACGAGAAGCAGCAGTTCATAAGTGGATCTTCCAGCGCAAATCAGGATCTAATCGGATCCACATTTTCGGCGAACTATGTTCTGCACACCAAACTGGTCACTTATATCCAGGGTGTCTCATTCCTCCCCGCCTACAACAACAGCCGCGCCTACTCCGCCACCGAGACCGACACCCTCGCCTTCCCAGCCTACAAAAACCTCAGCTTCTCGCTGGGCACGCTCGACTCCTATCTCAACGACCCGCCGGTTTCGTTTCCGCCCACCAAGCGCAACTCATTCCAGTTCACCCTGGGGTTCACTTACGCCATCAAGCCCCGCTACTAGCGGCTCTCCAATTTACGTGCCGGGTCGGATCGGCGTACAAGGTGACTTTTTCCCGAGGAAAAGGCCACTCGACATCCCGCTTTCGGCGCATGGCAATTGGAGAACCGCTATAACCTTCGATCCGCTGTCCGGTTTTTGGCTGCCCGCCAGGGATTCGAACCCCAATATGCTGCTCCAGAGGCAGCTGTCCTACCATTGAACGAGCGGGCAACGCGTGTGAAGCCAGCCGCGCTCAGAGCGAACGCTCGAGCAAATCGGCCAGCTTGCTTATCATAAAGTGGCTTCCACGCTTCGGTCAAACCCCCGTGCGCCTCGGCGTTACTCCTCGCGCAGCACTTCGAGCGGCCGCAACCCCAGGATGCGATAGCTCGCAATCCAGCCCGTTGCCGTCGCCAGCACCGCGGTTCCTGCCAGTGCCGCAAACGTAGCCAGCCAGTCCACATGGAATGCCACTTCGAGCCTGCGCAGCAGCACGCGCGTCAGCACGTTGGCAAACACCACGCCCACGCATCCCGCCAGCAACCCCAGCACGCTGAACTCCACGCTGAACGTGCGCACAATCCGCATGCGCGTCGCGCCCAGCGTCTTCAGCACCACCGCTTCGCGCATGCGGCGGAACCGCGCGCTCGCGATACTCGACGCCAGAATCATCAGCCCCGCCAATATTGAAAACCCGGCCAGAAAGCGCACCACAAATGTGATCTGGTCGACAACGCTCTCGATCCGGTCCAGCACATCGGCCAGGTTGATCACCGTCACCGTGGGATAGGCCGCGAACAGCGCCCGCTCCATCTGAGGAATCTGCGCCATCGCAACGTGCGCTCCGCCGTACCATGTCGCCGGCTCGTCTTTCAGCAGTGCCGAGGGCAGCAGAAACGACACCCGCGAGCTCACATGCTCGCCGTCGGCACGATAAATCGCAGCCACCTTCAAGTCCAGCGTGCGCTCGCCCACCTCCAGCCGCACGGCCGAACCCACGCCGAGGCTCAACCGCCTGGCCACGCCCTCGCTCACCGCAATCGCCGGCGCATCGGCCTTCGTCCACCATTTGCCCTGCGTCACCTTGTCGCCAGCCGGCGTCGCATCCGCCCAGCTCAGCTCCGCGTTCTCCAGCATGCGCCGCGGAAAATGCTGACCTCGCATCTGATCCAGCGTTTTGCCGTTCAGCGAAACAAATCGCCCCGCCACCACCGGCAACAAATCCGGCTGCTCCGTCATGCCCGGCTGACGGCGAAAGAACGCGCGGATTCCGTCCACTTCATCCGGCGTAATGTCGATCAGGAAAACATTCGGCAGCTTGGGCGAAGCCACATTGCGAAGATCGCGTAGCAGCATCCCCTGCGTCAGATAGACCGCGAGAATCAACATCACGCCGGTGCCCAGCGCGGCCATCACCGCCGCCGACTGATTCCCCGGCCGGTAAAGATTCGCGAGGCCGTGGCGCAGCGACGAAGGCAACCGCAGCCGCACGCGATTCAGCGCCAGCCGCAGCACCCACAGCGCAAGCGCCGCCAGCAGCAGCAGCACCAATAGGGTAAGCGCAAACACCGCCGCAAACGCCGTGCCCACCTTGGCTGAATCCGACAGCGCCCACGCAATCCCGCCCAGCGCCACGATCACCGCAGCCGCAATTGCCGCCTGCAACCGCCGCGCCCACAAGCGAGCCAGCCGCGCGCGCAGGTCGCCCGGCGCCTGCTCCACCAGCCTGCGCAGCACCAACACGGGCCGCACGTTGCGCACATCAAGCAGCGGCGGCAAACAAAACAGCAGCGTCGTCAAGAGGCCCGTGCCCAGCCCCGCCAGCCCGGACCGCCACGGAAATCCCAGCACCGTATGCACCGGCAGCAGCTTGCCAAACACCGCCGGCAGCGCCAGCATCACCGCCGCGCCCGCAGCCACGCCCAGCAGCCCTCCGGCCACGCCCAGCCCCAGCGTCTGCGCCACAAAAATCCGCAGCAGGTCCGTCGAACTCGCGCCCACCGCCTTCAAAATCGCCAGCATGTCCATGCGCTGCTCCAGGTGCGCATGCATCGCCATCGCCACGCCAATCGCGCCCAACGCCATCGCCACCAGGCAAATCAAACTCAAAATCGCCGTCGCATTATCCAGCCCCTGGCTAAGCGCGGGATTGCCTTCCTTGAAGTCCATCACCTGCGCGTCGGGCAGAATCGCCTCCACCTGCTTGCGCACCGCCACCGGATCGGCCTTCGCCGGCAGCTTCAGCAACAATCTCTCGCTGGCTCGGCTTCCCTGCGACAACAACCCCGTGCGCTCGAGCGACGCACGCGAGATCATCACTCGCGGCCCCACGCCGGCCCCGGCTGACATGCGATCCGGCTCCTGCCGCAGCACCGCTGTAATTTTGAAGTTGCGCCCGCCGATGCGCAGCGTATCGCCCACATGCGCGTTCAGCCGAATTAGAAACTCCTCCGCCACTACCGCCGAATCGCCTGCGAGCGCCCGATCGAGCGTCATCGCAGGCTCAAGCTCTGCCGCACCGTAATACGGATACTGCGCCGGATCGACAGCCTTCAACGACACCAGCAGAGGCACCGGGTCCGGCGGAGCCGCCGCCATCGAGATCGTCTCCGTCGCCCACGTCGACTGCGCGCCCAGCCGCGCACCGAGCGCGTCAATCTTCTTCTGCTCATCCGCCGTAGCGGCGCGAAACACCCGCGCGCTCAGATCGCCGCCCATCAGTCCGCGCGACTCCGTGGTCAGCGTTTGCCGAAAGCTGTCGCTGAATCCGCGTATGCCCACCAGCGCCGCCACGCCCACCGCCACCGAGAGCACCACAAACGCAAACTTGCCCGGCGCGGACTTCAGGTCGCGCCATCCGATGGCCGCCGCACGGCCCCAACTCAGCGCGCGCCTAGCCATTTTTTCTCTCGTCTTGGAGGAGAGCTTCAACCGGCTCAGTGGATGGCAGCGTGTCCTCGACAATCACTCCGTCTTTGAGGACAATCTTGCGGTCCGCGCAGCTCGCCACCTCCGCGTCGTGCGTCACCAGCACCAGCGTGGTGCGCTCTTCGCGATTGCGCTTCAACAGCAGGTCGAGAACCAGCCGTCCATTTGTCGAGTCCAGATTGCCCGTCGGCTCATCCGCCATCACAATCGGCGGATTGACCACAAACGCCCGCGCCAGAGCCACACGCTGCTGTTCGCCGCCGGAGAGCTGCACCGGATAGTGCTCCATCCGCTCGCCCAGTCCCACTTCGCGCAGCAGCCCGCGCGCGCGCTCCAGCCCATTGCCCGCGACATTCAGTTCGAACGGCAGCAACACATTTTCGACCGCTGTTAGCGTTGAAATAAGTTGATACGACTGAAACACAAATCCAATCTTCTCGCCGCGCACCGTGGCAAGCTGGGTCTCGGCCAGATTGTGAATCGGCGTTCCATCCAGCCAGATTTCACCCGCGCTCGGCGTATCGAGACCCGCCAGCAACCCCAGCAGCGTGCTCTTGCCGCTGCCGCTCGCGCCAACAATGGCCACAAACTGCCCCGCCGGAATGCGCAGCGAAATGCCCTTCAAAATCTCCACGCGCCGCGACCCATTCTGGATCCACCTGCGCACATCCCGAACCTCGATCACCCATTCCTCCCGCATCTCGCTCTTCCGCTACACTACTCTGGTGGACGTTCGCCGCACCCTTCTCGTCTCATGTCTGCTGCTCGTCTTCGGTGCGCCGCTGTTCGCTGCGGACGGTCCTCTGCTCGTCTGCTTCGGCGACAGCATCACCGCAGGCTACGGCCTCTCAGTTGACCAGGCCTATCCCGCGGCCCTGCAGCGCGACCTCGACCAGCTCGGCTACCACTACAAGGTCGCCAACCGCGGCACCAGCGGAGCGACTACCAAAGATGCGGTCGCCTCGCTGCCTTCCATCCTCCACATGCATCCCGCTGTCATCGTCGTAGAGTTCGGCGGCAACGACGGCCTGCGCGGCTTCCCTCTCGACATCACGCGCCGCAACCTCGACTCCGTCGTCTCCGCGCTTGAAGGCGCACACATCAAGGTCCTCGTCGCCGGCATCACTCTGCCGCCCAACTACGGCGCCGACTACATCCGTCAGTTCCAACAAATCTATCGCGAGGTCGCCGCCGGCCATCACACCGCCATCGTGCCCATGATCTACAAGGATCTCGTCAACGTCCCCGGCGCCATCCAGTCCGACGGCATCCACCCCACCGCCAAAGGCTCCGAGATCATCGCCCACACCCTGCTCCCCGCATTAAGACCTCTTCTCCAGAAATAGCGAGGTGTTGATCCCTGACCACTGATCACTGACCACCGATCACTGTCTCACCCCATCACCACCACCGGCTGAAACAACGTTCCTGCCATGCGCCGCGCAATCCCCACCAGCTCCCGCTGCCCCGCAAACACCTTCACCAGCGCCGCGTCAGAGAACTCCGGCAGATTGGCCTGCGCGCCGTTGCGCAGCCGCCCCAGCGCGTGATCGTCGCCCGTCACCGCGGGCATCTCCTTGAGCAGCTCACGCGGATGAATGCCCCGCGCTTCAAGCGCTGCCGCATTGCCGCTCAGCGCTTCCAGCTCATCGAGTGTATGCGCATGGTCCAGCGTAAACATCCCTGCCTGCGTTCGCCGCAGACTGCTCAAGTGCGCGCCGCACTGCAAATCCTGCCCCAGTTCATGCGCCACGGAGCGCACATACCCTCCGGCGCTCACACGCATCGCAAACCGCGCCTCGGCGCCGTCGAGCGCAACAATCTCGAAGCGATGAATACGAATCGTCGCCGGCTTCAGTTCCACAGGCTTGCCCGCGCGCGCCAGCTCGTACGCTGGCTTTCCACCGACTTTTTTTGCGGAGAAGGCAGGCGGCACCTGCTCCATCTCGCCGTTGAACCGCGCCGCCGCCGCGCGCACTGCTTCAAGCGTCAGCGCCGGCTCCATCACCGGGCCAACCGCCTCGCCCTCCGCGTCGTAGGTATCCGTCGCAAAGCCGAAGCGAATCGTGCCTGTGTAGCTTTTATCTGCGGAAGAGAAATACTGCGCCAGCCGCGTAAACTTGCCGAGCAGCAGCGGCAGCACGCCGGTCGCCATGGGGTCCAGCGTGCCCAGATGCCCAATCGAGCGCTCGCCGGTGATCCTGCGCAACCGGGAAACTACATCGTGGCTGGTCATGCCGCCCGGTTTATCGATGACCAAGAGTCCGTTCACCTAACTACTCTAGTCGAATCGGCGCGCGCCGGTCAGAGCGCGCCAGCCCCCGGCTGCCGCACCAGCGAAAGGAATTCCGCGCGCGTCTCCTTCTGCCGGAAGCAGCCCACCATCGCGCTCGTCACCGTCGACGAGTTCTGCTTCTCGATGCCGCGCATCATCATGCACAAGTGCCGCGCCTCAATCACCACGCCCACGCCCTGCGGCGCAATCGCTTCCTGGATGGCGTCGGCAATCTGCCGCGTCATCCGCTCCTGCACTTGCAGCCGCCGCGCAAACACCTCCACCAGCCGCGGAATCTTGCTGAGCCCGATGACCTTTCCCTTGGGAATATACGCAACGTGCACGCGCCCGAAGAAGGGCAGCATGTGGTGCTCGCACAGCGAAAACATCTCGACGTCCTTCACGATCACCATCTCGTCGTAATCCACATCGAACAGCGCGCCGCGCAAAATCTGCGTCGGATCCTGCGCGTAGCCCTTGGTCAAAAACGCCATCGACTTTTCGACGCGCTCCGGCGTCGCCAGCAGTCCATCGCGCGCCGGGTCCTCGCCCAGGCGGCTCAAAATCTCGCGATATATCTCCTGCGTGGTGAACTCGCTCAGCCCTTCACCCGCATGGGCCGCCCTGCGTACCGGCCTGGTTACTGCAATTGGCTGCGCCATCTTGCTCGTCCTCCCGCCCAATCCAATCGGGCCTCTTCATCGCACGTCACGCGGCAAAGCACTCGAAGAAATTGTTCTCCGTCTCTTCCACGCGAACTTTCTCAACTTCGCCGGCCGGCAGCGCATCCTTGAGCAATCCAAACACTGCCCTGCAAAAATTCTCCGTGGTCGGTACCTGCTGCACAAACAGCGGATCGAGATTCAGATTGGCGTGATCGAACCGCTCCAGCACTTTTATCCGCACCACGGCATCCATCGCAGACAGATCGATCACCATCCCGGTCGCTACATCCACCGGCCCGCCCACCAGCACTTCGATCGTGTAATTGTGTCCATGCCCGTGCGGGTTGCTGCACTTTCCATACACCGCGCGATTCTCCTCAGCCGAGAGCGACTCCGCGTGCAGCCGATGGCTCGCGCTCAGCATGTATCGCCGCCCGAAGTACGCCTTCATGACTGACCTCGAAACTCCGCGCCCCGGTACTCCGCAAAGATCTCCGGCGTCTCATACACCCGCACCCGCCGCAACCGCGCACCATTGCCCGCGTTCACCGCAGGTTCCAGCCGCCGCCATGCCGCAATCGCCAGGTTCTCCGTGGTCGGCACCGTCTTTGCAAACTCCGGCACTTCCAAATTCAGGTGCCGGTGATCCCAGGCCGAAAGCACCTCGCGCTCCATCGTGTCCTTCAGCCACTTCAGGTCCACCACAAACCCGGTCACCGCATCCGGCTCGCCCGCCACCGTCACCTCGAGCGTGTAGTTGTGCCCATGCCCGTTGCGGTTCGCGCACTTGCCAAACACCTGCTCGTTCTTCTCCGGCGTCCACGCCTCGTTCCAGTAGTAGTGCGCTGCGGAAAACGTCGCCCGGCGGGTCAGCTCAATCATGCAACTCTCTCAGTCGGTTGGATGCGCCAGTGATTCCCGTGGCTTCAGCAGTTGGCCAGGTTCACGCCGCGTACGTCCTGCCCTTCCAGCTTACCTGCTTCAAGACCCGGTGCTGAAACCAGCTCCGATACAGCAGCACCACAAACAGCGGCAACCCCAGCGGCGCCAGCGCGCAGTCCACAAACCCAAAGTTCGACCGCGCCACCCGCCTGTAGAAGCGGAACAGATTCCTCGCCCACAGCACCAGCAGCACCCAGCCCGCGCTCGCCCACTCCAGCGACCGCGGCGTAAACCGCCCGCCCCAAAGCTGAACAGCCAGCACCGGAAGTAAAAAGAGCAGAAAAAAATCCAGAGCCCGCCACAAAGCCAGCGACAGAGAATTGTTAAACAAGAGCGCGAGATTTTTTGTCCAACCTTCCATCATCGCGCCCGTTGATCGATACATCCGCGTCGCCACCGCATCGCCCGCATAGCGGAACCGCAGCCCAATCTTCCGCCGCTTGGCCGTGAACGCCAGCTCCACGTCTTCCAGAACTTTGTCCTTCACCGCCGGGTGTCCGCCAATCCGCCGGTAGGCCTCCCGCTCCACCAGCAGAAACTGCCCATTCGCCGCAGCCACGCGTTGGTTCGGATCACTCACCTTCGCCGCCGGATAGGCCACCGCCAGCTCCGAGAACACCAGCGGCATCAGCGCCCGCTGCGCCAGCCCATTCACAATCTGCCGTGGCGAATAGCTCAGCATTCCCGCCTTGTGTTTCTCCGCCTCGTGGATCGCGCGCCGCAAATCCCCCGGCTCGTGTACGGTGTCCGCATCCGTAAACAGCAGCCACTTGCCCCGCGCCTTCCGCGCCGCCGTCCAAACCGCGTTCGCCTTCCCCGTCCAGCCCTTCTCGAGCTTCGCCGCCTCCAGCACCGTCACGCCCGCCACGCCGCGCGCAATCTCCGCCGTGCGGTCAGTCGAGTGATCGTCCACCACGACCAGCTCCCAGTCGCGCCCCAGCTTGAAAATCTCGTCCGACTGCGCCGCCAGCGACTGCAAACACGCGCCCAGGCACTCCGCCTCGTTGCGCGCCGGCACAATCACCGTCAGCTCCAGCAGCTCCGCCGGCTCCGGCTGGTCAAACAGCTTTCCCTGCCTGCTCAGCGCCGCCAACGGCTCGCCCGGATCGTCCGCCAGCCCCAGCACCGGCGTGAACGCCTGCGCTCCGCCGCTCTCTTCCAATTCGCTGCCGCTCATTCGGCTCCTTTGGTAGTGGGTCAGTTGCGACAACCCATCCCTCAGGGGCTAAAGCCCCCTTCACTCCAAGCTCTTTACGGCACGGCTGAAGCCGTGCCCTTTCAAGACGACTTCAAACTGATCCACTACCCTCCCTTTGCTCCCGTCGCTTCACTTCGTATTATAGAAACGTGCGGCTTCCTCGTTCTCTTTCACGCCTTTCCGCGCTGGCTCTCGTCCTCATCGCCGGCTGCGATCGCGGCGCCCATCCCGGCCAAACCGGCAAGCCCGCACCCGACTTCACCGTCTCTGACGGCGCCAGCTCCGTCCATCTCGCCAGCTACCGCGGCAAGGTCGTGCTGCTCAACTTCTGGGCCTCCTGGTGCGGCCCCTGCATCGCGGAGCTGCCTTCGCTCCTCCAGCTCCATCACGACGATCCCAGCCTTGTCGTCCTCGCTGTCAGCATCGACGAGGACCCCGCCGCCTACACCAATTTCATCCGCAACCGCCACATCGATCTCATCACCGTCCGCGACCCGAGCCAGTCCGCCGCCAGCCTCTTCCACACCGACATGTGGCCGGAGACCTACCTCATCGACAGCCACGGCATCATCCGCCGCAAATTCGTGGGCGCCACCGACTGGTCCGACCCCGAGATCCGCGCCTACCTCAAAACGCTCTGAGCCCAGCGTCCTCTTCTCTTGAACCGGGCACCCTTCCTAACCTTGTCATCCCTGAGCGGAGCCAGGTTCTCGGTATTCCGAAATCGAATGACAACCTGACACCGATCGGGGCCTGGAGGACGCTGGGACGGCTTTCTTGCGGGTGTATTCTGGAGCCGCAATCTTAACCATCTTAACCATTTGCCGAGCGCTGCCTTGAATCTGCAATCACACCAACCCGCGATTGCGCCTGACATCTCTGGAGCGCGGCGGCCGCGTGCATGGGAGCTTGCGCGGCTCTTCATCGTTTGGTTTGCGGTGTGTTCGCTGGCCACTGCGGCGTTTGCGCTCGACCCACGGAAGTCCATCACGCAGTTCGTCCATACCGCATGGACGGAGAAGGACGGCGCTCCGCCTAACATCGTAGCCATCACGCAGACCAAAGACGGATATTTGTGGCTTGGAACGGGGACCGGCTTGTTTTCTTTCGACGGTGTTCGGTTCGCGCGTTTTGAGCCGCGCGCCGGAGAAGATCTCCCGGCTACGCGAATCCGCATGTTGCTGGCGACTCGCGATGGAAGTCTATGGATCGTGTTCTTCTCTGGCAGTGTGAGCCGCCTTCTCCATGGCCATGTGACCTCTTACTCCGAGCGGGAGGGTCTCCCAGCCATCTCTTCTTTGGTGGAGTGCAAGGACGGCAGCCTGATCGCGGGAACCACGAAAGGCCTGGCGCGCTTCAAGGATGGGATCTGGAAGGATGTAACTAGGGAATGGAACTTCTCGGCCGGGGATGCGCGAGCGGTCTACCTCGACAGGGCGGGTACGGTCTGGGTTTTGACCGAAGACAGGATCGTCTACCTTCCCGCCGGACAGAAGCGGTTCGTCGATCCGGCCGAGACGGCAGGGAAGACGTACAATTTTGCGGAAGCTCCCGATGGCGCGATCTGGATTTCGGAGGTCGGGCGATCTGCCCATACCGTGCGGCGATTGGGGGATCGCAGCCCGATGACGGAAGTTCGCGTTAGCGCCAATTGCGTGCTCCTGGATAGGGATGGAGCTCTGTGGGTTAGTTCGTTCGGCGATGGCCTCCGCCGTGTTGTTCACCCCGATCTGATCAAAGGCCATCGGATTGCCGAATTTGGCCCGGAAGCCGAGCAATTCACGGCAAAAGAGGGGCTCTCCGGAGATGTTGTCTATACCCTGTTTGAAGACCGGGAAGGCAACATCTGGTCGGGAAGCACCCGTGGACTCGACCGCTTTCGGGAAGGCGCATTTACACCGGTCTCGATTCCCCACGCGGAGATGTCCAGAGGCGTCCTGGGCACCAGCGATGGCAGCCTCTGGACGTTCACGGCTAACGAGATCTTTCGCATTGGTCCTCGCGGCGATTACGAGGCGCCGCCCCCGAGCGGGGGATACTCGGCGAGAGGGGCAGACTCGATCTTCGAGGACGAGAGTGGCGTTCTATGGACCGTCGGTGTATCGGATTTCCGAAAGACGACCGTCTCCCGGTTTGAGCAGGGACGGTTTATGGCTGTCATCGATGCTCAGCATCCCTTGCCGGGAGGCGTCCTCCTGCAGTCTCCCTGGGGGATTGCTCGTGATGCCGAGGGTGGCATCTGGTTGTTCGACAACGATCAAGGTCTTTTCCGCCTGGCCGATGGCGTACTCACAAAAATCGCAAATCAATCGGAGTCGATCTTCCCCTGGGCGGTGCTGTACGCGGATCGAAATGGCCGGATATGGGTGGGTCAAAACAACCATGTGACGTTCTACGACCACGGAAAGTCCCAAACTTTTGGAACGGGTGACGGTGTCCCGCCTGGGCCGATTTACATGATCTATCAGGATCGCACAGGGAGCGTCTGGGCGGGTGGTGCGGGTGGTCTGAGCAAGTTCGACGGTGGCCGTTTCCACCCGCTCTCCAGGTCCAACGAACTCCCCGCGCTGTCTGTTCGCGGCATAGCCGAAGATGGCGAGGGCTACTGGTGGCTTGCCGCCGATGGTGGAGTGCTGAGAGTTCCTGCCGGCGAGCTCGATCGCGCCGTCGCCAACCCCGCCTATCGTGTTCACTATGAGTCCTTCAACCTGCTCGACGGTCTGCCTGGAAGTCCGCAAAACGGCTTTCCGGGGCCGATGGTTGCCCGGACCAGGGATGGACGCATCTGGTTTGTAACGAACAACGGAATCGCCTATGTGTACCCGCGGCACATCCCGAAGAACAATCTGCCTCCCCCCGTGCATGTCGAAGCATTGAAAGTCGACAATAGGGTGATGGCTCCGGAAAACGGGACCGTCCTGAGTCACGATATGAAAAATATCGAGATCGACTATACGGCTCTTAGTTTGACCATCCCGGAACGCGTGCTCTTCCGGTACAAACTCGAAGGCTTCGATAATGAATGGCAGGAACCTGGAACCCGGCGACAGGCCTTCTATAGCGGTCTCAGCCCGGGAAGCTACAAGTTTCATGTAATCGCCTGCAACAACGACGGCGTGTGGAACGAAGAAGGAGCGACTCTGGACTTCAGCGTCGCGCCGGCCTGGTACCAGATGATCTGGTTCCGCGCCGCGTGCGTTGTGGGTTTTGTTCTGCTGCTGTGGGTGTTCTATCAGCTTCGTCTGCAGCAGTTGCAGCGGGAGTTCAACATGACGCTGGAAGCGCGCGTCGGCGAGCGGACCCGCATCGCGCGGGAGCTGCACGATACCCTGTTGCAAAGCTTCCACGGGCTTATGTTTCGATTTCAGGCCGCCCGCAACATGCTTCCCGGCCGCACCGAACAGGCAATGCAGGCTTTCGATGGCGCGATCGCCAGAACGGAGCAGGCAATCGCCGAGGGCCGGAGCGCTATACAGGATCTGCGTTCGGAATCGGCCGCTCAGAGCGATCTCGCGGAGTTGCTGACGGCAATGGGCCGAGAACTGGAGGCCCTTGAGGATCCGAATCGCGATGGTCCGTTCTTTCACCTGATTGTAGAGGGCGAGCGGCGCACGTTGTCTCCGGTCCTCCAGGCGGAAGTCTATTCGATCGCCCGCGAACTGCTGCGAAATGCCTTCCAGCACGCCAACGCGCATCGGATCGAAGCTGAGATTCGCTATGAGGATCACCTGTTTCGATTGCGCGTGCGCGACGATGGAAACGGTATGGACCCCAAGGTGATTGAAGCTGGCGGGCGCGCCGGACACTGGGGGTTGCCCGGCATTCGTGAACGTGCGCAAACGCTCGGAGCACAACTGGACTTTTGGAGTGAAGCCGGAGCCGGCACGGAGGTCGAATTGAGCATTCCAGGATCGATCGCTTACGAAATACTCTCGACCAGGGCCCATTTCCGGATCTTCCCTAAGTATCTGTCCAAAAACTAAGCTGAACATGAGAACTGCACGTCTTGCTATCATCACTCCATGACCACCGTGGACATTCTCTACCGCTACGCCACGCCGCCCACTGAGGCCGTCTCTTTCGCACTGGCCAACGCGCGCGAGGTCTACGGTATCCGCCGCATGAGCTTCGACCGCGAAGCGCGCACCCTCCGCGTCGAATACGATGCCACCCGCCTCAACGCCGCCGCCGTCACCCGCCTGGTGCGCCAGGCCGGCCTCGAAATCGACGAAGAGCTCGCCCTCATTCCTCCGCAGCCCGCGCCGGAACCCGCGCCCGCAGCCTGACAACACGCCGCTCTCGCGGGGCGCAACGCGTTGCGCCCTCGTTCGATTCTTGTTAATCTGTTCTAGGTTCTGCTTCACAACGTGCGCCCTTAGCTCAGCTGGATAGAGCGTTTGGCTACGAACCAAAAGGCCGGGAGTTCGAATCTCTCAGGGCGCACCATCTCTCCTCCAGACCTGCTCCGCAAATCAACAATTCACGCATCCCAGACCCATCACGCTGGCGCGCGCCTCTTCGCGCGCCCAAAAGGAAAAGACGCAGCCAAAGCCGCGCCTTTCCCTGCGTTGCAAAATTCCTAATACAGCCGGAAGTTTATCTCTACCGTGACTCGCACCGGCACCGGAGTCTTGCCATCCTTCATCGCCGGCTTGAACTTGTACTTCGCCACTGCTTCCAGCGCCTTCTCATCCAGGCCCATGCCCAGCGCGCGGATCACCCTCGGATCCTGCACATTGCCATGCACGTCCACGATCAACGAGATCAGGCACAGGCCCTGATACTTCGCCCGCCGCGCCTCATCGCTGAACTCCGGATCCGGCGTAAAAACCGGCACCGGATTGGACACGCCGCCGCCAACCTGGTAGAGCCCGCCGCCGGCATTGCCGCCCGTGCCCGGCCCATACCCGTTACCATTGCCCGAGCCAATGCCGCCGCCATTGCCGGTACCGATGCCCGCGCCGCCGCCCTGCCCGTTCGAGGCCAATTGCACGTTCGCCGACTTGGTCACGCCAAAGTTCGGCAGGTTCGGGTTATCCGGCAGTTGAATATTCTGCTGCACGTTGATCGCCGCCGGAACCGCCAGCTTGGGATGGTCCAGAATCGGCACCATCGGCGGCGTAATCGGATCCTTCATCCGCGGAGGCAGCTTGCCCTTGATCGGATCGACAATGTCGTGCGCCCCGCCGCCGCCGCCGCCGCCCGCGGAAATGCCCGCCTTCGGCGCCTTCAGGTCAAAGGCTCCCACGTCGATATTCGTCGCCGTCACCGGCGGCTTCACGATGTTATTGACCAGCCGCAGACCCAGCCAGATCGCGATCAGCACAATCGCAATGTTCACGCTCGACGAGATGCCGATCGCCCAGGGATTCGCTTTCACCGCCATGCGGTCCGGCACCGGAATCGGCGTCGAGGTCAGTTGCAGCGGTGGCAGCTTTACCGGGAAGAACACGTCGCGGATGCTCTCGTAGAGAGTCGTCCACACAGGCTTCTCGTCGAAGGCCCTGCCCAGGAACGCGTCCAGCTCGTGCCCCGCCGGCCGTGCTGCCATGACTTCGGATTCGGTTGGGGTCTCAATCAATGTGTCGTTTGCCATCTGTTCCGCCGGCTCTGTCGTCTGCGTCGTCTGCGCGTGCCTTGCCGGAAGCCGGTCCACTGCGGGAGGCTGTCTTCCATTATGCGTGACATCGCCCATGCTTGTCGCGTGCCGCGTGCCGCCTGCCTCGCTGTGATCCGTCTCCACGGCCTCATAGTCCCTGGAGTACGAGATTCCCATTATCAATAGACGGACCAGCTTCGCTCGCGTCACCGGAAATTCGTCGCCGAACATTTACACTTGAGGATGAACAGTTTGGTTCCCGATCAGGAGTGACAATGTCTCCAGCGCCGGAGTTGAAGGCGACCCTCACCTTGCCCCAGACCGCCTTCCCGATGAAGGCCAATCTGCCGCAGAATGAGCCGCTTCGGCTGGCTCGCTGGGCCGGGATGCGCCTCTACGACGAGCTGCGCAAAGCCGCCCACGGCCGCCCCGTCTACCTCCTCCACGATGGCCCTCCCTACGCAAACGGCCCCATCCACCTGGGCCACGCCCTCAACAAAGGGCTCAAGGACTTCGTCGTCAAATCCAAGACCATGGCCGGCTTCGACGCGCCCTATGTGCCCGGCTTCGACTGCCACGGCCTGCCCATCGAAATTAAAGTAGACGAGCAGCTCGGCCGCAAAAAGCTG
Source organism: Occallatibacter sp. (assembly GCA_035642355.1). Taxonomy (GTDB): domain Bacteria; phylum Acidobacteriota; class Terriglobia; order Terriglobales; family Acidobacteriaceae; genus Telmatobacter. Next base: position 16,615 of record DASQSP010000139.1, read on the forward strand.
GAGATGCCCGCCCCTGCCGTCTTGGATGCATGCCGCGCCTATGCGCAAAAGTACATCGACATGCAGACCGCGCAATTTCAGCGCATCGGCTGCTTCGGCCGCTGGGACAACCCCTACAAAACCATGTCCCGCGACTACGAGGCCCGCACCCTGGAAACCTTCTACGGCTTCCTCGAGAAGGGCTTCGTCTACCGCGGCCTCAAGCCCGTCTACTGGTGCATCCACGACCGCACCGCCCTGGCCGACGCCGAAATCGAGTACGAGCAGCACACCAGCCCGTCGGTGTATGTCAGATATAAGATGACATCGGACCCCGCCGTGATCGAACCAGCCCTGGCCGGCAAGGATGTCTACACCATCATCTGGACCACGACGCCCTGGACCATCCCCGCGTCCATGGCCGTCGCCTTCCATCCCGACTTCGACTACGTCGCCCTCGAAGTCTCTGGCCCAGCCACAGAAATGGGTGCCCCATGTCTGGATTCTCAGACATGGGAAAGCACAGACCAGGGTGCACCATCCTTGCCGCGCTCCTCAGCGGCAAGGGTGGGAGAGCAGCGACCCCAACCAGCGGTCTACATCGTCGCCGCCGAGCTGGCAGCCAGCGTGATTGCCGCATGCAAGCTCGAAGGCGCGCACGAGGTTGCGCGTTTCAAGGGCAGCGCTCTTGAACGCGTCCACTTCAAGCACCCATTCCTGGAGCGCAGCATTCTCGGCGTCGTCGCAAACTACGTAACCGCGGACACCGGCACCGGCGCCGTCCACACCGCGCCCTCGCATGGCGCGGACGACTTCTATACCGGCCAGCGCTATAACCTCGATCAAACCTGCCGCGTCGACGCCGCTGGCCATCTCCACGTCGACGAATCCGCCTGGCCCCACGATGCCCTGCCGCCCTTCGAAGGCAAGAAAGTCTGGGCCGCCAATCCGCTCGTCATCGAGATGCTCAAGGAACACGGCGCACTGCTCGGCCACGCGCCCCTCGAGCACTCCTACCCGCACTGCTGGCGCTGCCACAACCCCGTCATCTTCCGCGCCACCGAGCAGTGGTTCATCGCCCTCGATACGCAAATCGGCGACAAGACATTTCGTCAATTGACCATCGACGAGATCGACAAGGTCGTCTGGGATCCGGCCTGGGGCAAGGAGCGCATCACCAACATGATCGCCACCCGCCCCGACTGGTGCATCAGCCGCCAACGCATCTGGGGCGTGCCCATCGCCGTGTTTCTGTGCGAAGGTTGCAACCAGCCCATCCTCGACCCCGCGCTGAACCGCAGGATCACGACTCTCTTCGAGCGTGAGGGCGTCGAAGCCTGGCACACAACTGATGTCTCAACGCTCTTGCCCGCAGGCGCGAAGTGTACGCATTGCAGCGGTACTGCCTTCCGCAAAGAGACTGACATTCTGGACGTCTGGTTCGACTCCGGCGCAAGCTGGTTTGCCGTCGCCGAATCTGATCCCGAGCTCAAGGCCGCCTATCAATCGTTCCAGAAAAACGAAGGCGCAAAGGTCCTATATCTTGAAGGCGGCGATCAGCATCGCGGCTGGTTCCACTCGTCTCTTCTCACCTCGGTGGCACTGCGGGGCCGCGCGCCCTACTCGCACGTCTCCACCGCCGGCTGGACCCTCGACGAACAGGGCCGCGCCATGTCCAAGTCCCTCGGCAACGGCGTCGATCCCGTCGACATCGCCGAACGCCTCGGCGGCGAAATCGTCCGCCTCTGGGTTGCCTCCATCGACTACCGCGAAGACATGGCCGCCAGCGAAAACCTGATGCAGCGCTGCGCCGAGCTCTATCGCAAACTGCGCAACACCTTCCGCTTCCTGCTCGGCAATCTCGCCGGCTTCGATCCCGCGCAGCATCGCGTCGCCGAGGCGGACCTCTTGCCGCTCGACCGCTACATGCTGGCCCGCACTCGCGAGCTCACTGAAAAGATTCTGGGCTTCTATGAGGCCTTCGAGTTCCACCGCGTCTATCAAGCCGTCAACGAGTTCGCCATCGTCGATCTGAGCTCGTTCTATCTCGACGTGCTCAAAGACCGCATGTACACCTTCGCGCCATCGAGCCAGGAACGCCGCTCCGCGCAAACCGTCCTCTGGCAAATCACTGAAGCTCTCGTCCGGTTAGTCGCACCCATCCTCAGCTTCACCGCCGACGAAGTCTGGGAACACCTGCCCAAGGTCGAAGGCCGCGAAGCGAGCGTGCATCTCGCGTTGTTTCCCAAGCCGGAAGAGATTTTTGCCGGAGAAATACGGGGAATCCTAGAGAACTGGAAGACGCTGTTTTCGATACGGGACGTAGCAATGAGGATGCTTGAAGAGGCACGTCAGGAAAAGACCATCGGCAAAGCGTTAGAAGCCGATGTAACAATTTATGCATCTCACGATGACATAAACATCCTTCAGCAATACGCGCATGCGCTCAAGGAATTCATTAATGTATCGCGGGTTTCTTTGGTCGACGAGACGACTCCCTCAAAAGGGCTTGTTATTACCGTGCCTAGGGCCGAAGTAAACCCCGCAACCGGCCACAAGTGCGCCCGCTGCTGGAACTTCATGCCCGAGGTCGCCGACTACGGTATCTGGCAGAACGTCTGCACCCGCTGCAGCACTGCGCTTGAAGCCATGCACATCGATAAGCCGGAGGCCGCAGCGTGAACTTCACCGCCCCGCGCCGTCTGCATTGGCTCCTTCTGATTTCAGCGGTCGTCGTCTTCCTCGACCGCCTCACTAAAGTGCTCGTCACCGCGCGCATTCCAATCGGCGGCGCGGTGCCCGTCATCCCCGGCGTGCTGCGCATCACTCACTGGACCAACGAGGGCGCGGCCTTCTCGCTCTTCGCCGATTCGGCCTCGCCGCACGCCGTTCGCTGGGCGCTCACCGGCTTTTCACTTTTCACCGCGCTCGTTGTCCTCGTGATCCTCGTCCGCCTCGCCAGCCGCATCACCCGCACCACCGTCGCCCTCGCGCTGGTCTTCGCCGGCGCGCTCGGCAACGTCCACGACCGCATCGCCTACGGGTCGGTCACCGACTTCATCGAGGTCCACATCTTCACCTACCACTGGCCGGACTTCAACATCGCCGACAGCGCCATCGTCATCGGCGCCTGCCTGCTCTTCCTCGACTCGCTCCTGCCCCACGCCGGCAGTTCCACCGCGCACACGCCCCCCTCCGAGACAGACTAAACCCGGAAATTACGCTACGCAGCCAACTCCAGCGCTCCATCTGCCATCCAATGAGCAAACGTCCTGCTTTGACCCAAAGAAGGTAACCAATCTTGGTGTAGATAGGTAACCGAGCCTGTTTCATAAATTGGTCAGCTTGGTATGGATGTCATCCCTCAGGGGTTAAAACCCCTCGATTTTCTGCCACTTTTGGCACGACTGAAGTCGTGCCCTGACACGAAGCATGTTTTTGAAACAAGCTCCAGGTAACCTCAAACACGCCCATATGCCCTCCCTTGTACCTGCTACTGACCTACAATGAACACAGTGCATTGTTCGCCCGCTGAAAAACGCATGCCGTTCGGGCCAGTTCCCGCACTGAAATCTGTACACGAGGAATTCATGAATATCCGCCGTACCCTTCCCCTGTTGCGCGCCACCGCGTATACGTTTTCATGCCTGGTATTTGCAGCCGCGTCCCTCTCCGGCCAGCGTCTGCCCTCGACCGTCGTGCCCGAGCATTACGCGCTCACGCTTACCCCGGACCTGAAGTCCGCCACATTCGCCGGAGTCGAGACCATCGACGTCATCCTCCGCGAGCCTTCCCGCTCCATCACTCTCAACGCCAACGAGCTCGCCTTCCATTCGGTCTCGGTAGCCGCCGGGGGCCGCACCCAGGCCGCCGCCGTCTCACTCGATCACGAGAAGGAGCAGGCCACCTTCACGGTTGACGAGCCCGTGCCCGCCGGCAAGGCCGTCCTCACGATTCACTACACCGGCATCCTCAACAACGAGCTGCGCGGCTTCTATCTCTCCAAAACCGCGCGCCGCAACTACGCCGTCACGCAGTTCGAGTCCACCGACGCGCGCCGCGCCTTCCCGTCCTTCGACGAGCCCGCGCTCAAGGCCACATTCGACGTCACGCTCATCATCGACAAGGGCGACACCGCCATCTCCAACGGCCCCATCGTCAAGGACACGCCCGGCCCCATCGCCGGCAAGCACACCCTCACCTTCCTCACCACGCCGCGCATGTCCACCTATCTGCTGGCCTTCCTCGTCGGCGACTTCCAGTGCACCTCCGCCGAGCAGGACGGCGTCGCCATCCGCTCCTGCGCCACGCCGGACAAGGTTGCCCTCACGCCCTACAGCCTCGAGGTCGCCAAGTTCGCGCTGCACTACTACAACAACTACTTCGGCATTCCCTATCCCCTCAAGAAGCTCGACCTGATTGCGATTCCCGACTTCGAGGCCGGCGCGATGGAGAACTTCGGCGCCATCACCTACCGCGAGACAGCGCTCCTCATCGACGAAAAAACCGCCTCCATCGACGCCAAGAAACTGGTCGCCGTCGACATCACCCACGAGATGGCCCATCAGTGGTTCGGCGACCTCGTCACCATGCAGTGGTGGGACAACATCTGGCTCAACGAAGGCTTCGCTACCTGGATGGAGAACAAGCCCGTCGCGGCCATGCACCCGGAGTGGAATATTCCGCAAACCGTCGCATCCGACGAGGACGGCACGCTAAATAT
>DASQSP010000140.1:0-6039 GCA_035642355.1 Occallatibacter sp.
AGCACGCGCCGCGCCGCAGCAGGCCATGTCTCCACGGACACGCCCTCCATCGCCGGAATCCGCATCGCCGTCCGCAGGCACGCGCGGAATCCGGTCGCCAGTGTAGCAATCTCCGTCTGCTCCCGCTCCGGCCAACCCGCCCCGCCAATCCGCGCACCAGTCCGCGCACCCATCCAAGCACCGGGCAAACTCCGCGCCGCCTTTACAAACGCCTCGCACCGCATCCAAATCACATCGACCAGTCCGCTTCGCTCCCTCGCCGTCTTCCGCCCCGTGCCCGAGACCGCTCCCGCCCCGCGCGGATGCTCCGCCAGATCGGCCAGCCCCCGCACCACCTCCGGCTCCAGCAGCGCGCGTAGCGCCGCATGAAACGGCTCCAGCTCCATCAGCGCTATCGCCTCATCGATGCTCGCCACGCCGCGCCCATTCAGTTGGTCGCACAGCCGGTCCACCGGCCACTCCGCCGTCGGCCGCATCTCCCGCCAATCCAGAAACACATGGCACTGGTAGGCATGCAGGCTCAGCGTCAGCCCGCGCTCCGCCAGATCCCGCGCCCGCCGCAGATACTCAAGCCCGGTCAGCGAGTCGCGCCACGCCACAATCACCTGGCCGTCGTCCGTCAGACCCAGCCCCTCGCGCAGCCGCCGCTGCCGCAGTTGCGCGCTCGCCTTGTCCGCATACGCCGCGGAAATATCGATCGTCCCCTGCGTCTCGCCGTAGCGGTTGTTGTAGACCACCAGCGCCCGCTCGCCGCCGTTGCGGTTCGAATACGCAAACACGTTCTCGTCCACCGCTCCCGACGCCTCAAACAAGTCATACAGCAGAAAATTGCTGCTCTCCGCGAACAACCAGCGCTTCTTCAACAGCGGCGCAACCTCGCGCTGATGCCGCTCAATCAGCCACGGATTCGGCGTCTCGTCATACCGCGGCCGCCGATACTCCATCCCATACTTCTCGGTAAATCCTTCCACCTGCCCATGCCCAAACATCGGCAGCCCCGGCAGCGTGCTCATCACCACCGCCACGCCAAACCCCTTGTCGCCCGTGCCAAACTGATCGATTGCGGTCCTTTCATCGGGATTGCTCATGAAGTTCACGTAGCGCTTCATGATGTCCACGTCGAACTCCAGCGTGTTCTTGATCACCGAGCGATACTTCGCGTTATCCTCGTCCCGCATCATGATCATGAACGCGCTGTTGTACACGCGATGCATGCCCAGCGTGCGCACAAAGTAGCCTTCCATCAGCCAGAAAGCCTCCGCCAGCAGCAGCGTCCCCGGCACCTCGGCCGCCACACGGTCCACAACTTCGCGCCAGAACTCATGCGGCATAATGCGGTTGAAATCCTCGTCGCTCATCGAGTACTCGGCCCGCGAAGGAATCGCCCCGCTCGACCCCGGCCCCGGAAACCACAGCCGGTGAAAGTGCCGCTTGGCCAGCGTCATCGCCGCGTCAAATCGAATCACCGGAAACAGCCGCGCCACATACAGAATCGTCTGAATCACCTGCTCCCGCACCGCCGGATTCAGATAATCGAGCTGCGCCGTGTCGTTCCACGGAAAACTCGTCCCATCGTTGCCGTGATAGATGTAGCGCGTCTCGCCGCTCGCGCGATCCCGCCGCTGAAACACAACCGCCGCGTCGGTCTGCTCAAAGTAGTGGTCCTCAATCTTGATCTCGACCCGCCCATCGCTCGACAAATCCGGCCCGTTAAACGAGTACGCCGGATACGGCGGAACCTGCCGCGCAATAAACCAATCGGGATGTTCCACCACCCACGGCGAATCGATGCCCATGTGATTCGGCACCATGTCGCTCGCCAGCCGAATTCCGCGCCGATACGCCCGGTCGCGCAGATTGATGTACGCCGCCTCGCCGCCCAGGTCGTCCGCAATCCGATAGTCGAACAGCGAATACGCCGACGCCACCGCATCCGTATTCCCGCACAGTTGCTTGATCGTCTTCGACGCGCGGCTCCGCTCCCACACCCCAATCAGCCACAGCGAATTCAGCCCGCGATCCGCCAGCGTCTGCAGCTCTTCATCGGGAATCTCATCCAGCCGCCCGATGTGCCGCCCATATTGTTTGCTCAACTGCGCCAGCCACACGTATGTGCTCTTCGCAATCAGCACCGTGCTCGGCATCCACGCCGTGTCCGCGCTGAACTTCTCATACTCATACGCCGGATCGCCAAACACCGGCACCTGAGATGTGCTCGCCATCGCGGGCCACTGCTGCTCGCCGCGCTCCTGCCTCCGCCGCGCGGCCGCCTCCGCCGTCTCTCGCGCCTTCTGCGCATCGGGGTTGAACTGCATCCAGATTCCCCGCTCTTCCTCGCGCAGCACCTCGCCCGCCATCAGGAACAGCCGATCCATCGAGTCGCCCAGCAGCCCCTTCCACAGCCTGCGAATCAGCGCCAGTTGCTCCGTCAGCGAGCGCGGCGCACCCGCAGCCGGCGCGCGCAGCAGTTCCAGCAGATTGACCTTCCCCGCACCCTCCAGAAGAATCAGCGGCCGCGTCGCAAAGTACGCCGGCAGTTGCTTCGTCACCTGCTTGTAGACCGTCTTCTCTTCGAGCGTCTTCTCCTCGAACAGTTCCTCGAACGGCTTGAACGCCTCATTGCGATTCGCCGTCCACAGCATCAGCAGCTCTTCCAGCGCCGCCGCGCGATGCGGCACGCCATCGGTAGCTCCGCGCAGCCACTGCCGCGGCGTCTCCTCGCCGCGCATCACGCTCTGCCCCGGAAAATGCTCCACAAAGGTCAGCAGCAGCCGGTCCAACTGATCCGACCCCACCTGCCCAGCGAACCAGTCCAGCCCCGCCGTCATCACCTCAGGATCAAATCGCTTGCGATACTCGGCCAGCACCGCATGGCCTGCCTCGTCGATCAGTCCCATCGCAAACAGCGCGCCCGCATGCACCGCCCGCTCGGGATACTTCGCCGCCTCGCGCACCTCATTCATCCGGGGCGCAAACCTGCGGCTCGCATCCAGATCGGCAAACACCACGTTGCCGCTGAACGAGAAAAGCGTCTCCGTAAAGCGATAGCGCTCCCGCGCCTTGCGCGCGATATGAAATTCCATCATCGGACTTGCGCTCCAGAACCCTTCGATGCCAGACCTGCCATTCTTAGCTGCCCACACAGGAGATCGCCCCGTAAAGATAGGCTCCCGCAGATGATCTGCCGTCAATCATGGGTAAACGTATCATCTAAGGGCTGAACGCCGCTCGCGCGACCCCGCGGTAGCCTGTAGCGGGCTTCGGCGTGAAGGGTACGGGCTTCAGCCCGTACATCAAGCCGCCCCGAAAAGCGCCGGGCTTTAGCCCCCGAGGGAATGCCCACTCGCCAATCCGCACAGTCGAGAAATGAAAAGAGCGGATGCCATCTCCGGCGGACTACACCGACTTGCCCATCGGCAAGGATCGACTCTTCCATCGCGGGTCGGCAAGGACCTTGCCCAACCAGTGCGCCTTGCGCCGAAACTGCAGCGCGCGCACGCCCAGCTCCCGCGCAGGTCGAAGATCGATCAGCGCTTCTCCCAGCCCGCAGGCCGGCGCTAAAACCAGATCGACCAGGCCCGGCACACGCGCCGCCGTTCGATACGCCGCCCGCCGCCACCACGACTGCTCTCGGAGAGTCAGCACCTGGCCTTCGATCCGTTCGTTCGGATGTTCCATCGCCAGCAATACATCGGCTGCCGCAAACGCCTCGGCATCGCGAATCAGATCGGCCGAACTCTTGTCATAGTATTGCCGCGCCACCGCTTCCGAAACATACTTCGCATGGATTCCAGCGCGAAACAGGCGCAGCCCAAGCTCCAGATCCTCGCGCGTCCTGAAGCGCTCATCGAAGCCATCGTGCTCCTCCAGCACCCGGCGGCGAATCGAGGCGTTGCTGAACGTACAGTCCGTGATTCTCAGCTCCGCATCTCCGTCTGAGGAATGGCTCAGGTAAAACGCACCGATCTCGCGATGAAAGCACTCCGCTGCCAGGCTCCTTCGACTGTCTGCGCTGAGAAACAAAGCCCCAAAGCCAACCACCTCCCGCGAGTCCTGTTCCAGCGATTCCCGGTGCGCGCGCACATGCGCGGCCACCAGGCCCGGCTCGCACAGCATATCGTCATCGAGAAACAGAATCAAGTCCGATTTGGACGCGCGATACCCGCGGTTGCGTGCCGCCGCTTGTCCCCGATTCTCCTGCTGAATCACAGTCAATGCGCAAGGTGGATTGAGAGTTTTGAGCGCATCCACCGTTCCGTCGCTGGAGCCATCGCTTACCACCACGACTTCAAAGCCGGATGCGGGCCAATCCTGATCGAAAACAGTCCGCAGGGTGCGCAGCACCAGATCGCGCCGATTATAGGTGGGAACTACAACCGAGATGTCCATTCATTCTCCACGGCCTGAGGGAATATGGCCCACATGCCTTCTCGTCTTCAATCCCTCGTATGCCGCCGCGGTGCGGTCTCATTGCAAAATCGCCCCACCATGGGGTGTGGGTCGGTTTGAAACCGTTTTGAAAGGGCACGACTTCAGTCGTGCCGTAAACGTCGCAAAATGAAATGGGGCTTTAGCCCCCGAGGGGTTATCGCAAATTGACCCACTGCCCACCATAGCGGCAAATCGCTCAACGCGACAGGTCATGCCCATCTTGAACCCGCTCGATCGAACTCTTCGCCCAGCCGCCCGTAGGCACGCTACGGCCGCGACGTTCGCCCAGCAGCTTCCGCCAGCGGTTGCGCGCCACCTCCATTGGATTCTTGCCGAGGCGGAGCCGGCACCACATTCCAAGCCGCGACTCGCCGGTCAGAAATTCTATACGCGGAACGACATGCGGGTTGGATGCGAGAGTCAAGACACCCGGCCAAACGGTGAACGCAATGGCAAAATGTTCGCGAGCCGCAGTCTCGGCCGCTGCGCTCACACCGCCAAACGGGTAAGCGAAACTTGTCGGAGCCTGACCGAGCAGCTCCGTCAGGTCGTCTCGGCATTCCGCGATTTCCTGGCGAACTCGTTCAGCAGGCTCATCCGGCAGGTAGGGGTGGTTCCGCGTGTGACCGCCGAATTCGATGCCCCGCCGCGACCAGCCGACAATCTGATCGCGCGGCATCAGTGGGAAAGAGGGGCGGCCTGCCATCTCATCCCAGCGATTGGTCGCGCCGACACACCCCGTCACCACCATGCACGCAGCGCCAAAGCCGTGCTTCTCGATAATCGGAAATGCGATTCTGGCCGCCTCTTCATAGGCGTCGTCAAAAACCAGCATGATCGGCCGCCGGGGCAACTCTTCGCCTTCGTCGCGCCATCGCAACCACTCCGCCGGGCGAATACCTTCGTAGCCCATCCGCACAAGAAACTGAATCTGCCTCTCGAATTCTTCCGCTGGCGTTGTCAGTCCAGGGTACTCACCCGGCTTCGGCACGCCGGCATTGTGATACAGCAGCACCGGCACGCGCTTGCCAAACTGCTCCTCGATGCTGCGCCACGAGCCTGCTTCGCGGATCGCGCCGGAGAGATGCTGGTTCGCCGCCCGAGCTTTAAGAATGCGCCGCGCCAGGGAAGCAAACGTCGGTTGTGCCCGCAGGGCCTCTGCAATCGCGAAAGCCGGACGCAGAATGAACTCGCTCAGCACAGGATGCAGTGCAAGTTGCTTCCGGACGAAACGCTTGAGGACATTGCCTTCATTGATCCGAGCAATCCCCGCCAGTGCCCTGAATCGCGGAAATCGCTGGAAGAGAATGACCTCGAACTTGCCCTGAAGACGCGAGTCCCGCAGCACGCCCTTCACATCCTTCGTGAACAGCTCGTAGACCACGGCCTTCGGCACAAAGCGGGGCCTGAATCCCTTCGCCAGCAGCCGCTGTCCCGCTTCCACGTCGTGAATGCGCGCGAACGACGCATCAAAGGGGCACTCCAGCGCATCCCGCCGCCGAATCGACGTGTTCGCGTACAGCATCAGGTCGGTATCACGAATATCGCCCGCGGACATCCGCCGAATCTCACGCGCAGCCTGCTCGTGCTTGATCTCCGTCAACGATC
>DASQSP010000141.1:0-21992 GCA_035642355.1 Occallatibacter sp.
GCTCGCCGCCCACCAGCACGGCCGGCCGCTGGCACAGCATCCAGCGCGGATCGTGTTTGGGGTCCCCTTCGCCCGCGCTCTTGTGGATCGCCGCATCGTAAACCGTAATGATCTGGCCGTCGACTTCCACGGCATGCGGAATCCACACCGCATCCTGGGCCAAAACCCGCGAGAGCATCTCGGCGAACGTCGTCTTGCCGGTGCCCGGGGGGCCATACAGAAACACCGAGCTGCCCGAGTTCAGCGCCGTACCCAATTGGCGCAGCAGAGCGCCGTCCACCACCAGTTCCGCAAAGGCGCGCTCCACATCGGCTGCATGCACGCGCGCGTTGCGCACACTCTGCTTGCGCACCTGTTCCGCATAATTTTCAAACGACACCGGCGCCGGCCCCACATAGCGGTTCTGCGCCATCAGGTCCGCGGCGCGCGTCCGCCCCTGTGCGGTAATGGCAATCTGCGGCACATTGCCCGCCATGCCCGTCACCTGGCACACCTGCTCGGCGCGCATGCGGTCGAACAGCTCGTTGGCCGCGCCATAGCTCAGGCAAAGTCTTTCGGAGAGGTCCACCACCGTCAGCGTGCCGGCAACAAAAAGCGTCTTGAGCGCCAGTTCTTCCAGCACCGCGGCGTTTACGTCCATCTCCGCCAGGCACTGCGGCCGGACCGTTGGCCCGGTGACCACATCCTTCTTCATCAGATCGCTCGGCGAAAAGTCTTCAACGGCAAACAAGCTGGCCATAATCAGGCCCTTCCCTTTCCGATTAGTGAGCGGGGAAGCGGTCCTGGCTCTCACGGGCCCCCGCTGCGCAGAAAGAATAGGTAAGTAATCAAACTCGTGTGCAAGTATTCGGTGGCCGGCCCGTTGGCTCGTTGGCCCACGGGCCTATCGTGTCCTGGCCGGGGTTCAGGCGGTTGCAGCCATCCCCAGAACCTGACGAATATGGTTCTCGAACTTACCGCCGGACTCACGGCTCTGGGGCACGCTGGGAGTCGATATCTCGACCACCGGACGGGCCGTGAACGGGGCCGGCCGAGCGGGTTCCACCGCCGCTTCGCTCGCGCCCATCAGGGCCTGAAGAGCAGCAGTTGCCTTCTCAATGTTCGACTTGCGCCCCTCAAGTTCGGCAAGGCGGGCACAAATTGTTTCCAGGTCTCCATACGCCTCAGTCAGCGCGTTGTTGTAAGCAGTACCACGGTCTTGAACACTCATCACGACCTCCACGCCTTCACAGTACGTCGCCTTAAACGCAAAAAAAATTACCCAAACGCATTATTCGATTGGACTTTCGGAGCATTACCTCCAGCGAGCAGAAAGGTTACCTTTAGGGCGGGAGCTGCTTCTTAACGGCCGCATGCCCATCCGCCCTGCTCTTCCGCAGTGGCCCTTAAGTTGAGAGACAGAGCCGGCTTTTGACACGCAGGAAGCGAGTTGATAGCCTTCATAAAGGCGCGCATACGGCCATCTCCGGCCGTTTCTGCACTCTACCAGCGTCCCCGTCGTCTAGCCCGGCCTAGGACACCGCCCTTTCACGGCGATAACACGGGTTCGAATCCCGTCGGGGACGCCAACAAAACAAAAGACTTAGTAGAAATCCCCAATTTCGCCACCGGTCCAAAAAGGTCCGATAAGCCGAACTTCAATCCTTCTGGACCTTTTCTGAGTTAAAAACCAGCCTCGCTACTCTGCTCTGCGCGTTCCGTTTGATGTCGGTCACGGCCTGCGCGTCGAGGTTCATCGTCACACTGCTGTTGGCGTGTCGCAAAAGCTACTGCACCGTCTTCACGTCTTCCCCGTGCGACTTCAGAATCGTCGCAAGAGAATGGCGGAAGGTGTGCCAGCCCACCTTGCCTGTGATTCCGGCAGCTTTGAGGGCTGGGCGGATGTACACGCGAAAGATGGAGAACGACCAATACGGAAGCGCTCCTTTGCTTCCACCCGGCGAGAAAAATGGGCTGTAAATGCGAACGTTTCTTGGTTACACTCTGCTGTCAGAAAGGCCGCCTTTCCATGGCTCCTACTACGCCTCGACAACGTAGTTATCCCATGAATCGACGGCCTTTCCAACCCTTTTCCCTGATCCAGTCACCTCGCACTGCAACTCGCTTGTGAGAAATGCGGGCTAGCTTCAATTCAAGTCTTCGCGCTAAATGGGTCGGGCCGTTCTGTTCGTGAGAGCAGCCCGATCCATTCTCCCAGCGAGAAAAACCCTCAGTCGCCGTTCGCCGTGGCTGCCGGGGTCACAAACACCATCTTCGGCGCGGTCACTCTGGCCGCCGGTCCACCCATCTTCAGGCTCATGGTCTGCACTTCGGCTTTTCCCTTCAGCGCAGCGGAGAAGCCCAGCCGGTACTGGTTGGCCAGGCGAACGCGCAGATCGCGGAAGAACGGCTCAAACGAAACCGGGTTGCCCGTGCCCTCCCAATAGCTGTTGCCGCCGGTAGCCTGCGCCACCTCCAGCAGGTTGCTCTGGCCGGTGTCGCTGGCAATCAGTGTGTTATCGAAGCGCCCGGTGTTCTTCCAGTAAAACGAGTAAACCACGAGTCCGGCGCGCACTGAATCCGTGATCGCGGCGCCTATATAGGGGTCCTCGGGATCGAAGCGCGGACTGTAGTTGTCCACCCCGTCGGTGATCATCAGCACCTCGCGCCGCGCCGCGCGGTCCTGCGAGGGCCAGTGGTGGGCCAGGTCCGAAAGGCAGAAGTAGGGGCTGGCGCTCTGTCCCGGCGCCCCGACGGGCAGGTGCAGAGCGTTCAGCACCTGGGCCGGATCGGACGAAAGCGGCCCCGCGAAAACCGCCCGGCCGTTTTCCATGTAGGCAATAGCCATGCGCGCCTGGGACGGCATCTCTTTCACGAAGCTCTGAATGTCGCCGATCTGCGTGCCCAGCGAGCTGCGCGCCGAGCCGTCGATCAGGATCACCAGTTCCAGCGGAGCGCGGTTGCCCCGCAGAGCATTCCAGCCGGTCACGGTCGATAGCTTGCCGTTCACCTTCACCTGCATGTCGCCGGGTTGCACCAGCACCGGGGTCTCGCTGCCGTTGCGGGGCACCACGGTGACAATAGCCTGTCCCTGACCAGAGCCCGCGCCCGAGTCAGCCGCCAGGGCTGCGGCGGAACCCATGCCCGCCAGCACGGCCAGAGCTCCCGCGGCCGCGTAAAACTTCAAGGTTTTCATGGTCTTGATCCTTTGAGGCACGCGACGGTGCGGCGAAGGTGCCGCCCGGTCCGGCCTCATACCGTTCTGCTCTATTAGATGGGATTCCCGCCAGATTGTTGCGCAGGTCTTGAGGACGCGCCGCACTGAGTACTAAGTCAGTTCGGTTCGATCACCGGCGCCGCCGCCAATTCCCGCGCCTTCTTTTTCTTCCATCGCTGACCAACACAATCCTCCATCTGTCATGCCAAACGGTCCGGACGATGCAAAAAAGACGCACTCTCCCAAACGGGATCGGAAGTCAGGGAAACGCCAGCCGCCGTCACCGCTGAATCGAGCACGAAGTCCAGGACCGTGCTGCTCAACGGCTCCCGTGGAAGCACCAATGGCTGGTTCGGCCTGCTGGCCGCCCGCATGACAAAAATAGAATCGCCCGCAGCCAACTGGTCCTTCCCGCATCGACCCGCGACCCGCCGGCCGTCCGCTATTTAGCCCGTACCCTTCAAACTGATCCAGTACCCACTCCTGCGTCCTGTGGACGCTGCTTCTTGCCCGCTGATAGACTGACAGGGTTGCAGTCGCAGTGCCCCCGCCTGTACGGACCCGCCTGCAGTCATTCAGCGAAGGACAAGAAGACTCTGTGGACACTCAAACTCGTCATGCCCTGAAGGGCGACAAATTCGCCCAGGCCACCCAAACCAGCATGAACTGGGTCAGCGGCCACCGCTCCGGCGTGGTGCGCGCAGCCATGATTGCTGCAGCGGCTGTGGTGCTGGTTGCGGGCGCCGGGATTTTTTACGCGATGCGCACCAACGCCGCCGAGGGCGCGCTGGGCGCGGCGCTCGATACCTATTCGGCTCCATTGAACGTTCCCGGCCAGCCGCCGGAGCAGGGCAGTTTCGCCACTTCCGCCGATCGCGCCAAGGCCGCCAATCAGCAGTTTGTGGCCGTGACGGCGCAGTATGGCTGGCTGCCGCAGGGCGCCAAGGCCCATTACTTCGCCGGCGTGACCTATTCCGCGCTGGGGCAGAACGGCCCGGCGGAGACTGAGCTCACCACGGCCGCGGGCTCGTGGAATCGCGACCTGGCCAACCTGGCCAAGCTGGCGCTCGCCAACCTCTATCACCAAACCGGCCGCGATGCGCAGGCGATCGACCTCTACAACGCGATTATCGCTAAGCCCTCGGTCACGGTTTCGGCCGGCGTGGCGCAGCTCGATCTGGCTGACCTCTACGCCGCGACCGGCAAGCAGGACCAGGCGAAGCTGCTGTGGGCCAAGCTGAAGGACACCGACAAGGACGGCGCCGCCGGAGCCATCGCGGCGCAGAAGCTGACCGGCAAGGGACAGTAGACTTCCTGTTTCTGCCTCGGCGTCTGAGCGCTTTGGCCGGCGGCTGCGTCCTGTGTGTACGATGAGCGCGAGCCAGTCGGTAATCGCAGGTTGGATGGAGATCGCCCCAGGCGCCGTGCGCGACGAAACCCGCCAGCACGAGGAAGAGGCAGTGCTCGCTGCCCTGGTTGGCGAGTATGCCTCGACGCTGTATCGCGTGGCCTACTCGGTGCTGCGCAATGCGGCCGACGCCGAGGACGCCGTGCAGGAGGCTTTCCTGCGCGTGCTGCGCCATCGCGACACGCTGGACGAAGTCCGCGACCATCGCGTGTGGCTCATCCGCATTGTGTGGAACGTGGTGCTGGACCGCAAGCGCCGCGCCAGAACCCGCCCCGAAACCGATGACATTGCCGAGCTGGCGCGCGTGCTGCCGGCCAATGGCCTGACCGCGGAAGAGCGCGCGGCCGCGGCGCAGCACCATGCGCAGGTGCTGGGGTGCGTGGAGCAACTGCCGGCCAAGGAGCGCGAGGTGCTGCTGCTTTCCGCCTTCGAGGAGTTCACGAGCGTGGAGATTGCTTCGGCGCTGGGCATCACGGAATCGAGCGTACGCTCGCGCCTGTTCCGGGCACGCAACCTGATGGCCGAGCTGCTGGATCATACGAGGAGTCCGAGATGAATCTGCCGGCACAAATCAAGTCGATTTCCCCGCGCGAAGCGGAGGAGATGCTGCGCGCGGTGGCCCAACTGCCCGCTCCGCTGGGACTCGAAGATCGCGTGCATGCGGCGCTGCGCGGTGCTCCGCGGAGGGCGCGGAATGAGAAAGTGCTGGCGTGGCCGGCGGATGCACGCATCGCTGCGCGCGGCTGGATGCGCGGCTGGATGCGCGGCGCGGCCGCTGCGGCCATTGTGTTTGCGGTGGCGGGTGGCGGCTGGGGCATTTATTCGCGGCTGCAGCCGGCGCCCGCGGCCAGGGTGATTGCGATGCCGCGCGTGACCGGCTCCGGCGGCTTTTCAAACGCCGGAGCGATGCGCACGCCGCGGACGCTCAATATGCCCGCGCCCGCCGGCAAGACGCCGCGCAAGCCCGCGCGCCGCAAGCCCGCGCTTGCCGGAGCGAAAGCTACGCTTTCTCCTTCGCGATAATGCCGATGATCATGGTGAGGATTGCCTGCACGGCCGCGCCCCAGAAGGCCGAGCGCCAGCCATCGACGTAGAAGCCGCCGACGAACTGCGAGGCAAAGAGAATCATGGACGCATTGATCACCAGGAGAAAAAGGCCGAAGGTGACGACGGTGAGCGGATACGTGACGACCTTGAGCACCACGCCGAGCGTGCCGTTGAGAAAGCCGATGGCCAGGGCCGCGAAGAGCGCGGACTGCGCGCCGCCGGTGATGAAGAAGCCGGGCACCACGCGCGCCACGATGAGCAGCGCGATGGCACTCAGCAGCCAGTGAACGATCAATCGAAACATGAACCCCGCTCCTCGTTCTGGGGAAGTTGCGTCCGCCTGCTCGTGGTTCAGTACACAATAGCGCATGGCGGTGAGGAAGGGAACCCTTCATCCGGTGAGCGGCGTCTAATCTAGAACCCGTAGGTGCGAGGGAAAGTTGCGGATGCGGACGCGATGGCTTGCCGGAAGTGCCGGAGTTCTGTTGTCTGCGCCCGTGCTTGTTGCCGCGCAGCAGGCCGCCGCGCCGCTGCCGGACGTGCGGCAGTTGATGATTGAGGTGCAGGCGCATCAGCGGCAACTGGACAGCCAGCGCGAGGCTTACACCTACACCGCGCTCGAGACCACGCAGGATCTGGATGCGAGCGGCCGCGTGACCAAGACCGGGAATGAGGAGCGCGAAGACTTTTTTGTGAACGGACACGTACTTGAGCGGACGGTGAAGAAAAACGGCAAGCCGCTGGACAGCCGCGAGCAGCAGAAAGAGACCGAGCGCGTGACCAGGCTGGTGGAGAAGGCCGCGAAGACGCCGCGCGGCGAGCCGCTGGAAGGACCGGCCATCAGCCTGACGCGGCTGCTGGACATTGTGGACCTTCGTAATGAGCGGCGCATCGAGTTTCGCGGCAGGCCGACCATCGTGTTCGACTTTGCGGGGCGCAAGGACGCGAAGTCCCATGGGCTGGTGGAAGACGCGTCAAAGAAATTGCAGGGCACCATCTGGATCGACGAGGCCGACCGGCAGGTGGCGCATGCCGAGGTTCGCTTTGCCGACAACTTTCGCGTGGCAGGCGGGCTGTTTGCGAGCGTGGAGAAGGGATCGAGCTTCTGGTTCGATCAGACACAGATCAACAACGAACTGTGGCTGCCTACCGGCGGCGAGGCCAACGTGCGGGCCCGGGTGCTGCTGCTGAAAAGCGTGCGCCAGCATGTGACGGAGCGCGATTTCGACTACAAGCGCTTTAGCGTGGAGACGCAGGCGAAGGACGGAAAGACGGAAACCAAGCAGTAGCCCGCCCCACTCCTCCTTTGTCTTCCGATTCGGCCTCAAACGTGCGAAGACGGGGCTAATAAATGGGGGGGAGGGGGTATGTCCATGGGTACGGGGTACGGACCGGGGACATGGCTGACAGATTGGACCGGGAAGATACCCGACACGGCGCAGTTCACGGTTGGCCGCTCCTTTCATTTTCTGCGCAATTCGATTATGCGCCGGGGGCATGAAATACCACGCAATCGCCCCGGCCGATCCGATGCTGTGAAATGTGAAACTTAGGAGCGAACTTGCGAAGAGCCTCTTGACAGGCGCGGAACCGGAGGCGTGTTGGGTAGTGGGCCAGCTTGCGAAAACCCCTGCTTCGGGGGCTGGATCAGGTTCGGATCAAGCTGGCGCTCTGGACTACGATGCCGGACCGGCGAGAGCAGCCTGGGATCGTGAGCGGCGAAGCGGGCCAGCGGCTCGCGTCGTTGCGGTCGTTCTTCGATGGGCTGCCGGGTATCGCGCACGGGTTGGCCACGATCACCTGGTGGCCGAGTTCTTCCGGCAGCCGGCCGACCCACGGAGAGTGGGTGCCGCATTCCAGCGCAATGCGCAGACGAGGTTCGCCGCGGAATGCCGCCGGAATGCAGCTTCCGTGCTCTGAATGCGTCCTTCCCCGATCGCTTCGCGCTCCGCGTTCGAGAGGCAATAATGGCTGTGCCGGTCACCCGGATACAGGCCCACTGTCATCGCCGGTTCATCTTTCGTGGTTTCCATCGCAGACTGCCGTTTGTTAATCTTCTTCATCGGCCGGTCTCCTTTACCACATCGAGTGCGCTGCGGAAAGCCCGGCTCTTCCGCGAGGCCAGCCGTCTCATCCCATCCGAAGCTCGGCACTTTATTTGCGGCTTTTGCGGCACCATCCGCCGCGACGGATCGCGCCCTTTCAAAACCGGATTTCCACCACAGGTTGCTATGGGTGCTGCTCGATGGAGATGGCGACGGTGCTGGCGTCGCCGGTGACGGCGAGGCCGGCGAGGTTGGTGGGGATGCCGGGCAGCGAAGCGGGGGTGAAGATGACGGTGCCGTCGAGGGCCGAGGTGGCGGTGGCGACTTGAGTGGCGAGCAACTGGGCGGCGGCGCAGCGGCCGTGCGTGGAGCAGGGCGGCGCCCAGGCGTAGAGGGCCTGGTAGAAGGTGACGACGCCGCCGGCCAGGGGGTTGCCGTTCATGTCGCGGACGCGGAGCACGATTTGCGCCGGGGTGGCGGAGACAGCGAGGCTCTGCGCGGTGCCGGAGACGGGCTCGACAGCGGCGTACTCCGGGCGCGCGCCGAGGACGGTGAAGGCGGCACAGTTCTGGGTGCCGTTGACGCAGGCGTTGGAGACGGCCTGTTGGCCTTCAGCGAGGCCGGAGATGGTGAGGGTTGAGGCCGCGATGCCGCCGGAGTTGGAGGTTGCCGAGCCCCCGGCTGCGATGCCCGCGACGGAAGCCCAGGTGACGGTCTGGCCGCTCATGGGCACGCCGTTTTGCAGCACCAGCGCCGAGACCGGCCAGCTCACGGTTGCACCCGCGGCGACCGAGAGCGAGGAGGTGAGCGCGGTGAGAGTGGGCGCGATGCCGCCGGTGAAGTGGGCCTGCAGGCTGGCGCCGTTGAGGAGCGAGGCGGTGACGACGGCGAGCGTTGAGGAGGTGGCGGTGACGGTGAGGGTGGCGGTTCCGTCGCCGGTGGTGGTGACGGCGCAGGCGGGCTGGCCGCAGCCCAGCGTGGCCGCGCCGCTGGTGACGGCGTAGGTGACGGTGACGCCGCCGGCGGGCTGGAGGTTGGGGCCAAGGGCGGTGACGGTGAAGGGCAGCGGCACGCCGGTGGGCACGGTGTTGGCGGGCGCGGTGACCAGGGTGAGGGCGTCGCCGGTGCCGGCGTCGTAGCTGATGGCTCCCGAGAGGACGGCCAGAGCGGAGAAGATGGGCAGCTCGTCGACTTCGACGTCTACGGAGCCGGTGGTGGCCGAGGCGGGCGCGATGGCGGTGATCTCGTTGGGCGAGATGCTGGTGACGGTGGCGGCGAGGCCGCCGACTTTGACCGTGTCCGCCGGGCGAAAGCCCATGCCGTGAATGACGATGGGGCCGCCGGCGGCGGGCAGGCGCGCGGGGCTTACCGTGTCCGCGTAGAGCACCCAGGCTACGTACTCGTAGTCGGGGCGTCCGTCGCCGCGCTCGTCGGCGATGGCCACGCGCACGGTGTCTACGGTGGCCGAGGCGGCGCTGATGAAGGTCTCGCCCGTCGCGTAGCCGTTGAGGCCGGGGGCGAAGATGGCAGGGGCAGCGTTGACGGCGTCGGAGCCGTTCCATAGGCCGATTTCGGGCATGGCTTTCGACTCGGAGGGCAGGCCGCTCTCATTGAGCGCCTGGGTGAGGACGGTGAAGGTGCGGTTGGCGCGGACGGGGAAGGCGAACCAGTCGGTCTGCCCGACCTGGCCGATGCGGCCCACCCACTGGCCGCTGGGCGGCACGGGGCGCGGGGTTGATGGGGTGGCGATGGCGTCTTCGTCGCCGCCGGCGGCGGAGCCGGCGATGGGCACGGCGAAGGTTTGCGCCGAGCCCGCGGCGAGATTGGCGGCGGTGAGCATGGGCATGGTGCCGGAGGGTGCGGGCGAGCCATCGATATAGGGGCCGACGGTGTCTTCGAGGATGTAGAGCGGGTTGATGGGCTCGAAGGTGATTTGATAAGTGGCGGTGGAGACGCCCGGAGGCAACGGCATGAAGCTGAGGTCGAACTGCCCTTGCAGGCTCGGGTCATTGGACCCCCACTGCGAAAGTGGGATGCCGTTGGCGTTTGTAGTCCCGGCGATGAGGTTGCCGCGGTTGCCGCTGAACAGCGCGCCGGAGACGGCGGTCACCGTGTAGGCATAGAGCGGGTTGCCGTTGGTGTCGAGCGGGCGCGCGACCACGTTGACGCCCTGCATGCCGACGCCCTGGCTGAAGGTGAGCGAGCCGGCGATGGAGACGGTGTTGGCCGCGGTGAGCTGCTTGCCGGGGAAGCTCGCGAGGTTGGCGGCGGCGATGGGATAGAGGCGGTTGAGGGCGGCGATGTCGTCGAAGCGCAGCGAGCCGGGGTCGGGGATGCAGGCGCCGCCCGCCGGTCCGCATGCGCCGCTCAGCGGCTCCATCACCGGCAGGCCGAGGGTCTGGTTGGGGTCGCCGCTGGTAAACGCACCGGGGTTGACCTGGGAGAAGCCGAGGCCGAGAACTTCGCCGAAGGCGCGCTCGAGCTGATAGCTCATCGCCTCCAACTGATTGGCGGTGGCGGTGC
Source organism: Occallatibacter sp. (assembly GCA_035642355.1). GTDB lineage: Bacteria > Acidobacteriota > Terriglobia > Terriglobales > Acidobacteriaceae > Telmatobacter. The sequence goes on from DASQSP010000141.1 coordinate 10,220, forward strand.
AGAGGCCGTTGAGCAGGATGACGGCGTGGGCGAAGGTGGCGTTGGGGTTGAAGTTGTCGGACCAGGCGAAGACGCCGTTGTTCTGGCAGGCATCGGCGTCGCTGGCGCCCGCGCCGAAGAGGGTGTCGATGACCGAGCCGTCGGCGTCATAGACCACAGCGACCGGGTAGCTGGTGGCCGATGGCGCCAAGTCGGCGGGCGCGGCGAAGACGGCCGGAGCGGTGAAGACGGGGTTGCCGGCCGCCGTGTTGCTGCCGTTGACGTCTTCGTTGAGCGAGCCTGCGTCGGTGAGCGTGACGGCGGCTGTGGGGATTGCGGACCAGAGCGCGGCTGCTGCGTCAACCATCGCGGTGGCCTGCTGGTTGGTCACGGTGGCGCTCAGCGGGCCTTGATCGACGTAGTAGGAGACCTGCCCCCCGGCCCAGACCACCGGTTGGCCGAGGACCGCGGGATTGAAGAAGCTGGTTCCGGCGACGTATTTGGGGCCGCCGGCGAGGGCGGACGGTGCAAGACCGAACAGACACAGGCCGAGCAGGCAGAGGGCGAGCGCGGCCGCAGTGCGCCAGCGTTGGGGTTTGGCGGCGTGGACGGAGGGTGCGATCAAAGGGGATGGCATCGCCGGTAGGTGGGGCAATCGGCGCGCCAATGAGCAAATTCAAAGATTTGTGAAAACTAATAAAACTGATGTGTTCCGCGACATTGTGCCGATTTCATGCTGATAAATTTGTGTTTTCAAATAAATGCTTATCCATCTTGCTCAGGCGAAGGAGTAACGGCTCTATCGATGGGGCCTTGTAACAGGGCACGGTTCGAAGTTGATGAACGTGCCTAAGTGGATAATCATCTATTGGAGTTGAGGCAAACATGATTCGCAGTTATCGGGGACATACGCCGCGCGTGGGCGCGGGTTGTTATATCGACGCTTCGGCGCAGGTGCTGGGCGATGTGACGCTGGGCGAGCAAGCGTCGGTGTGGATGAACGCGGTGCTGCGCGGAGACGTGCATTCGATTCGCGTGGGCTCGCGCAGCAATGTGCAGGACTGCGCCGTGCTGCATGGGCAGCGCAATCTTTATGCGGTGACGGTGGGCGACGGCGTGACGATTGGGCACAACGCCACGGTGCATGGCTGCACGGTGGAGGATGAGTGCCTGATCGGGATCGGGGCGCGAGTCCTGAACGGCTGCCGCATCGGGACGGGATCGATTATTGCGGCGGGCGCGGTGGTGCCGGAACACACAGTGGTGCCGCCGCGCACGCTGTGGGCGGGCGTGCCGGCCAGGATGCGGCGCGAGCTGGGCGATGCGGACCGGAAACTGATTCTGGAGTACGCGCGGAATTATCTGGATTATGTGGCGATGTATCTGGCCGAGGCGGAGAAGTGATGGCGCAGGCCGACGATGCGCCGATCAGGGACGCCGGGCACGGGACCCCCTCGCATCTCAGGTCGGGTATCTTAGATGAGATGAGATTGCTCAAGACCATATCCATGCTGACGATGACGTTGGCCCTGACAGTGGCCGCCGCCCGAGGGCAGGCGCAGGATGAGTCCCTGCCGGATGCACCGCAGCCCGCGGTGACGCTGCTCTCCACGCCGAAAAATTTCCTGCGCGATCAGGCCGCGATCTGGACCAGTCCGATCCGGCTGCGCACCTCGAATGCGGCGGGGCCGGCGCTGCTGGTGCTGGCCACGACGGTGGCGATTACGACCGACCATCAGGTGCTGTCCTCCGAAGTGACGCACGATGCGAGCATCAACAGCCACTTCGACACCGCATCGCAGGGCCTGGTGGGGCTGTTTGTCGCGGGGCCGGCGCTGTTCTACGGAGTCGGCCATTTCAAACATGACGAGCACGCCTCGGAGACGGGCATTCTCGGCGGCGAGGCGATTGCCGACAGCCTGGCGGTGGACGAGGCGGCGAAGATCATTTCGCGGCGGGAACGGCCCGCTTTGGACGGAGCCAGGGGCAAGTTCTTTCAGCCGGGCGTGGACTTCGACTCGTCGTTCCCGTCCACTCACAGCATTGTTGCGTGGTCGTCCGCGGCGGTGATTGCGAGCGAGTATCCGGGCGTTCTGACGCAGATCACGGCGTACGGGCTGGCGACGGCCACGAGCCTGTCGAGAGTGTTTGCGCAGCAGCACTTCTCTTCCGATGTGCTGGTGGGCAGCGCCGTGGGCTGGATGATCGGGCGCTACGTGGTGCGCAGGCACCGGCATTTCGATGTTGAATGAACAGGAGGCGCGCAGGCGAAGCCGCGCTATACTTCCTTCGTGTTCAGGCTTAGACACAAGGCGGCGCTTCTTCTCATTGCAATTCCCGTAATTGCCGCGGGATCCATTGCCCAATCGCCCGCGACGGCGCCGGTCGTTATCAAGGTCGAGGATCAGTCTGGCGCGCCGATACCTGGAGCGAGAGTGAAGGTCATCCCCGTCCCCGATCCAAAGCTGGCAACGATGGAGACCGATGGTAACGGCGAGTTATCTCTTCGACTAAAGGTTGGTGGTCACGCGCTCTTTGTTGCGGAGAGCGGGTTTAACTCGGACGTTCGGCATATCGAGATCCAGCGGTCGGCCGAAGGGCAGATGATTCCAGTCATGCTGAAGGTCGGGTCTTATAGTGGCCCGGTCTTAGTGATATCGGACGCGGAAGCCGCCGAGCGAGCCGCCGAACTGCTTCTGTCCGCGATGCCGTTCCGCGAGAACTGGTGGATCACTCAAGCCGAATTCAAGTCCATGCCGCGCACCAGTGTCACTGTTACCAATCCAGAGACGGGCAAGAGCGAGACCTACTCAGGCGTTCGTCTTGTCGATTTGCTGGAATCGGCTGGAGTGCCTGTAGGAGCCGCATGGGACGATATCTCCCTTACCGGGTATCTCACTGCTTACGGCAATCGAAGTTCGCCAGGCGCCACCACGGCGCTCTTCTCGCTTGCGGAGTTGCAGCCCGGACTGCACGCGGGTGAAATGCTCGTTGCAGACATAAAGGACGGGTTGCCGCTTGGCTACAAAATTGGCCCGTTCATGCTGGTTGTTTCCGCAGACACGCACCGCGTGCGCTGGATCCAGAAGCTGAACAGGCTTGAACTTCATTAGCAACTTCAACCCCGCGCAGCAGGGAAATTCTGCCTCGAATAGAAAAAGGGCGCAGCCAAAGCCGCGCCCGGTTCCATTCCGTAGTCCCTGCCTTCTACACCGGCGGCGGGTTGCGCTCCGGGGCGTTGCGCTGATGCCAGTAGGGGTAGGCGGGCTGAACGGCGCTGGCGGCGTCGAGCTTTGCCACCTGCTCGGCGGTCAGGTTCCAGCCGATGGAGCCGAGATTCTGCTGCAACTGCTCCTCGTTGCGGGCGCCGAGAATGACGGACGACACCGTGGGCCGTTGCAGCAGCCAGTTGAGCGCGATCTGGGGAACGCTCTTGCCGGTTTCGGCGGCGATGGCGTCGAGCGCATCGACGACGGTGTAGAGATACTCGTCGCTCATTTGCGGGCCGGGGTCCGCGGCCTTGTGCAGGCGGCTTACCTCTGGCAGGGGCTGGCCGCGGCGAATTTTCCCGGTGAGGCGGCCCCAGCCTAGCGGGCTCCAGACCAGCGCGCCGACTTTTTGGTCGAGGCCAAGCGGCATGAGCTCCCACTCGTAGTCGCGGCCGATGAGCGAGTAGTAGACCTGATGGGCGACGAAGCGGGTCCAGCCGTAGCGGTCGGCCACTGCGAGCGACTTCATGAGGTGCCAGCCGGAGAAGTTCGACGCGGCGATGTAGCGGACCTTGCCCTCGCGGACAAAGGTGTTGAGGGTGTCCTGCGCCTCTTCGATGGGGGTGAGGGCGTCGAAGCCGTGGAGGTGGTAGATGTCGATGTAGTCCGTGCCGAGGCGGCGCAGGCTGGCCTCGAGCGCGCGACGCAGGTGATGCCGCGAGGTGCCGCGATCGTTGGGGCCGGGAGCGCTGGGCCCCGGAGCGCTGGGAAAGTAGGCCTTGGTGGAGATGAGGACATCGGCGCGGCGGCCTTCAAGGGCCTTGCCGAGAATCTCCTCGGATCGGCCGCCGGAGTAGCCGTCGGCAGTGTCAAATAAATTGACCCCGGCCTCGATGCAGATGTCGAGCAGGCGGCGGGCTTCAGCCACGTCGGTTGCGCCCCAGGCCTTGAAGAAGTCGCTGGAGCCGCCAAAGGTGGCCGTGCCGAAGCTGAGCGCGGAGACTTTGAGGCCGGAGCCTCCCAACAGTCTGTATTCCATGCCCGATAGGATGCACCAGTCGTTTTAAGGATGCAAACCCCTGCGTCCTTTGACTTTGCTCCAATATCAACCTGGATCCGATATCAACCTGGACAGGCGGCGCCAATGCGTTGGAATTCTCTTGCCTGCGCAATATATTGTAGCTACAATAAAGTCGTGCTCGTCTGGGATGAGACAAAGCGGGAATCCAACCTGCAAAAGCACGGCCTCGACTTCGAAGATGCGAGTCTCGTCTACGACAACCCAGACAAATGCACATACGCGAGCAGCAGGCGCGGCGAGCCCCGATGGATGGACATCGCGCTGGCTATAGTTCACGGGCGGGTACTTACACTGATCTACACCGTACGCGGAGACCAGGTCCGCGTCATCTCATTTTGAGCAGCCAGCCGAGAGGAGCGCGAGCAGTATGAAGCCGACAAAGAGTGAAACCGACTGGAACCGCGTGCTCGCGGTCAAAGAGGAGGATGCGGTTCCCTACGAGCCGGAAGACGGCCCCTACGACCCGAACGACCCTGAAGCCGCCCACGTTTGGCTCGCTCAGGCCGACCTCGTGCGCAAGGGTAAAGTCGTCCGCCGCGGCAAGCGTGGCCCGCAGAAGACTCCGACCAAAAAGCTGGTATCCCTGCGCCTGTCCCCCGAGGTCATCGACCACTTCAAATCCACCGGTCCTGGCTGGCAAACCCGCATCGACTCCACGCTGCTGAAATCAATCGGGAAGCGCGCATAAGAAGTTAAGGCAGCTTATCTGGCACTGACCAGTCCCGTGCTACACTCACACCACTTCCCGGTTCGCACAATTTCCTCACCGTAACGCTCCCTCCATTGCCCTGGAAAGATCTGGGAAAAGAGCTGGGACGAGGTGCAAACGATGGCTACTGTTTCGCAGGGCGCCGCGTCGCGCGGATCGCACGCCTTTGCCGGCCGCAACGGCCTGCTCGACCGCTACTTCTACTTCGCCATGGCCCTGCTGTTCGCGGTGATTGTGGTGTGGGGCTTCAGCCAGACCGTCAACGCCAACCTGTTTCACGCTGCTCCGGCGCGGCCCGTTCTGTTGTGGATGCACGGCGCGGCGTTTTCCGGCTGGGTAGCCTTCTACATCCTGCAGTCGGCGCTGGTGCGCACGCGCAATGTGGCGGTGCATCGCCTGCTGGGCTGGTTTGGCGCGGCGCTGGCGGGCGCGATGGTGGCGCTGGGGTTCACGGTTGCCGTGATCATGAACCATTTTGACAAGTACGTTCTGCACATGGCGGGCACGGAGCCGTTCCTCAGCGTTCCCTTTGGCGACATGCTGATGTTTGGGACTCTGGTGGGCCTGGCCATTGCCTGGCGGCGCAAGCCGGAGCTGCATCGGCGGCTCCTGTTCCTCGCCACCTGCGGCCTGCTCGACGCGGCGTTCGGCCGCTTCGCCTTCATCGACCGCTATCACGTCTATCACGTCTTCGTGGATGCGGTTGTTCTGCTTGGGGTGCTGCGCGATCTGCTCGTCGATCGCCGGGTTCACAAGGTCTACCGGGTGGCGGTGCCGCTGATGATGGTGATGCAGGCGGGCATGATGTACCTCTACCTGGGCGCGCCCGCGTGGTGGGTGAGCCTGACCCGGGCGATTGTGGGCTAGAGGGCGGAGACGCGGACGATGGAAGGAAGCTCCGTTTTCTTGACCGTCTGTGGTGGGATTCATGCACAGAATGGCAGATTCTGCCATAAAATGAATGTATGGCTATGACTTCCCTCAACATTTCGCTGCCGGACCCGCTCAAAGCGTATGTGGAAGGCCGCGTCGCCTCAGGGGACTTCGGCACGCCGAGCGAGTTCATCCGCAACCTGATCCGCCAGGATAAGGAGCAGCACAGTTCGCGGCTTGAAGCGGAACTGCTGGCCGCGCTGCAGACGAATGCAATTGCGGTTGCGCCGGATGAGCTGAACGGGCGCTCTCTCGTCGCTGTGCTGCGGGAGAAGCTCGCGCGGCCGTGATACGGCTACGCGTTTCTGAAGCGGCGGCGCTGTCGATCCTCGAACAGGCGGACTACTACCGCGAGGTCGCTGAGGCATCTCTCGCCGCACAATGGGAAGCAGCGATCGATGGAGCAATTCATTCGCTGCTGCAACTTCCGGAACGTGGCGCACCGTGCCGCTTTCTTCATTCGGAACTCGCCAGGCTGCGCTGGATTCCGATATCCGGCTTTCCACGTCACATGATCTTCTATCGTTATGACGAAGCAGAGTCCTCGGTTCTGGTTGTTCAAATCATGCATGGCGCGCGCGATATCGATGCCATTCTCAACGAGGAGAGTTAAGGAAGATCGAGAAACTCGTCGACGGTGAGTCCCGCCGTCTTGATCAGCGAGCGCAGTGTGCCGGGGGCCAACTGCGGCAGCTAAACGGCAACCACCAACGACGCCTGATCGTGCGGTAGTGCCTCGGTGGCCTTCTGGCCTTCAGCCCAAAGCCAGCCGGTGACGGCCTCTTTGATGTTCGCGAGGGCTTCCTGCTCCGTCTTTCCCTGCGAAACGCAGCCGGGAAGAGCCGGGCACTCGGCCACAATCCAACCGTCTTCGTCGTTCTTGAGGACCACATGGAACATCATGGGCAGGCTCCCGCACCGAAGGCGGCGCATACGCATTTATGCCCCAGGCGGGGACTGAAAACCGGCTCCAATCGATGGATGCACTAACGAGACGCGCCTAACCCATCCGCTGCCCCGAGGGCGGGCTCCGGGGCACCCGGCTTTGGGCATACGGCAATGGTTGTAACCAGCGCGGGGCATGGCGACTCAGATGTTCATGAATATGAGCGCGCGTTTGAAGTGGTCTGGTGGAGTGGCGAGCCTGGTGCTGATGGCGGCGATGACGGCTTTTGGGCAGGCGGGCGCACGGCGTCCGGTGCTGGTGGAACTGTTCACGTCGGAGGGCTGCTCGGATTGCCCGCCGGCGGACCGGCTGCTGCAGCGGTTGGATACGGAGCAGTTTGTGCCGGGGGCCGATGCGATTGTGCTGAGCGAGCATGTGACCTACTGGAACTACCTGGGCTGGAACGATCCGTTTTCCCTGGCGTTGGCCGATGAGCGGCAGAATAACTACGGACGGCAGTTCGGGTTGAGCTCGGTTTATACGCCGCAGGCGGTGGTGAACGGCGTGGCGGAGATGGTGGGCAGCGACGAGCGCGGGCTGCGCCAGGCGGTGGCGGAAGCGGCAGCGCGGCCGATGGAAGAACTGCACATTGAAAATGCGCGCTGGGAGAATGGCAAGGCAAAATTCTCGCTGCGCGGGAGGACGGACGCTTCGGCGCGCGTGTATGTGGCGCTGGCGGCTGACGAGACCCACAGCGACGTAGCGCGCGGGGAGAATGCCGGCCGGACACTGCACCACGTGGCGGTTGTGCAGGTGATGAAGCAACTGGGCCCGGCAATACTGGACGGACATCCGCTGGAGCTGGCGGCCCTGGGCTCGGGCCTGGACAAAGGCGCTGAGGCAACCGTGCCGGTGCGGCTGGTGGTGTTTGTGACCGGGCCGAACGGCGGGCCGGTGCTGGCGGCGGCGGAGCAGAAGCTGAACCGCTAGCTGGCAATTTGACGGAAAACATTCCCTCCGGGGCTTCAGCCCATGTCTTTGACATGGGCTGAAGCCCTCTTTTTTGCGCTGGGCTTTGGGCACCCGCCAGGTGTGTGCCAAACAGGCCGCTCCATTGTTGACAGGTGTTAGGCTACGGGCTACAGTAGTCCGGGTGAGGATACGCAACTTCGTCCATAAAGGTTTGAAGAGGCTCTACGCCGACGACGCTGCAAAAGGCGTTCCACCCGATGCGGTGGATAAGCTCCGCAAGATGCTCGCGTTTCTCGACGATATGGAAGACCTGGAAGAGTTGCGGATGCTGCCCTCGTGGAAGGCGCATACCTTGACGGGCGACCGCAAGGGTACATGGAGCCTGAGTGTTACGGCGAATCGACGGTTGACCTTTCGTGTCGACATAGCCGAGCGCGAGATTTACGAGATGAACTTAGAGGACTACCACTAGGCCAAAGGAGAAGAGACCATGCCCATGAAGAATCCGCCTCATCCTGGGGATTTCATTCGGACAGAGATTATCGAGGCCGCAGGCTTGACGGTCACGGCGGCGGCGATAGCGTTGCGCGTCTCGCGGCCTACGCTGTCCAGTCTGCTGAATGGCAAGGCCGGCCTCTCCGGGGATATGGCGCTGCGCATCGAGAAAGCTTTTGGCGTGAAGATGGACACATTGATGCGGATGCAGTCGTCGCACGACATTGCCCAAACACGCAAGCGTGAGAATCAAATCCGAGTGCCGCGCATTTCTGCATTGGCCGCTACGCATCAACGAAATGACAGGTCGGGAACCTCAACGGAGTTGGAACGCTCCAGGACTGAGGTCGTGCCCTCGTCGTGGTCTTGAAGGGTGACCGGAGCGGGACCAATCGCGGATCCCATGTCTCAGAATCGAGACATGGGGCACCCACGCGTGGTTGGGGAAGTCATCGAGACCTGGGCCACCTGCCGACGTACATCGCTCCCCGGTCCCCAAATGCGAGGGACCGGGGGCACCCACAGCGTGCTCTTGCGTGATGGCCTATGATTTGAAATATGACTGACCGCATGGAAATGACGCTTGCCCAGGCCGACCCCGAGGTGGCTGCGGCCATCGAGCATGAAACGCTGCGCCAGCACGAGGGGCTGGAGATGATTGCCAGCGAGAACTTCGTCTCCGAGGCGGTGCTGGAGGCGGCGGGTTCGGTATTCACCAATAAGTATGCGGAGGGGTATCCGGGGCGGCGCTACTATGGCGGCTGCGAGTATGCCGACGTGGTGGAGAACCTGGCGCGGGAGCGGGCGAAGCAGATTTTTGGCGCGGAGTATGCGAATGTGCAGCCGCACTCGGGGTCGCAGGCCAACGCGGCGGCGTATATGGCGGTCTTGCAGGCGGGCGATACGATTCTGGGGCTTGACTTGGCGCACGGCGGCCACCTGACGCACGGGCACAAGCTGAGCTTCAGCGGCAAGCTTTATAAGACGACGTTCTACACGGTGCGGCGCGACACCGAACTGATTGACTACGACGAGCTGGAAGCGATTGCGGTGCGCGAGCAGCCGAAGGCGATTATCGGCGGGGCGAGCGCCTATCCGCGGCTGTGGGACTTTGCGCGGATGCGGGCGATTGCCGACAAGGTGGGCGCGAAGTACATCTTCGACATGGCGCATATTGCGGGATTGGTGGCGGGCGGGGCGCACCCCTCGCCGGTGCCGCATGCGCACATTACCACGACCACCACGCACAAGACGCTGCGCGGTCCGCGCGCGGGATTGATTCTGGCGGGCAAGGATTTCCAGGTAGGCGCGAAGCCGGAGCAGACGCTGGGCAAGGCCATCGACATGGCGGTGTTTCCGGGGCAGCAGGGCGGGCCGCTGGTGCATATTGTGGCGGCGAAGGCGGTGGCGTTCAAAGAAGTGCTGCGGCCGGAGTTCAAGGCTTATGCGGCGCAGACGGTGGCCAACGCGAAAGCTCTGGGGGAGGCGCTGCAGGCGGCGGGATATAGATTGGTTTCCGGTGGGACGGATAACCATCTCTTGCTTGTGGATGTGTTCGAGAAGGGCATTCTTGGCTCGGAGGCAGAACTGGCGCTGGGCAAGGCGGGGATCACGGTGAACAAGAACGCGATTCCGTACGATACGAATCCGCCGCTGAAGCCTTCGGGGATTCGCATTGGCACGCCGGCGCTGACCACGCGCGGGATGAAGGAAGCCGAGATGCGGCAGATTGCGACGTGGATTGCGCAGGCGCTGGACGAGCGTGGCGACGATGCGGGGCTCAAGAGAATTCGCGGCGCGGTGGCGGAGATGGCGAACCGGTTTCCGCTGTATGCGTGGCGGAGGCGGATGGCTGGGGTGGGCGCTTAGCCCAGGTTAGAGCGTTTTTTGTTTAAGTGTTTACGGTTGAGGCTGGCATTTGCGGTCTCCCGCCCTTTGTGCAAAAGACGCGCGAAGGATGGGGCCCACCCAGAGTCTTGTTGATACTTGAATCGAAAACACTCCAGGCGCGGAATACGCGCCGCACCTGTGGGCGCCCATGATTGTGCTGCCGCGGGCATAGAACTTCAGGTGTACTGAACCCTGCGGTCGCCTTTGACGACGCGGCCTACGACGTGGAACTTTTCTTCGGCGCGGTCGAGGAGGGTTTTGGCGCGGGTGAACTTGGCGGCGGGGATGGCGGCGATGAGGCCGACGCCCATGTTGAAGGTACGCATCATCTCCTCTTGCGAGACCTGGCCGAGGTCGCGGAGGTGCTCAAAGATGGGCAGCACGGGCCAGGAGCCGAGCTCGACCTGCGCGCCTGTGCCCTTGGGCAGAATGCGGGGCAGATTCTCGGTGATGCCGCCGCCGGTGATGTGAGCCATGCCGGTGGTGAGGCCCGCGGCGGCCAGCTTTTGGATGACGTGAAGATAGCTGCGGTGGGTCTTCATGAGGGCGGCGCCGGCCTTCTCCTTGATGGCGGAGACGTATTGGGTGGGCTTGTAGCCGGCGACGTCAAAGAGCAGCTTGCGGGCCAGCGAGTAGCCGTTGGTGTGCAGGCCGGTGGAGGGCAGGCCGATGAGGACGTCGCCGGGCTTGATCTCCGCGCCTGTGATCATCTTGTCGCGGTCGACGGCGCCGACGATGAAGCCGGCGAGGTCGTATTCGCCGTCGGCATAGAAGCCGGGCATCTGCGCGGTTTCTCCGCCGATGAGCGCGCAGCCGTTGGCTTTGCAGGCGTCGGCGAGGCCGGTGACGACGGACTCGGTGACCTCGGGGTCGAGCCGGCTGCTGGCCAGGTAGTCCAAGAAAAACAAAGGAGTTGCGCCCTGCACCGCGATGTCGTTGACGCAGTGGTTGACCAGGTCTGCGCCCACGGTGCGGTGCTGGCCGAGCTCGAAGGCGACTTTGAGCTTGGTGCCTACGCCGTCCGCGGAACTGACCAGGATGGGGTTCTTCCAGCGTTGCAGGTCGAGGCGGAAGAGGGCTCCGAAGCCGCCGATGCCGCCCAGCACATTGCGGTTGAAGGTCTTTTGCGCCAGATACTTGATGCGCTCTTTGGCGCGGTCGCCGCTGGAGATGTCGACGCCGGCGTCAGCGTAGGTGATGGAGGTGGATTTGGATTTGTCTGGCACGGCGCGGCTTTCTGCGGATGGGATGGGAGCCGAAGGTTCTGGCCGGAAAGGTCGATTCTAGCAGGGTTTGGCGGGGGCAGTTTCGGTACGAAGGCGGGGTGGATGGTTCAAATCTCGATAATTTTTTCCCGGATCGCGGCGCTTAAAGGAAGCGGGCGCGTTCCGCGGGCGTGGGGATAGGGCAGGACTCGAGCCGGCCGGCGAGGCGGTAGCGGAAGCGCGCGATGAAGCGATAGCCGAGGTCACGCAGGGGACGCGGGATGATGCGAAGCATCGTGGCGACGGCGGTCCAGGGTGCGGGCAGCGTGGCTAGCATCGCGATGGCCGCGTTGGAGCGGGTGAGGATTTCTTCGGCTGGTGTGCCGATGTTGCGTACAACCAGGATGGTGCTGG
>DASQSP010000142.1:0-16393 GCA_035642355.1 Occallatibacter sp.
ACGCTGAACATTCTGCTCGAAGGCACGCCGCGCGGCGTCTCCCTGGCCGAAATTCGTGCCGGCATGCAGGCCGTCGATGGCGTCATCAACGTCCACGATCTGCATGTGTGGGCTCTTGGCTCGCAGTCGAGCGCGCTGGCCTGCCATGTCTGCATCGCCGACATTCCTCCGTCGGAAAGCGCGTGCATTCTGGTCAATCTCAACCATGTGCTGCGCGATCACTTCCACATCAACCACACTACCGTGCAGTTTGAGCACCAGGACTGCGTGGAGGTGGCCGGCTGCGTGGTGCCGATGGAAGAGATGGCCAGCAGCGCGGCGCCCGGCCACCATCACGGCCACGCGCACTAGAACCCAGTTCATGAATGGGTCGTGTGAAGTTTCCATCATCCCTCAGGGGTTAAAACCCCTCGCATTCGGCTCGATCTCGGCACGACTAAAGCCGTGCCCTGACACGAAGCGAATTTACGAGATAGGTTCTAATGTCGTTGCGCAGTTGTTATCGTTGTTGCCGGAGGTCTGTTCCTTGATTCAACTGGTTCGACGCCGCACATTGTTGTGCCTGCCGCTGGTCTCACTCTGTCTGTTCGTCGCCTCGTTCGCTCTCCACGCACAGCAAGCTTCCTCAGTGCCGCTCGACGCGCTCTCGGGTGAGTACACGCACGCGGCGGACCCGGCCACGCCTGTAAGCCTCTACGTCGAGGACGGCAAGCTGGTGGTCGAGTCCGATCGGCTGGTGCCGACCGAACTGACGTCTGTCTCGGCCACTGAATTTGCTTTCCCCGATACGAAACAGACCATTCGTGTGCAGATGGGAGCAGATGGCCGCGCCAGCGGCATTGTCCTCTCCAAGGAGCCGGATGTGGTCTACACACGCACCGGCGGTCCCGTCCGCCACGTCTTCCACGACTACCAGCGCAGCGAGGTCATGATCCCCATGCGCGACGGCGTGAAGCTGCACGCGGTGATCCTGAAACCCGCGGATATTGCGACGCCGCTGCCGTTTCTGATGCAGCGCACGCCCTATGGCTGCGACGGCACGACACGCGCCTCGTTCAGCATGCAGCGGCCGGACCTGGCTCGCGACGGCTATATCTATGTCTGCGCCGACATTCGCGGCCGCTTCAAGAGCGAGGGCGAGTTTGTGATGATGCGGCCGCTTGCGGACCATCACGACCCCAAGGCCGTGGACGAGAGCACCGACACCTACGACACCGTTGACTGGCTCATCAAGAACGTGGTCGGCAACAACGGCCGCGCGGGGTTAGTGGGCACCAGCTATCCGGGCTTTCTGACCATGATGGCCGGAATCGATCCGCACCCCGCGGTGAAGGCCATCTCACCGCAGGCGCCCATGATCGACGTTTGGAAGGGCGACGATTTCTTTCATAACGGCGCATTTCGCCAGAGTTATGGCTACGACTATGTGAAGGGCCTCGAGTCGACGGCGGAGATGACCGACGTGGACTATGGCAAGGACAAGGACGGCAAGCCGCGCGATGGGTACGACTACTTTCTGGAGCGCGGCAGCTTTGCCGAGGACGTGAAGCGCTCCGGATCGAGACTGCTGCCGACGTGGAAGCTCTTTCTCGATCATCCGGCCTATGATGCGACGTGGTCATCGCGCGGCGTGGAGCACGATTTGCATGCGGTCTCGGTGCCGACGCTGAGCGTGGGCGGCTACTACGACCAGGAAGATATGTATGGGCCGCAGGAAGAGTACGCGACCCTTGAGCCCTTCGACGCGAAGCATGAGAACTTTCTGGTGCTGGGACCGTGGCGGCATGGGTTCTGGAGTTCGTCGTCGAATCACCTGGGCAATGTGCAGTACGGCGAGCCCATCGGCGATGAGTTCCGCGCGCGTATCGAGGCGAAGTTCTTCGGCCACTATCTGAAGGACGAGAGCGGCTTTGACCTTGAGGACACGGCCAGCTTCCAGACCGGATCGAACACATGGAAGCACTATGCGCACTTTCCTCCGATCAAGTCGCAGCCGACCAGCCTTTATCTGGCCGGCGGCGGGCGGCTTGCCTGGAGCGAAGCGACCAACGCGACCGGCGCGACAGCCAAGGCCACCACCAGCTACGTCAGCGATCCGGCGAATCCGGTTCCCTACCGCCATCGTCCCATTCAGCCCACCTACAGCGGTGGATCGCAATGGTTCAACTGGCTCACGGAGGACCAGCGCTTTGTGGCCGATCGCAAGGACGTGGCGATGTGGAAGCTGCCAGTGCTCAAGAAGGATCTGATCGTGACCGGCGAGGTGCTGGCCGACATCTATGCTGCCACCACCGGCACGGACAACGACATGGTGGTGAAGCTCATCGACGAGTATCCCGGCGACGACCCGGACCCGGCGATGCGCGGCTACCAACTGATGACCAATGCGGAGATCTTCCGCGGGCGCTATCTGGCGGGCTTTGACAAGCCCGAGCCGCTGCGGGCGAACTCCATCCATGAGTACAAGTTCAGCCTGCACGATGTGGACCACGTCTTCAAGGCAGGGCATACGGTGATGGTCGAGGTCGAGAGCACGTGGTTCCCGCTCTACGACCGCAATCCGCAGACGTTTGTGCCCAACATCATGACGGCCAGGCCCGCGGACTACAAGCCGGCGACGATCACGATCTACTCGGACCCTGACCACGCGTCGAACCTGCAGATGCCGCTCATGAATGCCTGCGATCACATCGACTGCTTTTGACGGCTAAAGCACCATTTCATTTTGCGACGCATACGGCACGACTGAAGTCGTGCCCTTTCAAGACGGTTTTCAAACTGACCCACCACGCCGCAGTGTAGACGTTTGACACGGGTTATGTGCGCACATATACTGTGTGAGTGAATATCACTCTCTCCATCGACGAGCAGATTGTGGAGCGTGCGCGGGAAAAGCTGCGCGCTACCGGCAAGAGCATCAACCAGGAGATTCGCGAGCATCTTGCACACCTGGCAGGCGGAGATGAGGACCTCGAACGCGAACTGGAATGGTTCGTCCGCACCTCCGGCCAGGGCAACCCCGAACCCGGCCAAAGGTGGAATCGCGACGATGTCTATGAAGAACGGTTGCGATGGCCCAAAAAGTAGTTGCAGGCATGGCAAGAACCCGCGCACGCCTGCTCGCCGAAGCAGTCGATCGTCTCGCGATCAAGAGGCCGGGAAGGCCTGTCGCCGAAGTTCGCGGCAGGGAGGAAAAACCGCCGCGAACATTCTTCGATACGAATGTACTCGTCTATGCCGAAGACTCCAGGGAGCCTGAGAAGCGGAAGACGGCTCTTGCCTTGATCCTCGAACATCGACGGCGGCGCACCGGCGTCGTCTCTCTCCAGGTGCTGCAGGAGTTCTTCGTCACCGCTACCCTCAAGCTCAAGCTGGACCCCGTGCTGGCCCGCGAAAAGGTCGAATTCCACGCCCGCTTTCAAGTGGTCGAGCCGGCAGTGGCGGACATCCTCGCCGCCATCGACTTTCACCGCCTGTATCGGGTCTCGTATTGGGATGCTCTGGTTCTGCATTCAGCCAGACAGAGCGGGTGCAGTGTTCTGCTCACGGAAGATATGCAGGACGGACAGATCGTCGATGGCGTCAGGATTGTGAATCCGTTTATCTGAGGGCCGTTTTTCGCGCTAAAATAGAAGACGGCATGGCCATGCACTTCCCCATCCCGGCCCTCCTCTAGCGGCGCCCGCCGCCGATGCCTGTTCTGCCCTTTTCCCTTATCAACTAACTAGTCCAAAGGTCTGGCCCACGCAGTGGGCGCAGTGGGAGCTTGACATGCTGGATCGTCTGGAACAAATGGATCGGCGCTACAACGATTTGCAATCGCAGTTCGCGCTGCCTGAAATCATCAATGACCACGAGCGCTATACCAAAACCGCCAGGGCTCTGCGCGAGATCGAGGAGCCGGTCGAGAAGTATCGCGCGCTGAAGCAGGCCGCGCAGGCTCTGGCGGATGCGCGCGCCATGCTGGCCGAGAGCGACGCCGAGATTCGCGCGATGGCCGAGGAAGAGATTGCAGCGCTGGAGCCGCGCGTGGCCGAGCTCGAAGAGGAACTGAAGATTCTGCTGCTGCCCAAAGACCCGAACGACGAGAAGAACGTGATCCTCGAAATCCGCGCGGGCACGGGCGGCGACGAGGCTTCGCTTTTTGCAGCCGAGGTCTTCCGCATGTATACGCGGTTTGCGGAGCAGCATCGCTGGAAGGTCGAGGTGCTGTCGCTCTCCGAGAGCGGCGTGGGCGGCTACAAGGAAGTGATCGCGATCATCGAAGGCAACCGCGTCTACTCGCAGTTGAAGTGGGAGAGCGGCGTGCATCGCGTGCAGCGCGTGCCTGCGACGGAGACGCAGGGGCGGGTGCATACGTCGGCGATTACGGTTGCGGTGCTGCCCGAGGCCGAGGAAGTGGACGTGAAGATCGAGGCCAAGGACATTCGCATTGACACGTTCTGCTCGTCGGGTCCCGGCGGCCAGTCAGTGAACACGACATACTCCGCGGTGCGCATCACCCACCTGCCGACCAATACGGTGGTGAGCTGCCAGGACGAAAAGTCGCAGATCAAGAATCGCGAGAAGGCGATGCGCGTGCTGCGCTCGCGGCTCTATGAAGTGGAGATGGACCGGCAGAACGCGGAGCTGGCGGCGGCGCGCAAATCGCAGGTAGGCTCGGGCGACCGCAGCGAAAAGGTCCGCACCTACAACTTCCCGCAGAACCGGCTCACCGACCACCGCATTGGCCTGACGCTGCACCAGCTCGACCTGATTATGGAAGGCCGGCTGCAATCCATTGTGGATGCGCTGATTGCGCACTACCAGGCCGAGCAGTTGAAGGCGGACGCCACGCAGGCGGCCTGATGCAGATGCGCGCAGCTCTTGACGAAGGCCATGCGTTTCTCCGTCACGGACCGCACCCTGACCAAGCGCGCCGCGATGCGGAGTTGCTGCTGATGTGTGCGACGGGGCTTTCGCGCGCCGCGCTGCTGGCTCATGCGACCGGCCAGCTAGACCCGCTCATTGCAGAGCGGTATGCCGCACAAATTGAACGCCGCCTCGCCGGCGAGCCTATCCAGTACATCACCGGCGAGACAGAATTTTTCGGCCTGGCGTTTCAGGTCACGCGCGATGTGCTGATTCCCCGCCCTGAGACCGAGCACCTGGTCGAAAAGGTGGTTGAACTGGCGGCGCAGTTCCCTGCTCCGCGCATTGTGGATGTGGGCGCTGGTTCGGGTGCGATTGCTGTTGCGCTGGCGCATGCGCTGCCGAAGGCGCTGATTACTGCCGTCGATGTGTCTGAGGCAGCTTTGAATCTCGCTCGCGAGAACGCTACGCGCAATCATGCGGCGGTGCGGTTTTTGCATGGCGATCTGCTTGCGCCGGTCGCAGACGAACGCTTTGACTTCGTCGTTTCCAATCCTCCATACGTGCCTGCCGCTGATCGCGATTCGCTGGCCGTCGAAGTGCGCGCGTTTGAGCCTGCTCTGGCGCTTTTTGCGGGCGACGATGGACTGGATGTTTACCGTCGCCTGATTCCCGCAGCGTTCGCGGTGCTGGCGCCGGGCGGATTTATTGCGCTCGAGATCGGCTATGGGCAGGCTGATGCTGTGGGCGCGCTGCTGGCGGATGCGGGATTTGCGGACATTGCTTTCACGCCGGACTTGCAGGGCATTCCGCGGGTGGCGTGCGCGCGGCGTTCTTGATTTCGATTC
This sequence comes from Occallatibacter sp., assembly GCA_035642355.1. Lineage (GTDB taxonomy): Bacteria > Acidobacteriota > Terriglobia > Terriglobales > Acidobacteriaceae > Telmatobacter. Next base: position 5,700 of record DASQSP010000142.1, read on the forward strand.
TTTCCATGCTGACTGCGGCATGATTTGCGGATTGATTTTTCGGTAGTGGGTCGGTTTGCGACAACCCATTCCTCAGGGGCTAAAGCCCCAATTCATTTTGCGACGCATACGGCACGACTGAAGTCGTGCCCTTTCACGGCGGTTTCAAACTGACCCACTACCGATTTTTTACTTCCCTACTGGAGACGAGCCGATGAGTGCAACCCTGAAGCGGTGTGCGTGGTGCGAGAGCGACGCGCTGATGCAGCAGTATCACGACGACGAGTGGGGCGTGCCGGAGCGGGACAGCCGCGCGCTGTGGGAGTGCCTGATGCTGGAGGGCTTTCAGGCTGGCCTGGCGTGGATTGTGGTGTTGCGCAAGCGTGAGGCATTTCGTAAAGCCTTTTGCTGGTTCGACCCGGAGAATGTGGCGCGGCTGGGCGAGAAGGACATTGTGAAGATGCTCGATAATCCCGGCATCATTCGCGCGCGGGCCAAGATTGAGGCGACGATTGGCGGGGCACGGGCGTATCTCGCGATGCAGGCGAGCGGGCTTTCGTTTTCCGATTTTGCGTGGCAGTTTGTTGACGGCAAGCCGGTCCAGAATAAGGGACCGGTACCGGCGTCTACGCCGCTTTCTGAGGCGATTGCGAAGGAGCTGAAGCGGCGCGGGTTCAAGTTTGTGGGCCCGACGATTGTGTACGCGTGGATGCAGGCTGTGGGCCTGGTGAACGACCACGCGGAGACTTGCTTCCGGCGCGGGGCTGTTGTCCGGCGCTGAAGCTCGCGCGCGTGCGGATGGTGAGTCGAATTCGACCCGAGGTTCGCTCCTTGAGGCTAAGAACGGACGAATAAAGGGGGGGGTGGGGGGTATCTTGCCTCCCGTTAAGATTTGCAGAATCAGCGTTGGTCTGCTGAGGACGAGCGAAAGGGCGAAAGTTTGGCGAATTTCCTGTTGCGAGAGCTTTTAGCTTCTAGCTACTAGCCTCTAACTCCCTGTTCCGAGTTGATGCTTGTTTCCATTGTGCGCCCGGCGGGGGAAATTATGCGCAAAGTTGGGCGCACTTTTTGCTGTCTCGAATGAAAGAGATGCGAGGTGCTTTGCGGCGGCGGGGGTTGACGGCTGTGGCTGGAGCGGTTTCAGTGCCGGTGTACCCAACTTCCATCCCTGTGGTCCCTCCGCCGCGCGGACGAGGGACCGGGGGCACCCAGTTTCATCCATCGAGGCCGGAAACGCCGGTGGGGGATTGTTACAAAACAGCCTGTCGATCAAGCTTTTTCGCAGCCTGTAAAGCCCCATCGATTCCGTGATGCTTCCGGCACGATCCGCTGCGGCGGATCGCGCCCTTTCAAAACCGGACTTCCACACGGGCTGTCAGGGGGCAGTCACTCCCTTGTTTACTCTGTTTGGCTTAGCCGCGGCGGGGCTTCACGGCTTCCTTGGCTTCGGCGGGGCCGGCGGCGGGGACTTCCGGGACATCCGCCTTGGCGACGGCGCCGATGTTGAGCTTCCGACGAACCTCGGCGTCCATGCGAGCGTACATGTCCTTATTTTCCTTGAGGAAGTTGCGGGTGTTTTCGCGGCCCTGGCCGATGCGTTCGCCCGAGTAGCTGTACCATGCGCCGGACTTCTCGACGATGTTGTGGGTGACGGCGAGATCGAGCACATCGCCCTCGCGGCTGATGCCCTCGCCGTAGAGGATGTCGAACTCGGCCTCGCGGAAGGGCGCGGCGACTTTGTTCTTGACGATCTTGACCTTGGTGCGGTTGCCGACGACGACGTCGCCTTCCTTGACGGCGGCGATGCGGCGGATGTCGACGCGAACCGAGGAGTAGAACTTGAGAGCGCGGCCGCCGGTGGTGGTTTCCGGGTTGCCGAACATGACGCCGATCTTCTCGCGAATCTGGTTGATGAAGACGAGCGAGGTGCGCGACTTGGAGACCGTGCCGGTGAGCTTGCGCAGGGCCTGCGACATGAGGCGGGCCTGGAGACCGACGTGGGAGTCGCCCATTTCGCCGTCGAGCTCGGCGCGGGGGACGAGGGCGGCGACGGAATCGACGACGAGGATATCGACGGCGCCGGAGCGGACGAGGGCCTCGGTGATTTCGAGGGCCTGCTCGCCGGAGTCGGGCTGCGAGACGAGGAGATTGTCGATGTCCACGCCAAGCTTTTTGGCGTAGCTGGGGTCGAGGGCGTGCTCGGCATCGACGAAGGCGGCCAGGCCGCCCGTGCGCTGGGCCTCGGCGATGACCTGGAGGGTGATGGTGGTTTTGCCGGAGGACTCGGGGCCGAAGACCTCAATGACACGGCCGCGGGGGAAACCGCCGACTCCGAGGGCGGCGTCGAAGCTGATGGAGCCGGTGGAGATGACGGAGATCGGCACGAGAGCTTCTTTGGAGCCGAGGCGGACGATGGAGCCCTTCCCGAACTGTTTTTCGATCTGAGAAAGGGCGAGTTCTACGGCTTTTGCGCGATCGTCAACGACGGCCATGGAAAGACTCCTGAGAGGAAATAATTTACCTGTCGCGGCCGCAATGAGCCCATGGAAAAGCGGGCAGACAGGCATTGAATTCGATGGGATTGTAGCAGGCGCGCACAAGAGAAGATAGCGGAAAGCGAAGAAACAGGAAAGATTTGGTGAGGGCCACTTGTAAAGATGAGCATCATATTCATATTTATGCATCACTTTCCGTATTGATGTAAAGTTGAGCCATGAGAACCACAGTCACATTGAGCGACGAGACGCATGACTTTGCCAGCTACTATGCGCGGGCGCGGGGGCTCACGCTGGGCGCGGCGATTGATGAGTTGATTCAGAAGGCGCAGGCGGCTCCGCCGCAGGCCGTTGAACTGCACTTTCTGCCCAACGGATTTCCGACGTTTCCGCCGACGGGCGGGACTATTACGAGCGAGGACGTGAAGCGTCTGGAGCAGGAAGAATTTGAGCCGCGCTAGTCTGCTCGATCTAAATGTGCTGGTTGCGCTCGCAGAGACCGGTCATGTCCATCATTCAAGGGCACAGCGTTGGTTTGACACAGAACGCGAGGGCAGGTGGGGCGTTTGCCCGTTGACGGAGTCGGGGTTCATCCGCCTCACGACGAATCCGGGATTTCGGCCAGGGCCGCGCACGGTTGGACTGGCGATCACCCTTCTTCAAAGCATCCGGACCGACCCGGATTACTGGTATTGCGGTATCGAGAAGAGCTGGGTCGAACTGACCGCTCGATTCGCGAGACGGATCGTTGGTCACCAGCAAATCACCGATGCCTATCTACTGGGTTTGGCAATCGACACCGGCGCTACGCTGGTCACTTTCGACAGGGCGATTGAACAGATAGCCGGGCCGGAGTTCTCCCATCTCGTGCTGGTCCTAGACTAAGTCGCGCTAGACGGTGTAAGCGCCGATGCGGGTTTCGCGGGTGGTGAGGGCGTCGCAGGCGCGGTCGAGGGTCTCGTAGGCGGCGTCGTTGGCTTTGCGGAAGGCGCGGAAGGCGTCTTCGCTGGCCCAGCGATCGATGGTAAGAAAGCTGCCGGGAATGTAGGCGTCGCGGAGCAGCTCGGTGCCGCGGTAATCGTGCGAGGTGCGGAAGAGCTTTGCCCAGGGGCCATCCGGGCCATAGGCGGCTTCAAACGCGGCGATCTTCTCCTCGGCGATCTCAAACTGCCAGACAACGACGAACATGCGGACCCCTCGGTGAGGAAAGCTCCATGGTAGCGCAGCGAGGCGGAAAGGGGCCGCCGGAGCAGCAAACTTCGATTTTCAGATTATGGCCATAATCTATGGCTATAATGAATCCATGGAAGTGAGCACCGCAGCAGCGAAGAACCGGCTGACCGAACTGCTCCGCAAGGCGGAGGCGGGCGAGCGCGTGGTGATTACACGGCACGGCAAGCCGGTAGCGCAGATTGGTCCACCGCCGGCGAAGCGCCGCAAGGTTCGCCTGGGGGGATGGGAAGAGCGCATCAAGTTCAAGCCGGGGTGGGATGCGCCGATTGATCCGGATCGATTTCTCAAAGGCGACTTGTGAGCGGCAAGCTGCTCGACACCAACATCGCTTTGTTCGCCTTGGGGGCGCCCGATCGGCTGACGGCAGCGGCCAGAGCGGCGATTCAGGCCGGGCCCAATCTGCTGAGCGTTATCTCCTATTGGGAGGTGACGCTGAAGTGCGCAAAGGGATTGCTCGATCTCGACGATCCCCGCCAGTGGTGGGAGGATGCGCTGGAGCGCTTAGCGGCGACCACGCTGCTGCTGCGTCCAGAACATATTTCCGCTGTCCATCATCTGCCGATGCACCATAAGGACCCGTTCGATCGCGTACTTCTTGCGCAGGCGATGGTGGAAGAGGTTGCGCTGGTGACAAGCGACCGCGAGATGGCTAAGTACTCTTCTGTGCGATTGCGTGTGGTACGTTAGCTCTCCGCGTTGCTTGCGAGGGCCTCGGCGAAGTGGACCGCGCGGCGGTTGCTGAGCTGGTGAATCTGCTCGCGGCAACTGAAGCCGTCGGCGACGATGAGGGTGTCTGTAGCCGCGGCGTTGATGGCGGGAAGCATATCCAGATTGGCGATGGCTTTGGAGACTTCGAACTTATCGGCCTCGAAGCCGAAGGGGCCGGCCATGCCGCAGCAGGTGGATTCGATGGCCGTGACGTTGGCTCCGGCGGCGCGCAGCAGGGCAATCTCACTTGTTGGGCCGCCGAAGACGGCTTTGTGATGGCAATGGCCGTGGACGAGGATGTTTTTGCCGATGAGGCGGCCGGCGGCAAAGTTGGGCGCTTTTTCCGCGAGCCAGTCGGCGAGGAGCCATACCTGATTGCGGATTTGCTGCGCTCGGACATCGTTGGGAAAGAGCTCGGGCAGCTCATCTTTGAAGACGCTGGCGCAACTGGGCTCGAGGAAGATGAAGGGGAGTCCGGCTGCGATCTCGTGGGCCAGGGTGTCGAGGACATTGGCGAGGTAGCGGCGGGCGGCATTAAGGTGGCCGAAGTCGTAGAGAGCGCGGCCGCAGCAGATGGGGCCTTGCGGTGCGCGGACCTCGAAGCCTGCTTCGACTAAAAGAGATTCGGCGGCGTGGAGGGATCGCGGGTGGTAGTAGTTGTTCCATGTGTCGGGCCACAGGACCACCTGCATCGCGGATTGAGGCACGTTTGCAGCGTTGCTTTCCCAGGTCTGAAAATCCAGACCTGGGGCACCCACCACCTGCGGTGGGGCCACTCGCGCTTCGCGCCTTGATGCGTTCGTGCTTTCCCAGGTCTCAGAAGCGAGACCTGGGGCACCCTTGCCTATTGACTTTGGAGCTTCGCTCCTGCGGCTCTTGAGGTAGGTCCTGGGCGCGAGCGCGGGGAGTTGGCGGGGCTGGGCTACGCGGAGAATGTGCTTGAGGAGCGGGCTGGCGATGGGGCCAGTTAGCACCATGTTAGTAAGTGCGGGAGTAAGTGATCCCAGGCGCGCTAACTTGTCCGCGAAGCCGAAGACATAGTGATGGAGCGGGTGCGGGCGGCCCTTGTAGCGCTGGGCGAGGAACTCGGATTTGTAGGCGGCCATGTCAACCTGCACGGGGCACTCGGACTTGCAGGCTTTGCAACTGAGGCAGAGGTCGAGGGCTTCATTGACGGACTCGCTTTGGAAGCCTTCGTCGCGGAGTGCGCCGGCGAGCATCTCCCAGAGAAGGCGGGCGCGGCCGCGGGTGGAGTGCTGCTCCTGGCCGGTGGCGCGGTAGCTGGGGCACATGACGCCACCGGTCGTGTTGCGGCATGCGCCGACGCCGACGCAGCGCTCGGCGGCGTGCTCGAGCGAGCCGTGGTCGTGGGCGAAGGCGAAGTGGGTTTCGAGGTTCTTGGTCTCCCACCCTTCTCGTGCGCCGCTGGACGCGGCGGACGAGAAGAATGGGGCACCCAGCCCCGCGACACTTGACGAAGAAAGTGGGGCACCAGGATTCGTGCTTTCCCACCCATCGCGCACACTGCGCGCGATGGATGGGGCACCCGGCTGCTCGAATTTGCGCTGAGAAGGCGCGTGGCGGAGGTTCTCGACGGGGTCGTAGACGCGCACGGCATCGATCAGCTTGCCGGGGTTCATGCGATTGTCTGGGTCCCAGAGGGCTTTGAAGTCGCGGAAGGCCTGCATCAGTTCAGGTCCGAACATTTTGGGCAGCAGAGCGGCGCGGGCCTGGCCGTCGCCGTGTTCGCCGGAGAGCGAGCCGCCGAAGCTGAGGACGAGATCGGTGGCGCGGTCGAGGAACTCGCGGAAGTTGCGCAGGCCGGGCGCGGTGTCGAAGTCGAAGTTGATGCGCATGTGCACGCAGCCCTGGCCATAGTGGCCGTAGAGCGGGCTGGTGTAGCCGTACTCGGCCATGAGCGCGGTGATGGCGCGGAGATAGGCGCCGAGCTGCGCGGGCGGAACGGCGGCGTCTTCCCAGCCTTCCCAGCGATTGGGCTCGCCGGGCACGAAGACGACCGCGCCGAGGGCGGACTCACGGACGTGCCAGATGTGCGCGGCGTCTTCGGCCGAGTAGATTCGCGTGACGGGCGCGGGTGACCACGATTGCGCGGCGCGGACGAGGGCCTGAGTTTTTGCCTGCGCTTCTTCAGCGGACCATGCGCCCATTTCGACCAGTAGAAAACCGCGGCCGGGGGGGAGCAGCGCTAGGTCGGCGATGGCCAGGCCCTTGCGGCGCATGAAGTCCTGAAGCATGCCGTCGAAGCCTTCGAGGCCGATGGGGCCGTGTTCCAAAACTTGAGGCACGGCGTCGGCGGCGAGAAAGCCGTCCGCGAAGCCGAGGACGGTTAGCACGCGATGGGGCGGGCTGGCGGTGAGGTTGAGGGTGGCGGAGAGAACGGTGGCGCAGGTGCCCTCGCTGCCGACCAGGGCGCGGGCCACGTTGAAGGCACTGCCGGGCAGCAGTTCGTCAAGGTTGTAGCCGGAGACGCGACGGGGGATGCGCGGAAATTTCTGCTCGATGAGCGCGGCGTAGCGGTCGCGGATGCGGACGAGGCCGGAGTAGATTTGGCCGACGCGGCCACCGGCGTGGATGAGGCTTTCAAGTTGCGCGGGCGTGGTGGAGCCGACGGTGAGGCGAGTGCCGTCGTAGAGGAGGATGTCGAGGGATTCAACGTTGTCGACGACCTTGCCGCCGAGCAGGCCGTGGACGCCGCAGGAGTTGTTGCCGATCATGCCGCCGAGGGTGCAGCGGGAGTGGGTAGCGGGGTCGGGGGCGTAGGTGAGGTGGTGGAGTTCGGCGGCGTCGCGGAGGCGGTCGAGGACGATGCCGGGCTGCACGCGAGCCATGCGCCCGGCGGGATCGAGGCTCTCCAGCGCATTCATGTAGCGGGAGAAGTCGAGGACCACGGCGACGTTGGCGCACTGGCCGGCGAGCGAGGTGCCTGCGCCGCGAGCGAGGACGGCGGCTCCGGTGGCGCGACACCCTTCCAGGGTTTTTTCTACGTCCGCTTCATCGGCCGGGTAAACAACGCCGATGGGGAGCTGGCGGTAGTTGGAGGCGTCGGCGGCGTAGAGAGCGCGGGAGCCGAGGTCGAAGAGGACGTCGCCGCGGAGCTTGCGCTTGAGCAGGCTCTCAAGCTCGCGGTGGGCGGCGAAGCGCTCGTGGGCGAGGGGCGGGAGCTGGCCGAGGATGGGGAGGGAGGAAGCAGTCACGTATGTAGGGTAGCGCGATGGAGGGACTGGCGGAATGATGTTATACGGATGAAAGCATTCACATCTGCCGTCTAGCCCGCCACCGTGCCTGATTGAAAAACAGCCCTGCCTCGACGGAAGAGCAGAGGAAGGTAACGGCGTAAAGCGCAACGACTGGAATAGCTAATCCCGCGACATACAGTGGATCGTTGAGGGGAACTCCCGGTGAGCGACCGAAGAGAAAGCCACAGGCATAGATCGCAGCGAGACTTGCAATTACTACAGCGCTCAACAAAACGACACGGGCGGGAATGGGATTGTTGGAATAGGCTGCCCAAAAACCGAAGAAAAGACCTATATCAGCTGTGAATGAGAGCAACAGATACAGGCCCACTACGAAATTGACACCATTCCACGCGGCACTGCCGATAGTAAGTAGAAGGATGGACAGTGCAGACCCCAGTGAAATCAACGTCCATACAATCCTGAACATAGACCTATATCCCGCTGGCATGCTCGTCATGAGCCGATGTTACAACGCAAGGCTCAAAGTGCAATTAGATTTCCATCCAACGCGTTGCAACGATTCTGTTCAACGGAATGCGGAATGGACACACTATTTCGGTCAGCGGGCGGACCACTCTTCGACGACGATGCCCATGTCGTTGAGCTGCTGGATGGCGGCTTCGACGTTGCGGCGTATCTGGGGGCGGTCTTTGGCGGGGGCGTTGGGGCTCTCGGCGACGGCGATGACGCGGCCGTAGCGCCAGGCTGAGTCGGGCAGAGCCATGATGGCGGAGGCGAGCTCGGAGGGGCGGAGCTGGACCTCCATGCGGCGGGCGGCGGCGGGGCGGAGAAGAGTTCCCTGCCCCATGGCGCTGGGGTTGGCGTCGGCGAGGTTGACGCGCAGGTCGAGGGTATCGGCATCGACGGAGAGAAAGGGATTGGCCCAGGCGGAGGGCTCGTGGATGTCGACGTAGAGGCTTTTGGTGGGCAGGGGAATGTGCGCGAGGGTGGCGCGCTGCTGGTCGCCGACAGTGGCGGCGGCCTGGGCCTGATGCTCGGCGGCGGCGGCCTTTTGGGCCACGCCGGCAACGGCTTTTTCCTCGTTGCGGCAGGCAGTGACGGCGAAGGCGAAGAGGAGCGCCATGGCGGCGCATCCCCGGGCGCGAAGACGGTGTAGAGGCTTGCTGGGAGCGGCTTGGATCACATGTTAAGGATAGCAGCCGTTCGGCGCGGGGTTGGTCTTGGCTGAGTGAGGAACGTGCTTTCCCAGGTCTCAAAAACGAGACCTGGGGCACCCATTTTCTTGCCGACAGCGCGTAGTCAGCGGCCGGACCACGTTGCGGTGCGTTTGGCGAGGAAGGCTGCGGTGCCTTCGGCTTTGTCGGCGGTGGCGCAGAGGCGGCCGAAGGCGGCGGCTTCGCGGGCCAGAGCCGCGTCGAGAGGCATGTCGAGGCCCTCGTCGACGACGCGCAAGGTTTCGGCGAGCGCGAGCGGAGCGTTGGCGGCGATGGCTTGAGCGAGAGCTTCGGCGCGGGCCATGAGCTCGGCGGCGGGAACGATCTCATCGACGAGGCCGATGCGGAGAGCTTCATGGGCGTCGATGAGTCCGCCGGTGAGGAGCAGCTTGAGGGCTGCGCCGCGGCCGACGAGGCGGGGGAGACGTTGTGTGCCGCCGTAACCGCAGACGAGTCCGAGCTTGACTTCGGGCTGGCCGAAGCGGGCGTCGTCCGCGGCGATGCGGAGGGTGCAGGCCAGGGCGAGCTCACAGCCGCCGCCGAGGGCGAAGCCGCGGATGCAGGCGAGGACGGGCTTGCCGCAGGTTTCAATAGCGCGAAAGATGCGCTGGCCGCGTGCGGAGAGGGCTTCGCCTTCGGCGGCGGCGAGCGGTACAAGCTCGCGGATATCGGCTCCGGCGGCGAAGGCGCGATCGCCCGCGCCGGTGAGGAGGATGACGCGCACCGAGGCGTCTGCGGCGAGCGCGTTGAAGACTGCGTCGAGATCGGCGAACACTGCGGCGCTGAGCGCGTTGAGGACTTTGGGGCGGTCGAGGGTGACGATGGCGAGCGGTGGGCGAAGTTCGACGCGGAGGGTTTCGGGTTCCATGCGAGGAAGCGTAACAGAGCAGGCGGCAGGAGGAAACTGAAGCCGGCGAATCCGGTTTTGGTTGAGCACTCGCAAACCAAATTGCACAGGAGGGACATTCGCTGCCTGCGGGCGGTGACGGAACTGCCTGCGTATCGCGCCCCGATCGAGTCGCTTTGCCGCTGCTTGAGACGCGGCTTTGCATAATCCGCGAAAGAATGTTTCAATTGCGTATTGAAACAGGGGTGCTCCGGAAGACCGGGGCTGAGAAATACCCTCGAACCCGATCCGGATAATGCCGGCGTGGGAAGTTTTCGAAGCGGCCTTCCTCAAATCGAAGTGCGCGTTCTCCTGTTTCGCGAGTTTTGACGCAAGGGGAACTGTATGCACCGGGCCGCAACACCGGCAACGAATCTACGCGACATTTTCAGGATTGGTCTGTGCTTGCCGGCGCGCTGCGCGCTGCTGCTGGCGCTGAGCGCTGCGCGCGCGCAGACGCAGACGACAAACGCCGACGCACAAGATCAGGAGCAGAAATCTCAGCAGACGGCGCTGCCGCATGTAACGACGACTGTGGAAGTGCATGGCGAAGTGAAGGACGGCTATCTCTCAGACGCTGCTCAGGCTGGCAGTCTGGATGGTGTGCCACTGCTTGAAACTCCGCTCTCGGTGAGCGCTGTGTCGCGCGCAGTGCTGAGCGATCAGATCGCGCGGGTGCTGAGCGATGTAGTGAAGAATGACGCCTCAGTGGCCGAGGACTACGCGCCGGTGGGCTACTACGGCGACTATGAGATTCGCGGCTTTACAATCGATCTGGCGACGGGCCTCGAGATCAACGGTCTGACGATTGCGGGCGAGCAAGACGTGCCGCTCGAAAACAAGCAGAGCGTGGAGATCGTAAAGGGCATTGCGGGCGTGGAGAGCGGCATTGCGTCGTCGGGCGGGCTGTTCAACTACGTGACCAAGGAGCCCCGCGCGGGGATGCGAGCGGCGATCG
>DASQSP010000143.1:0-19089 GCA_035642355.1 Occallatibacter sp.
GTCGAGGTCTTTCATTACATGGAAGGGCCGGAGCCGGCGGTCCTTGTCTGGAGCGGATACAGTGACGCCGGTTCGCTCGCGGTTCCTCCTGCCAAGGGGACGCAGAGCGGAGGCGGCGACGAGAGCCTGCGCGCGCTGAACGATCAGAAGGCCGCCGAAGAGGCGCGGCTGAGCTTTGAGGCCGGACGGGCGCGCGGCATGCAGGAAGGCAGCCAGATGGAACGCGAGGCCACGGCCGCGGCGCGCATGGCGGAAGAGAAGCGGCGCGCCGAGCAGGTGGCGGAACTGGTGCAGCGCTTCGCCGAGGACCGCGAGCGCACCCTGCACGCCGTGGAGCATGAGGTGGTGGCCCTGGCCCTGGCGGTGGCCGCGCGCATTCTGCGCCGCGAGGCGCAGATGGACCCGCTGCTGCTGACCGGCGCGGTGCGCGTGGCTCTCGGACAGCTCTCGAACTCGACCGAGGTCAAGCTGCGCGTGCCCGCCGCCGATCTTGACCTGTGGTCGGAAGCGATTGCGCATGTACCCAATCTGACCGTGAAGCCGGCCGTGGTTGCCGACGAGGGGATGCGCCTGGGCGACTGCATCGTCGAAACCACGGTGGGCTCGGTCGATCTTGGCATTCGCGCCCAGATGGCGGAGATTGAACACGGCTTCTTTGACCGCGCCGTCCGCGCCACGCCCAGAGCCGTTTCCGGCGGCGTGCCCGATCCCCACAATCCTCAGGAGGCGCACGCATGATGGCACCCGCGGCGCAGCCCCAGCCGCCGTTGCTGGGCCGCTTCTTTGCCCGCCTGCAGCGCACTCAGCCGTGGCGCTGGCGGGGGCAGGTGATCGAGTCGGTCGGCCAGACCATCGAGTCGTCGGGTCCGCTGGCCTCGGTGTGCGAGTGCTGCGCCATCTACGACCGCTTTGGCAACGCGCACGCCGCTGAGGTGATCGGTTTTCGCGGGTCCAATGTTCTGTCGATGCCGGTTGAGAGCACCGAGGGCATTCGTTTCGGTGATACCGTCTCCGCGCTGGGCGTGCGCTCGGAGATCGAGGTTGGTCCGGCGCTGATGGGCCGGGTGCTCGATGCCGGGGGGCATGGGATCGACGGTGGCCGTCCGATGGTGGCGACCGAAACGCTGCCGCTCGACGGCGCGGTGCGCTCGCCGCTCGACCGGGTGCCGATCCGTACGCCGCTCGGCACCGGCATTCGCGCGCTCGATGGGATGCTGACCGTGGGGCGCGGCCAGCGGGTGGGCATCTTCGGCGGCTCGGGCGTGGGCAAGAGCACCCTGATCGGCATGATGACGCGCAACACAGAGGCCGATGTGACGGTGGTGGGCCTGGTGGGCGAGCGCGGCCGCGAGGTGAATGAGTTTCTTGAAGACTCGCTGGGCGTGGAGGGACGCAAGCGATCCGTGGTGCTGGTCTCAACCTCCGATCAATCGCCCCTGATGCGCATGCGGGCGGCGCTGGCCGCAACCACAGTGGCCGAGTATTTTGCCGGACAGGGAAAGCATGTGCTGCTGGTGCTCGATTCCCTGACGCGCTTTGCCATGGCGGCGCGCGAGATCGGTCTCGCGGCCGGCGAGCCGCCCACCGCCAAGGGCTATACGCCTTCGGTCTTCACGCGGCTGGCAAAACTTGTGGAACGCGCGGGCAACTTCCGCGCCGGCTCGATCACCGCCTTCTACACCGTGCTGATGGAAGGCGACGATCAGCAGGACCCGCTGGTCGATACAGTGCGCTCGCTGTTGGACGGGCATGTAGTGCTGTCGCGCGCGCTGGCTTCCGAGGGATGGTATCCGCCCATTGAAATTCTCGATTCCATTAGCCGGTTAATGCCCGCCGTGGCCCGGCCCGAGCACGGCGAGCACGCCGCGCTGCTGCGCCGGTTGATGGCGGTCTATGCGCGCTCGGAAGATCTGGTGCGCATCGGCGCGTACAAGGCCGGATCGGATCCCGATCTCGATCGCGCCCTGCGCGCGCGATGCGCGATGCGCGCCTTCCTTACCCAGAGCGCGGCCGAGTATGTGGACTTCGACGACTGCACGCGCCGGCTCGCGGCTCTCGCCGCCGAGGTCTAGCCGATGACGGTCTCGCGTGGCTTGCGGCGTCTGCTACGCGTGCGCGAGCTCGAAGAGGAGCAGCGCCGACTGGCGCTCGAGTCGGCCTTGGCCGAGCTGCATCAAGCCGTGGAGTTGATGGACTGCGCGCAGGCGCGCGGACGGATGGGCAGGGAATTGCTGGCCTCCAGCGTGCACTCCGGCGAGATCGCCGACCGGCTGGCGGGGCTTGAGGAGTCCCGCTCCGCCACCCAGCAGACCGAGAACCTCGCAGTTCGGCTCAACGCCTTCGAGGCTCAGGTGGAGGAACTGCGAGCCACGTATCTTGCTACCCGCGTGGAACGCCGTCAGGCCGAGGCACTAATTGAAGAGACCGAGGCCCGCGATGCCGTGGAAGCCGCCCGCAGCGGCCAGCAGGACCTGGACGAGTGGCATCGCGCTCGCAGGGGCCGCAATGTCCGAAGCTAACCAACAAAGCCGCAGATTGGACTCTCCCGCAGCGTTGGAAGATTCCAGGGCGCAGGTGGAACACTTGCCCCCAATCTGACACACCTCTAACCTTATCCGGGAGCATTTGGCACGGCGACTGCAAGACCCCAGCGCATGAACCTGGCACCAGCATCGTCAGCCGCGCCCGGACTTGGACTCGGAGCCGGACCCGGACTCGGAAGCTTAATCGGAGCCGCAACCGGAACTGGGGTTGCGTTGCCCGCTGGCGCCCCGGTGTCGCGGGAATCGGTGAAGGGGTCGGCGGGGAAGGCCGCTCCCGGGCTCAGCGAGGAAAGCCAGCCGGTTCCAACCGGAAAGAGCGCGAATGCAAGCTGGCAGGGAGTTCTTGCGGAGTTGGGGCTGGCTCCTGCTGTACAAGGCGCAAGCGTGGCGGCGCAGATTTCGGAGGAGGTACATCTTGCTGCCGAACCGGCAAACGATTCGGCAAACGATTTTTTGAGCAGCGTGGGGAAAGCCTCATCTTCGCCGGGCAAGAGCGCAAGTCCTGCCACCAGCGCAGCGCAAGGAGCACAAGGGCAAGACACAAAGAAGAAGATAGATGTGAGCGCGGCGTTGCAGGAGGCAGCGGTGCAGGCGATCGCTTTCACTGTTCCCGCGCCTGTGGCTGAGCCCGTTGCAGCGGTGCTTTCGGCCTCGACATCCTCGTCAACCGTCTTGACTTCAGGGATCCCGGCAACGCCTGTCGTATCGCGAGTCGAGGATGGTCCCGTCGTGGCCGCACCAGCGCCGCCGCTGCCGTCTCAGGCAAGCACTGCTCGGGAGGCGCGGACAACGAGTCCCGCAGTGACGCACATCCCTTCAGAAGCGCCGATTTCCGCCGCGCCAGCGGCCGTTGCGGCTCCACTTTCGCATGCAACCGCAGGCTCCGCGACTACAAACGGAATCGCCGCGCAGTCAGTTGCGGCTTCGGAATCGCATTTTGCCGATCCTGTTCCCGCGGCGAATCTGTCGCTCGTAGCGGGTACAACTCTCGACGAGAACACCGCCGAGCAGGGCAGTGCGAAAGCGAACCGGAGTTCTGCCGGAGCCACTTCACTTCCGGCACGTCCCGCGGCAATTGCCGCGACGGCTGTACAAGGAGGTTCTCCGTCAGCCTCGACGCCTGCCGCGCGTCAGGTCAATGCCGTCGAAGCACAATCCCCCGATGGTGGAACCTCCGGAGGGACGATTGATGCCGCAACAGCGGGGACGCCCGGCACCGCGGCCCATGCGGGCCTGAGCGGTGGGCCGCAGACGCAGTCCGCTGCCGGCGGAGCGCTCACACCGGACCATCCGGGCGCGGCAACGGGACGCGAGGTTGCCGGCAGCCCAGTACCGGCTCCCCTCAGCGAATCGCAGTCGGGCTCACCGGTCGCCAACGGAGCGGTTCCCGCTGCGGCTTCCATGAGCGCTCCGCACGAAGCATTCACCGCGCTCGACAGCGCATCCGGTTCGGCGCCCGGCGCCTGGACTCGCATCGATGCGCGCACGGCCGAGGCCGGCTATCAGGATCCGGCGCTGGGCTGGGTCACGGTGCGCGCGCAGCAGGACGCCGCTGGCGTGCATGCGACGCTGTTGCCCGGCTCCTCGGATGCGGCTCAGTTGCTGAGCGGTCATCTGAGCGGGTTGGACAGCTATCTCGCCGAGCACCATACTGCGGTGCAAACGCTGACGGTGGCTGCGCCGTCGGGACCGGACTCTGGGCTGGCGACGCGCCAGGGGAATCAGGAGGCAGACAGGGGCCGTGACCAGAGCGCGAATCCGGGCACCAATCAGGGCGGAAATCAAAGGACCAATTCAGGCGTGGATGGCAGCCGCGCGGAGAGCGCGGCGCCGAGCCGCAAGTGGGACACGAGCGAACCGCTCATCCATAGCGCGCCTGGCGGAAGCTACGTGTCTGTAATGGCGTGAAACCGGGAAAGCAGCACGAGACCGAGGCAGCAATCGGCAGGAGGAAACATGGCGGCAGCAGCGATAGGCATTTTTAGTCACACGGCGGCGCAGAGCGCTGCGCCCGTTAAGGCGGCGGACACTTCGAGCAGCGGCGATGGAGGAAGCAGTTCCTCCGGCGACGGGGCGACAATTTCGGCCAACGATTTTCTTAGTCTGCTGGTCACGGAGCTGCAGAATCAGGATCCGACCGCGAACACCGACCCCAACGAATACGTCGATCAGTTGGTCAACGTGAACAGTCTGGAGCAGCTCATTTCCATCAACCAGACGCTCTCGAGCGCGGCCTCGACGATCTCGAGCGACAACACAACTTCCAGTCCAACTCTCAGTCCGGGCGTACAGCAGGGCACCGGAACCACTCAAGGCGTGGATGGGCTGGTCCGCCACGGGTACTCTGGCGGGCTGGCACCGGCCAAATCCCCATCTGCCCCTGTTGCGCACGTGGCGCAGCCGGCATCGCCCCATGCGCGGCACTTGGCAGGGAGCCTGGGCGCGGGCAATCTCGGCATTCCGGCGCCCAACCCCGCGGCCGAGCGCGTGGGGCATGCGCTGACGGAGAAGCGTTGACCTTGCCGGCTGCTTGAGGCAAGGGTCAAAACACCTGAAGGTTCACCGGTGGCCGGGAAGGCCTCCCCATCCGATTCACGAGGAGCAAAACGATGGCAAGTTTTTCAATTCCGCTGAGCGGCCTGAACGCCGACTCGACCGCGCTGAACACGATCGCCAACGACCTGGCCAACACCGGCTCGACGGCCTTCAAATCGCAGACCACCAACTTCGCCGATCTCTTCTACCAGCAGGTAGGGTCGACCGGATCCGGCGACCCGATCGAGTTGGGCGCCGGCGTGAAGGTAGCCACCAACGAGACCGACTTTACCCAGGGTTCCATCAATCCCACTGGCAACCCCACTGATGTAGCGCTGGACGGCAGCGGATTCTTTGTGGTCGGCGCCGGTGACGGCTCCGTCGAGTACACCCGCGCGGGGAACTTTGCTTTGACCGCCGGCGGCGCACTGGTAACCTCCAACGGGCTTAGCGTCCTGGGATACCCGGCGGTGAACGGCGTGGTGAACACCAATGCGCCGCTTGCGCCAATCACCATCCCGGTGGGCCAGGTGCAGCAGCCGCAGGCCACCACCACGCTGAATATCACCGCGAATCTCGATTCCTCGGCCGCCGTCGGAACTCAGTTCCCGGCTCAGGTGACGGTGTACGATTCGCTCGGCGCGCCTCACGTCGTCACCGTCAACTTTACCGAGACAGCGGCAAATACCTGGGACTATTCCGCGGCGCTTCCGGCCGGTGACTTTGCCTCCGGCGTGTCGACGCCGATCACCGGCACACTGAACTTCGACACCAGCGGCAACCTGGCCTCGGTGACCACGGGCGGCGTAACCACGCCGGTGGGGACCGCGCCGGGCGATGTCTCCTCGATTCCGCTGGCGTTTACCGGGCTTGCGGACGGCGCAGCCGGCCTGAATGCGAACTGGAGCTTCCTGGGCGCCGGCAACACGCCTACCATCAGCCAGGTCCAGGCCGCCTCGGGGGTGTCGGCGACGACACAGAACGGCTTTGCGCCAGGCGAGTACAAAGGTTTCACCATTAACGGAGATGGCTCGGTTTCGGTGGCCTATACGAATGGCCAGACTCAGGATGTGGGGCAACTGGCGCTGGCCAACGTGACCAACCTGCAGGGACTGCAACTGCTGGGCAACGGGGACTACGCAACGACGCTGGCCAGCGGATCAGCCTCGGTTTCCGTTTCCGGCTCGGCCGGACTCGGCACCCTGGAAGACGGCGCTCTGGAGGGCTCGAACGTCAACCTCTCGGCCGAGTTCTCCAACCTCATCGTGGCGCAACGCGCCTTTGAGGCGAACGCCAAGGCGGTGACGACGTTCGATACGGTGACCGAGGACACCATCAACCTGATTCGCTAGATCCCCGCTGTCACGGGCCGGGGCAATACACAAATGCCTCGCAGGAAGCGCGCAAACCGGCGCCTTCCGCGAGGCGTTTGTGTCTTAATGCAGGTAGCGCGCTGCTGACAGGGAGTGTGCGCTAGACACGCGGCCGTACTTCGATGAACAGCCCTTTGCCTTTTGCAAGAGCTCGGCCATCGGCATCGAGAATCACGGCCTCGGTCCAGTGCTTGCGGCCTTCGCCGCGCAGCACACGGCCTTCAATGCGAATCGGCGCGCCGGAAGGCACCGGCAGCCGGTAGTCGATCTCCATGTGCCGCGTCATCGCGATCAGTCCCTGGGCGCGCACGGCTTTGCTCATGGCTTCGTCCAGCAGGGTTGCGATGATGCCGCCATGCACGCAGCCGGGCGGTCCCTCGAACAGATTGGATAGGTTCGCGGGACACACCGACGCTCCATCCTCTGCGAGGAAGAACTCCAGATGCAGTCCACCCGGGTTCATCGGCCCGCAGCCGAAGCAGCGGTTCTGCGCCGAATGGTCAAACGGTGTCAGGTTCTCAGGTTGAGCGTCTGTCATCCATGTCCTCGCCTGCGTTTGTTGATCTCCGCTCTGCGGCGGAGCTTGTGCCGCTCTCTTGAGCATAGCGGACGGGAAGACCGGCCCTGGCACAGCCGCCGGCCATGCGGCGGTAGAATGAACCTGCGATGATTCGGCAACGAAACGCACTGCTTTATTTAATTTCAGGAAGTCTTTCAGCAGCCGGAATGGTTCTTGGCGGATGCCACAGCGCGCAGCCGCTCACGCCGCAGGAAGCGGCAGGGAAGCAACTCTACTCGGTGCGCTGCGCGCATTGCCACGAGGACAACGATCTTCAACTCAAGAAGGTTCCGCCGGACCTCCACGGCGTGTTTACGCGCGCCAGCCTGCCCAGCGGCGCACCCGCCACCGATGCGGAGGTGCGCCGCGTTGTGCTGAGAGGCTATAACATGATGCCGCCGTTCGCAGGCAGATTCACAGACGAGCAAATGGCCGATTTGCTGGCCTACCTGCACACCGGTCTGCGCTGAGCGCGCCGATGCACGCGGTCGCCGCTGACGGCGGCATTATGGCTGACCGGAGCCGCTTTTTGAGATTTGCCTTATACTTGAGATTGCCATGGCGACCGAGAAAACCTTCTACATCGAGACCTTCGGCTGCCAGATGAACGCCCACGACTCCGAGAAGGTGATCGGGACTCTGGTGCATGAAGGCTATCGCAGGGTCGAGTCCGAAGAGGACGCCGGCCTCATCTTCTACAACACCTGCTCCATCCGCGACAAAGCGGAGCAGAAGGTCTTCAACCGCCTGAACGACTACAAGAAACTGCACAAGCAGGGCAAGCGCTTTGGCGTGCTGGGCTGTGTGGCGCAACAGGAAGGCGAGAAGATCTTCGAGCGCGCACCGTATGTCTCGCTGGTCTCGGGGTCGGCTTCGTACCGCAAGCTGCCGGAGATGCTGGCGCGCCTGGAAGCGGGCGAAAACCGCATCACCGGCCTCGACGACCGGCAGACGGAAGAAACCTTCGAGACTGAGTTCACATCCCGCCAGAATCCTTACCGCGGTTACATCACCATCATCGAAGGCTGCGACAAGTTCTGTGCCTACTGCGTGGTGCCGTACACGCGGGGCAAGGAGCGCAGCCGCGGCTCGTCCTCCGTGCTGGCCGAGGCGCGCAAGATCGCCGATCAGGGCTATACCGAGATCCAACTGCTGGGCCAGAACGTCAACAGCTACCGCGACCCGGAAGGGAAGTCAAGCTTCGCCGAACTGCTGGCTGCCGTGGGCCAGGTGCCGGGCATCCGCCGCGTGCGATTTACTACCAGCCATCCCCGGGACTTTACCCGCGACATCGTCGAAGTCATCGACGCGGTGCCCACGCTGTGCGACCATGTCCACCTGCCGGTGCAGTCGGGCTCAAACCGGGTGCTGCGGCAGATGGCCCGCGAGTATACCCGTGATTGGTATCTCGAGCGCATCGGTTGGATGAAGACTGCCAGGCGCAGAATCTCGCTTTCGACCGACATCATTGTGGGCTTTCCGGGCGAGACGGCGGATGATTTCATCGCGACCATGGACCTGCTGCAGGAGGTCCAGTACGACTGCGTCTTTGGCTTCAAGTACTCCGGCCGACCTAACACTCCGGCTCTCACCATGATCGATTCGGTTCCCGAAGATGAGAAGTCCAGGCGGTTGCAGTCGCTTCTGGATCGTCAACGCGAGATTCAGAGAACGAATTATTCCAACCATTTAGGCGAAGTTATGGAAGTGATGGTCGAGGGAATGGTTCCAGCGCGAGGCCAGGTTGCCGGGCGCAGCTCCCAGAACAAGCCGGTCAACTTTACCAGTGCGCAGCCCATCGCGCCCGCGCCGGGCAGCTACATGCAGGTAAAGATCACAGGAACATTTCCCAACAGCCTCGTCGGTGAGGCCATCTAACGACGCATAGGGGGACGAAATGGACATTGAAGTCCGGATACGCGGCCTGATGGTGGACCCAGCCACCAATGTGCCCATCGTAATCCTCAAGGATGTGGCATCGGATACGGTAATGCCCATCTGGGTAGGGCCGTGTGAGGCCAATGCCATTGCGATAGAGATTGAAAAGGGAGCCGCGACCCGCCCTTTAACGCACGATTTGATGCGAAACCTCATCGGCAACCTGAATGCTTCGCTGGAACGTGTTGTCATCAATGAGCTTCGCGACGACACGTTCTTTGCTACGCTGTGGCTCCGCCAGGAAGATGGGCCCATCACAGTGGACGCACGGCCGTCCGACGCCATAGCGCTGGCGCTGCGCAGCGACTGTCCGATTTACGTTTCCGAGCAAGTTTTGGAGTCAGCCAAGTTGAATACCAGCGGTCCGCCCGAGGGCCAGACTGCGGAGCAACTTCGCGGCTGGCTCGAGGGGCTCAACGACGAAGACATGGGCCGCTACAAGATGTAGAGGGAAGTGATACTGCCTAACTCCTGGCACACGTTAAGGTTAAAACACTGGGAATCGGCCCGGTCCACTATACAGAATATCTGTTATCGGACATTACTCATCGATCTAGCCCATCTGCCTTGCTCGCAGCGTTCCCGGGCCACTGACAGACATCGCAATCAGCACGTTTCCGTTATCGGATACGATACTGAAAACCGGCATTGCGTCGCAGTGCCGCACGGGCGAGGTGTTCGATGCAGACTCTTACCATGATCGCGGGTATTCTCTGTCTGCTCATCGTTCTGTTCGATGCCTTTCAGACCATTATTTTGCCTCGGCGCGCGGTTGGGCGCTACCGAATCACGCGCGTTTTCTACGGCCTCACCTGGAGGCCGTGGGTTCTGATAGCGCGCCTCATTGCCAACGAACGCAAGCGCGAGTCGGTCTACAGCTACTACGGTCCGCTCTCGCTCATCCTTCTCCTGGTGATCTGGGCATGCGGCATGGTTTTCGGATATGCGCTGATCTACTACGCGCTCGGCAGTCCATTTCATGATGCGATGCTTGCGCCCGGATTCCGTACCGACATCTACGTGAGCGGCACCACCATCTTCACGCTCGGCCTGGGCGATGTTACGCCCGAAAGCATGTGGGCCCGCGCTCTGACAATTGCCGAAGCCGGCACGGGTCTGGGCTTTCTGGCCGCGGTGATGGGCTATTTCCCGGTCCTGTATGGCGCCTTCTCGCGCCGCGAAGTCAGCATCGCTCTGCTTGATGCCCGCGCCGGCTCGCCACCTACCGCGGCTGAGCTATTGTGCCGCCACTCGCATGAAGGCGCGGATCAGGCCCTCGCGCTGCTGCTCACGGAGTGGGAGCGTTGGTCGGCAGAGCTGCTCGAGAGCCACATCTCCTACCCTCTGCTCTGCTACTTCCGCTCCCAGCACACCAATCAAAGCTGGCTCAGCTCGCTGACGGCGATTCTCGACACATCGGCTCTGCTGATCGCGGGAGTGCGCGGGCACGAAGCGCGCCAGGCGCAGCTTACCTTTGCCATTGCGCGACATGCACTGGTCGATCTGGCGCAGATTTTTTCTCTGCCGCCTCTGACGAATTGCCCCGATCGACTCCCGTTGGAGCGCTATGAGGAACTTAATGCCCTGCTCTGCCAGAGCGGAGTGAGCGTGTGCCGCGACGATCAATCCTATGCGCGGCTGCGCGAGATGCGTGCTCTTTATGAGGGATATGCGCAGGCAATGGCCGCGTATCTCAGCATGCCGCTGTCTCCGTGGATCCCGGCAGAATCCCACGCGAACATCTGGATGACCGTGGCAAGATTGCGCGCCCAGGCCGAGACTTCAGGCCAGCCATCAGCGCAGCCCAGCCTTGAATCGGCAGCTCAGGCCGTGGGCATCGTCACCGATCCGCACCACCACTTTTAGAGCGATTTCACCATTGCTATACTCACTTTGGGTGCCCCCGGTCCCTCGCCCTTGGGGACCGGGGATAGCCCAAAATTGGGTACACCTACACTGAGACCGCCCTAGTACGCGATGGGTCAGTTGCGGATTCCAGCGAGCAGAATCTCAATCTCACGTTTGCGCCCGCCATCGATCGGGAGCTGCGGCAGCCGCGCCGGGCCGCCGTAGTAGCCGTTGAAGTCGCAGGCATACTTGATCGCACTCGTCCCCAGCTCACCGACAATCCGCTGGCTCGCCGCAAGAATGCGCTCCTGCTTTTGCTGCGCCAGCTTCAGGTCGTGATCCTTCCACGCGAAGTAGATTTCCTGGCAGGCCTGCGGTGCGCACGCGGCAAAACCGAGAATCGATCCCGAAGCTCCCGCTTCAAGCGCACCTAGCGTGATTGCCGCGGATCCGGTAAGAACCTGAAAGCCGACTTCCCTGCTGCGCGTCTTCAAAACGGAAGTGGGTGGCGCAGAAGCCAGCGCCACGCCGCCTGCCAGATCGCTCACTGCCACAAAGGTCGAAGCACTCGCCGTCGATGGCAGCAGCATGCGCGCCGTCACCGCTTCGAAGATCTGCGTGACCGGAACAGTGCGCCGGGGCGCGCTGTGCGTAGCTTCGAGAATGGCTCGCAGATTGTCGAGGCTGCCGCTCGAATCCTTGATGCCGATAATGTTGGCATGCTGCGCAAGCTCGGCGACAACGGCCACAGGCAGGGGATACGGAACAAATTTGGGAATGTTGTAGAGCATCACCGGCAGCGGCGAGCGATCCGCCACGCTACGGAAGTAAGTGAGCACAGCCTCGGTGGTCATTTGCGGTGCGTAGTAGGTGGGCGTCCGCACCAGAACAGCGTCATAGCGCGCTTCAGCCGCGGCTTCGGCCAATTCGACCGTGGCCTTCACGCTCTCGCGGCCAATGCCCGCAATCAGCACCTTCTCCGGCGCAGCAGCTTCCGCAGCTGTGCGCAAAACGTCGCGTGTCTCGGCGTCATTCAGCTCACTTGCTTCGCCCGTGGAGCCAAGTACAACCAGTCCCGCGAGCAAACTGCGCGAGTACCGGGCGACATTGGCCTCGAGCTTGCGGAAATACACACGCTCGTCGGAATAAAACGGCGTGGTAATAGCAGCGAAAATTCCCTCGATCAGCATAGGTCCATTTTAACGGCGTACGCTAGCGGGACGCCTGCGCTGTAGCCTCGTGAAGCTGCTGTAGCGCCGTGACTGTCGTCTCATGCCGCTGCATGGCGGCGATTCCCTCCACCGCAGCCTGCGCCGCAGCGACGGTGGTGATGGTTGGAATGCGGGCCAGTACCGCGGCCCGGCGAATCGCCTTCTCGTCGAAGATCGTGTCCTGCCCGCGCGGCGTATTCACGATGAGCTGAATGCGCTCGCCCTTGATGAGGTCGACGACGTTTGGCCGGCCCTCCTTCACCTTGAAGACCCGCTCGACAGCGAGCCCGGCGCGTTCCAGTAGATTGGCCGTACCCTCGGTGGCAACCAGCTTGAAACCGAGATGCGCATAGCGGCGAGCGAGCTCGACAATGCCAGACTTGTCATGGTCGTTCACGCTCAGAAAGATGGTTCCGCTCGTCGGCAGCACCTGGCCAGCGGCAAGCTGCGCCTTGGCAAATGCCTCGCCAAAGCTCGACGCCACGCCCATCACTTCGCCCGTCGACTTCATCTCCGGGCCAAGCACTGTGTCCACGCCGGCGAACTTAGACCAGGGAAAGACGGGTGACTTCACATAGAAGTGTGAGCCAACCTCCAGATCCTTGCCGCTCTCCAACTGCTCCGGCAGAAGCTCACGCAGTTTACGTCCAATCATCAAACACGACGCGATCTTCGCCAGCGGAATACCGGTTGCTTTCGACACATACGGCACCGTGCGCGAGGCGCGTGGATTGACTTCGATCACGTAGACATGGTCGTTGCCGTTGGCGTCACGCTGGATAGCGAACTGCAAATTGACAAGACCAACAACCTTGAGCGCGAGCGCGAGCTTGCGTGTATATGCGCGCAGCGTGTCGAGTGTCTCTTCGCGAATGCTCACGGCCGGCAGCACGCACGAAGAGTCGCCGGAATGAATGCCCGCCTCCTCGATGTGCTGCATGATGCCAGCGATGACTACGTCTTCCGAATCGCACAGCGCATCCACGTCAACCTCTACGGCATTCTCGAGGAAATGATCGACCAGCACCGGTCGCTCCTGTGAATACTCGACCGCCTCGCGCATATATTGCGCTACGCCCGCTGCGTCGTAAACGATGACCATGGCGCGTCCGCCGAGCACATAGCTCGGACGAACCAGCACGGGGTAGCCGACACGCTCGGCCACAGCCAGAGCTTCCTCGACGCTAGTCGCCGTGCCGCCGGCTGGCTGCGGAATCTCAAGCTCCTCAAGCAGCTTGCCGAACTGTTTGCGATCTTCCGCCAGATCAATCGAAGCGGGCGATGTGCCGATGATAGGAACGCCAGCAGCGAGCAGGCGTGCGGAAAGATTCAGCGGAGTCTGTCCGCCGAACTGCACTATCATGCCGATCTTCGCGCCCGATTGGGCCTCGTGGTTGTAGACCGCGAGCACGTCTTCGAGCGTCAGAGGTTCAAAGTAGAGCCGGTCGCTGGTATCGTAGTCGGTCGAGACGGTCTCAGGATTGCAATTCACCATGATGGTCTCGTAGCCATCGTCTTTGAGCGCGAAGGCCGCGTGGCAGCAGCAGTAATCGAATTCGATTCCCTGCCCGATGCGGTTCGGTCCCGAGCCTAGAATAATAATCTTGGGCTTGTCGGTTGGCGGCGCTTCGTCTTCCTCGTCGTAGGTCGAGTAGAGATACGGCGTCATTGATTCGAACTCCGCCGCACAGGTGTCGACGAGCTTAAAGATGGGCCTGATGCCCTTGGCCTCGCGCAGTTCCCTCACCTGCTGCACGCCGGCGTGGCCTTCAAGCTTCCACTCCGTAGCAATGCGCTCGTCGCTCAGGCCGAGCCGCTTGAGCCTTCGCAGTTGCTCCTTGCTTATCGCCTCCGGCGTTGTCTTTGCGATTTCCATCTGCTCCAGCGTGATCTCGCGCATCTGGTAGAGGAACCAGGGGTCCATGCCCGTATAACGCGCGACTTCGCGCACGCTCATGCCGCGCTCGAACGCGAAGCGGATATAGCCCAGCCTCTCGGGCCGCGGCGTAACCAGCATCTGCGTCAGGCGGCGCGGCTCCAGCACTTCAGCGCCGGTCTTTTTTCCGGTCTCGAGCGCGCGCCAGGCCTTCATCATCGCTTCCTTGAAGGTGCGGCCCATCGCCATCACTTCGCCCACGGACTTCATCTGCGGCCCGAGCACATCGTCTGCGCCAGGAAATTTCTCGAACTGCCACTTCGGAATCTTGACGACAACGTAGTCGATGGTCGGCTCGAAGCACGCAGGCGTTTTGCGCGTGATGTCGTTGGGGATTTCGTCGAGCGTATAGCCCACGGCGAGCTTGGCCGCGATCTTTGCAATCGGAAAACCTGTTGCCTTCGAGGCCAGCGCCGAAGAGCGTGACACTCGCGGGTTCATCTCGATCACTGTCATGCGCCCGTCGAGTGGATTCACGGCGAACTGCACATTCGAGCCGCCCGTCTCCACGCCAATCTCGCGCATCACGGCGATGGCCGCGTCACGCATCTTCTGGTACTCGCGATCGGTGAGCGTCTGCGCGGGAGCCACGGTGATGGAGTCGCCGGTATGCACGCCCATCGGGTCGAAGTTTTCAATCGAGCAGATGATGATGACGTTGTCGGCGAGGTCGCGCATCACCTCGAGCTCGTATTCTTTCCAGCCGAGCACGCTCTCTTCAATCAAGCATTCGTGCACTGGCGAGAGATCGAGGCCGCGCGCCAGAATCTCCATCAACTCTTCGCGGTTGTAGGCGATGCCGCCGCCGGAGCCGCCAAGCGTGAAGCTGGGCCGGATGAGCACGGGGAAGCCGAGCTTGCCCGCGAAGTCGAGACCGTCGCGAAGATTGTTGACCAGCGCGGACTTCGACACTTCAAGGCCGATGCGCAGCATCGCGTCCTTGAACAGCAGCCGATCCTCGGCCTTCTTGATGGCGTCGAGCTTGGCGCCGATGAGCTCAACGTTGTAGCGGTCGAGGATGCCCGCATCGGCGAGATCGACGGCGAGGTTGAGCGCGGTTTGGCCGCCCACTGTGGGCAGCAGCGCGAACTTGCCGGAGCCGGGGCCGAGCATCGCAGCTTCGATGCGGATGATCTCCTCGACGTAGTCGCGCGTGAGCGGCTCAATGTAGGTGCGGTCGGCGAGCTCGGGGTCGGTCATGATGGTGGCGGGGTTTGAATTCACCAGCACAACCTCATAGCCCTCCTGCCGGAGTGCCTTGCAGGCCTGCGTGCCAGAGTAGTCGAACTCGGCCGACTGCCCGATGATGATCGGGCCGGAGCCGATCACGAGGATCTTCTGAATGTCATTTCTGCGTGGCATGGTTTAGTTTGAAGCTCCGAAACCTGCCATGGCTCGCGCCTTGAGCGAGTTTAGGAGGTTTTCAAAATTAAGTTCGTGTGAGGGCTCATGATATTCGCCGCTCTTTGCCGATTTCTTGCTGGAGAGCAGCAAAGTTGCGCTGTCATACAGGCGCTCCCTGACGAGTCTTGTCATGAGTATCTCGTATCTCTTTGCATAAGAAGCATCGTGGAACTCCGGAAATACCGGAAAGTGTGGCTGCTTGACGCCGACCGGTCTGAGCGAAGCATCAATCTCCTCCAACAACATCACATATCCCAGCCAGGGGCGCTGCGAGAGGGCGAATGCCCCTTCCCGATAGGCTGTCCATATGTCTGTCGCACTGCCTAAAACCTCTTCCGTGCGATTGTTGAAGTTATTTCCGAACGAGCCAACCTGCGACTTAAATTCCATCGCCGCGATGAGAGCCTGGTTCACGACGACTAGCAAGTCCCACTGCTTCTCTGCCCGGAACCATCCTGGCAACTCGACCTTCTTGTTAAAGAAGATATTCGCGGGCGCAACGTTGCACTGTTCAACGAGGTAATCACGAATCAGTCCGACGAATCCGTCCAACTGCTTGCCGCCCGTAACTGCCGTACGGTTGCCGGCATCCTTCGCCCCGGTCTTCGCTCCCTGTTTTTGGGATTGATTTCCTCGCGTCGACCAAAATTGCTTCACCGCGTTATGGACTCGCTTCTCCCAATAGGGCTGCAGGCTCATGGCTTCTCCATAATTACGCTAACTTCCGGCTGCCAAAAGAGACCGCCCGTCTCGCGGTAGAAGCGCGCGACTGACATTTTGTGATATTTCTCGCTGATTTCAAATCCTACGCTGTGCCGCCCTGTGCGGGCGGCCGCAATTGCATTGGTGCCAGAACCTGAAAACGGATCAACCACAACATCGCCTGCAAAGCTGAACATCCGCACCAGGCGTTCCGCTAGCTCAATCGGATAGGGTGCGGGATGATCCTTTGTCGAGGCTCCGGTGAGTCCCGTCCAAATCTGCTGAAACCAGTTTTGATAGTTCTCCGCGCTAATGATAGAGAGCAGCCGCTTTGCCGTACTCGGTTTACGATAGCCGCCCGGTTTGCGAAACATGAGAATAAATTCGACGTCGTTCTTAATGACGGAGTTAGGTTCGTATGGCTTCCCAAGGAAGCCGCCGCCGCCGGAAACCTCATAGACTGCATTGGCAATCTTGTGCCAGAGGATGGGCGCCAGATTGTCGAAACCAATTTTGCGGCAAGTCTCCTGGATCGATGCGTGAAGAGGAACTACCGTGTGGCGTCCGTCATTTTGCCGTCTCGAAAGGCACACATCGCCCACAACGCAGATCAAACGCCCACCAGGAACAAGGAGATCAAAACAACGCTGCCATACTCGGCCTAACTCGCCGAGGAAGTCGTCATATCCTCTTACATGGCCAAGTTGCCCATCGGCTTCCTCATATTTTTTTAGCGTCCAATACGGCGGCGAGGTCAGAACAAGATGGACGCTTTCTTGAGCAAGGGCGCGCATCTGGCGTGCGTCCCCGCGCACGAGATAGTGATTGGTGGGAATGCCGAGCAATGCCTGCTCGAGCAAGCTCATAACTGCCGAGTCTCGCGCCAACCGTGGAATTTCGGCTTGTTGCAGTTGGTCGAACTGAAGCGGCTCAGGCAAAAAAGAAGAAAGGTCCAATTCCGGAATAATGATGTCTTCCGGCCTTGTGTCTTCTCTTCTGACTGCAAATCCGCTCATGATTTCCACTCCTCCATCATTATGCGGAAGTCGCGGAACAGGTAGTGCGAGTCGTGCGGGCCGGGTGCGGCTTCGGGGTGATATTGCACACTGAAGAGCGGCAGCGATTTGTGGCGCAGGCCTTCGAGCGTCTGATCGTTCAAGTCCACATGCGTCAGGTCCACTTCGTTCGTGTTCACGCTGTCTGGATCAACTGCAAAGTTGTGGTTGTGCGCCGTGATCTCGACCTTGCCCGTGACGTTGTTGCGCACAGGATGATTGCCGCCGTGGTGGCCGAACTTGAGCTTGTAGGTCTTGCCGCCGAGAGCGAGACCGCAAAGCTGATGACCCAGACAAATTCCAAAAATCGGCACGCGGCCCAGCATCTGGCGGATGGACTTGACTGCGTATTCGACGGGCTCGGGGTCTCCGGGGCCGTTCGACAAAAACACGCCGTCCGGCTTGAGCGCCAGCACGTCGTCGGCGCTGGTCTCCGCCGGAACCACCGTGACCCGGCAGCCCTCGCGCGTGAGCATGCGCAGTATGTTCTGCTTGATGCCGAAGTCGTAGGCGACGACGTGCTGTTCCCGCGCTCCCACTTCGCGGACGAGCGCCGCAGGGAGCAGAAAATCCCCCGACTGGTTGCGGCTGTCGTCGGAATCGAAGGTGTAAATCAACTTGGTCGAAACCACGCGCGCCAGATCCGTACCGTCCATCTTGCGGATATTTCGGGCCTTTTGGACGAGAGCATCGGGGTTGGAAACGTCGGTCGAGATCACGCCGCGCATTACCCCATATGTGCGCAGGTGGCGCACCAGCGCGCGCGTGTCGATTTCGGCAAGCACGGGAACGCTGTAGCGCTCCATGTACTCGTCGGTGACCTGCTCGGAGCGCCAGTTGGAGCTGACCGCGGAGAACTCGCGCACGATCAGGCCCTCGATATAGGGCCTGGCCGCTTCGTTGTCTGCCTGGTTGGTGCCGTAGTTGCCGATTTGAGGATTGGTAAGAACGACAATCTGCCCGGCATAGGAGGGATCGGTGGCGATTTCCTGATAACCGGTTAGCGATGTATTGAAAACTACCTCGCCCTGGCATTCGCCGGGTGCGCCATGGCCGAGGCCGTGGAAGATGCGCCCGTCTTCGAGCGCTAAGATCGCTTGCATCGCCTCTCCGAGGAGTGGATTCAATAGATTTTAGCAGGTTTCGCGGAGACGTGCGGCGCGTGAAAAACGGGGCTCTTAACGCACCACGCCGGCATCGCGCGCAGGCCAGTAGACGAAGACGGCTTTGCCGTAAATCAGTTCACGCTCCACGGGCCCGAATTCGCGGCTGTCGGAGGAGATGGAGCGGTGGTCGCCCATCATGAAGTAGCTGTCCGCGGGCACCACCATCTCGGCCATGGAGCGGCTATCGCGATACTTGTCGGGTACGTAGCTCTCGCGCTGCGGCTGGCCGTTGAGCCATACACGGCCCTGGTCGATCCAGATGCGGTCGCCTGGCAAGCCGATCACGCGCTTGATGTAGCTCTTCTCGGGGTCGCGCGGATAGTGAAAGACGACCACGTCGCCGCGATGGATGGATTGAAATTGATAGACAAATTTATTGATGAACAGCCGGTCGTGATCTTCAAGGTCGGGAAGCATGCTGGTGCCTTCCACGCGCACCGGCTGATAGAGAACAGTGATAAATACCACGGCGATGGCCGCCGCAATCACCAGGTCGCGCAGCCACAGGGCGACACCGGAGGCGCGGTCACGCGAGGCGACGGCGCGGCTGGCTGCCTGCTCGGCAAGGCGCGCCGCATTGGGTGAGGTCTGCTGATCGACGGGGTCTTCGGCTGGTGTCAACATCTGCTCTCAGTGTACTGGGTCTGTGCGTGATTTGAAGCAGCCGCTCAGTCACAACCGAGGCCGCCCGCTGGGCAAAGGACATGAGCACGATCCGGCTTGGCAATGGGCCTTGGCTGGCTGGCTGCAGGCACCAGCACTGGCGGCGCCGACTCCGAAAGGTTGGACTCCTCCAAAACCAACGGCCGCTGCAGCACC
>DASQSP010000144.1:0-23936 GCA_035642355.1 Occallatibacter sp.
CCGAATGCGCTGATCGACGAAACTCTGCCCGTGGTTGTGCTGGCCACGCGCGATGAGACCGACCCGGCCTCGAAGCTGCGCTATGAGAAGACGCTCTCGAATATCCAGGAAGTGACGGCGCGATCGGGCCGCGTGATTGCGGTAGCCACGGAGGGCGACGCGACCATTGGCAGTCTGGTGGAGCATGTGATTCATATTCCGCCGGCCTTTGAGCTGCTTTCGCCGCTCATCGAGATTGTGCCGCTGCAGTTGCTGGCCTACTACGTTGCGGTGCGCCGGGGCTGCGATGTGGACCAGCCGCGGAACCTTGCCAAGTCTGTCACGGTGGAGTAGGCCCGCTCCCACTTTTGTCGCAGGCGCGTCCGCGCGTGCGCCCTCTTTGCTGCACCGCTCCCGCTAAAGTTGCAGCTTTAGTCTGGCTGTTCGGTACGAAGGTTTCGTAGGTGGTCGCGGACTCAGCAGCCAGAGGGTAATGACCATTACCAAAAGTTAAATCCAGAAGAGAAAAAGCACCCGCTCAATTGGTGACGCCGCTAGAATTTTTCCAATGAGACGGTGCTTCCCAGCCGTTCTTCCGGAGGTAACCCGGGTGCTCCCCGCTGCGACAGAAATCACTGGCCGCGATGCCAGATTCAGCTCCTGGAAGGCGATCGCCCGCTACCTGGGCCGGAGCCCGCGGACGGTCCAGAGGTGGCAGGCGGATTATGGCCTGCCGGTACACCGGCTTGGCGGCGACCGCGGCCCCATTTTTGCCTATGCCGAGGAACTGGACGGGTGGCTGCGCAAGCGCGGCTCGCGCGCGGCGCTGGACGAGCCAGCCTTAGCTCATTCTGTCCTGGAGCATGCGGTCCTGGCGCAGCCGGTTCTGGCCGAGATGCCGGCTGGGGCGCGGCGCGAGGTGTTCGACTTTTACTCCGCGCCGGGATTTCGCAAAGGGCGCTCGGCGGAGCTGACGACGCTGGCGCACGGCATGTGGGAGACGCTCTCCTCGACCGATTTTGGGACCATGACGCGGGGCTTCCGGGATGCGCTCGATCTCGATCCGGGCAACGGTCGGGCCTTTGCGGGTCTGGCGTTCACGCTGCTGGCCGGAGGTCTGCTGAGCAACTTCAACGATCCGCTGTGCGCCGCGTCGGCGGAAGATGCGCTGCGCCGGGCCGTGGAGATCGATCCCGAATCGCCTGAGACCAGGACCGCTCGCGCGTGGCACCGAATGGCGGTGTTGCGCGACTGGAAGGCCGCGCGGCGGGGCTTCCAGGAAGCGCTGAACCGGCGGCCGCAGCATGGACCGGCGCTGGTGGGCGAGGCGCTGCTGCACATTGCCGAAGGCAGCCTTGCGGAGGCCTCGGACCTGCTGCTGGAAGCCTCGGTGAACAGCCCGCTGAGCGCGCCCACACTGCTGCTGCGCAGCTGGCATGCCTACCTTGCGGGCAACTCGGCCAAGGCCCTCGATCTGATTGCGCAGGCGCGTATTGTGGGTCACGCCGGCGCCACGCTGGATGCCCTTGAGGCGCTGGCGACGCTGGACCGCGACGATCCGGAAGAGAGCCTGCCCCGGCTGGAGGCGCTGGCGGCCAATGCCCGCAGCCACGCACCGCACGCGCTGCTGATGGGTGTGCTAGGCTACGCCTATGCCGCTGCCGGACAGACCCGGGAGGCACAGAGAATTTTGCACGACTTCCTGCAACTGCGTGCCCGCGGTCGCAGCGATTGCAGTTATCCGCTGGCCCTGATCTTTGTGGGCCTGACCGACCGGACCAACGCGGTTCGCTGGCTGCGGCAGTCCTATGCGGACGGGGCCCTCTGGAGCCTTGGCTTCCAGTCGGATCCGATGCTGGCGACGCTGCGCGCCGATCCGCTTTACCAGACGTATCTCAACAACTTGAACTTTCCATCTCCGGGTAACGCAACCTCGCAACTGGCGTCGGCCAGCTAGTACCGTGACCGTGAAGATTCGTAGTTTCCCAGGTCAACCGCCGCGGCGGAAGAGACCTGGGGCACCCAGATTCATTGGCGCGATTGCAAGATCATCCGGTGACAGTACTAGCCGGGTTTCCCCGCGCAGGCGTCACCCAGCCGCAGGCCACACCGGTCCAGGGCCGCGGCGGCAATAGAAGGACCGCAACCGTCCCCCGAGTTTCCGGTTTGTCCCCCGGAGACTGTACCTTTTGCCGCCCTGGTCTCAACCTCAACCATTCGCAGGTTAACCCCGGAACTGATCCAGCTCGGAGGCAGTTCCCCGGTCAGGAGATTCACTGTGCATTCGAAGCTATTGTTAGTTGTTGCCGGGCTCGCCCTGTCCCTGTCTGTCTGCGCTCAGGTACAACCGGCCGCATCTGGAAGCGGCATCCGCTTCGGCATCGGCGGCGGTCTGGACTACTGGTGGGGCGACTATGGCAATATTAGGCGCTTTGGCCCAGCGGTGTGGGTCACGGCCGACGTGTGGCATGGGCTGGGCGTGCTGGCCGAGGGCCACGCGCTGGACTTCGGCGACGGAGGTCTCGGCAGCCGCTACACGTACTATGAGGGCGTGGGTGGCGCGGTGTACAACTACCACCGCTGGCGCACATTCACTCCCTTCGCCAAGGCGGAACTGGGCTTTGGCGGCCTCAGCTTTCCGCACAGCCCCACCGCCACCTACACCCACGACACGCGCACTACGTGGGCGCTGGGCGGCGGCGCCGAGTACAAGCTGTGGAGGCGCGTGTGGGTTCGCGGGGACTATACCTACGATAGCTTTCCCGATTTTCTGAACCACACGCTGGATCCCAATGGCGTGACGCTGGGCTTTACCTATCATCTGCGCTAAACCGAGGCAGCGGCGCGGCCCCTCCCCGTGCCGCCGCTGCCGTCCCTGAACAGAATTCGGACCCGCTCAGGAACCAATTCCTCTCCGCCAGCGTATTTCCAATAGAAGGCGGGAAACTCCGCGCGTCCATTTCGATCTCACTCCCTTGCGTGCGGCGCGGCAGCTCCGCAGTGGGTCCGCCTCCGATATGGATGCGGGCGTTCGCGCGGAAGTCCTGCAAGAATGATGAGAACTCCGCGCGCGCAGTGAGCGGGCATGAGCGCGAGACGAACCCCGGCAGAAAGCGAAACGATGAAACTGATCGAGGCCCTGAAACTCGCGCTCCAGTCCCTGTGGGGCAACAAGATGCGCACCATTCTCACGCTCATTGGGGTGATTATGGGCGTGGCCTCGGTGATTATGGTTCTCACGCTGGTGCAGGGCGCCAAGCGCTACATCAGCACCAGGCTCTCCGGCTACGGCGCGGACGTTTTCACCATCACCCGCCAGTCGAGCGTGATCTTCACGCCGGAACAGTACCTGAAATACCAGAAGCGCAAGATTCTGCGCATCGAGGACTACCAGGCCGTGAAGGCGGCCTGCGGCGAGTGCAGCGAGGTGGGCGCGCTGCTGTCCAAATCGACCCATGTGGTGGCCAACGGCCACTCGAGCGACAACACCGAAGTGCGCGGCTACACCTCGACCATGCTCGACCTCAATAACATCGACATCGCCCTGGGGCGGGGCTTTACCCCGGCCGACGAGGATCACGCGACCAAGGACGTGATCGTGGGCTACGACATTGTGGATAATCTGCTGGGCGACGGCGACCCCATCGGCAAGGAGATCCGCGTCGATGGCGTGCCGTACACCATTGTGGGCGTGGGCGACCGCAAGGGCAAGACCCTGGGCCAGTCGCAGGACAACTGGGTCGCGCTCCCCATCACCACCTATCAGCAGATTTACGGCTACAACGACTCGGTGGACATCTACGCGCGCGCCTCCGGCGGAGCCGCGGTGATGGAGCAAGCCAAGGATCAGGCCCGTGTGCTGATGCGCACCCGCCGGCACGACGCACCGGGCCAGCCGGACGATTTCGAGATTGAAACCAACGACACTTTCCTCGACATCGCCAACCAGTTGCTGGGTGTGTTTGCGTGGGTGGTGCTGGGGCTGGGGTCCATCGCGCTTGTCGTCGGCGGCGTGGTGATTATGAACATCATGCTGGTGAGCGTGACCGAACGCACCCGCGAGATCGGCGTGCGCAAGGCGATTGGCGCGACCAAGCGCACGCTGCTGACGCAGTTCACCATGGAGGCGGTGACGCTGTGCGCGGTGGGCGGCATCCTCGGCATCCTGATCGGCGCCGTTCTCACGGGAATCATCTATCTTCTGCCCATCGGGCTGCCCGCCACGCTCTCCACCATGTGGGTACTTACGGGTTTCGGGGTCTCATGCGGTATTGGACTTTTGTTCGGCATTTACCCCGCGTGGAAGGCTGCCAATCTGGACCCCATAGAAGCTTTACGGTATGAATAGAGGGACTGGAGAACTCTAAGGAATCTCTGAATTAAGTCAATCGAAGACCCCGCAGGGGCTAAAGCCCAAACGATATTGGGCTGTTTTCGGCACGACTGAAGTCGTGCCCTGTTACAAAGTGGGCTTGTTCAGAGGTTCCCTAACTGGGAGCGGGTTTTCGCGTGCTACCCTGCTGCAAAGACTGCGCGTGGCGGGAATCCACCTGCTATCGATCCCCGGTTGCGCCATGGATATTTGCCGAGCGGATTGCCATGTCCTGGCCTGCGGTACTACGATTGCACTCATCGCATGGAACTTATTGAGGCCGTGAAACTCGCCCTGCAGTCGATGTGGGCGAACAAAATGCGCAGCATTCTCACCATGCTGGGCGTGGTGATCGCGGTCGCCTCGGTCATCATGGTGGTCACGCTGACCAACGGCGCGAAGAGCTTTGTCACCGAAAAGATAAATACTTATGGGGCCAGCGTGGTCACGGTGACCAAGCAGCCACAGACCTTCATCACTTTAGATGAATATCTTTCCTACCAGCGGCGCAAGAATGTCACTTACGACGACTACAAGGCCATTGTGGAGGAGTGCCGGCTGTGTGTCTCAGTGGGTGCGCGGCGCAACCAGACCGGCGGCGTGGTTTTCGGCAACCACTCGACAACCGACACCGATATCCGCGGCTTTACGTGGACGATGCCTGCCATCTCGAATCTCAATATTGCGCTGGGGCGGGGATTCACGGAGATCGAGGACCAGCATAGCGCCCATGTGGCCATCGTAGGCGCGGACATTGTAGACAATCTGCTGGGCCCCGGCGATCCGCTGGGCAAGGAGATTCGCGTGGCGGGCACGCCCTACACCGTGATTGGCGTGGCCGAGGCGCAGGGCAAGCTGCTGGGCTCCAGCATGGACAACTGGGTGGCCATCCCGCTGAACGCCTACCTTGCCCAGTTCGGCGCGCACGACACGATGGATATCTATGTGGACGCGGGCGGCGGCGGCGAAGTGATGGAAAACGTAATGGACCAACTGCGCGCCATCATGCGCGCGCGGCGCCATCTCAAGCCTGGCGAGGACGACACGTTTACCATCGACACCAGCGCCACCTTTCAGAATCTTCTGGGGGGCATTCTTTCGAGCTTTGGCGCGGTGGTGGCGTCCATCGCCGCCATCTCGCTGGTGGTTGGCGGCATCGTTATCATGAACATCATGCTGGTCTCAGTGACGGAGCGGACGCGGGAGATCGGCGTGCGCAAGGCCCTGGGCGCGCGGCGCAACGATATTCTGCTGCAGTTCCTGATCGAGTCGGCTACGCTGTCGCTGCTGGGCGGCGTGCTGGGCGTGATCCTGGGCATTGGCGCGGCCAAGACCATCACGCTGTTGATCGCTTTCCCGTCCTCGGTTCAGTTGTGGTCGATTCTGGTGAGCCTGGCCGCCGCCGGCGGCGTGGGCCTGTTCTTCGGTATTTATCCTGCAAGTAAAGCCGCGCAGCTCGATCCGATTGTTGCGTTGCGGGCGGAGATGTAATAAGCAGCCGCTAGCTCCTAGCTGCTAGCTGAGCGAGCTGCCATTGACAGGTTGGACCTCATCGCGATCCTCGCGTCGCGAATAGCGCATAGCATTGATAGCTTCTAGCTATAAGCTAGGAGCTAGGAGCTAAGACATGATCCCCGGCCAGGTACGTGAATCCATTAAGCTCGCCCTCGACACGCTGCGCAAGAACAAGCTGCGCTCCGGCCTGACCATTCTGGGCATCTCGATCGGCATCTCGACGGTGATTCTGATCTCGTCGGCGATCAACGGCCTGAACCTGAATATCGATCGCTTCATCAGCTCGCTGGGCACCAACGCCTTGTGGGTCTATCGCTATGAGCCCTTTGGCAAGCGACCGTCGATTGCCGATCTCAACCGCAAACAGCTTACCTATGAAGACGGCGTGGCCATGCGCTCTCTGCCCTATGTCGAGGCTGTCGACCCCGGCCTGTTTCTGCAAGACTTGCAGAGCGGCATCGGCGCCGTCTCGCTCAAGAATGGCACCCATAAGATTCAGAACACTGTGCTGCAGGGCGACACCGCGGCGTTCAAAGAGACGAATTCGCTGCAGCTTACCGAGGGGCGCATCTGGAGCGAGCAGGAGGAAGTCCGCGCGGCGAATGTGGTGGTCCTCGGCCACGACGCGGCGGAAGACCTGTTTCCCAGCGAGTCTCCTATCGGCAAGGATGTGGACTGCCAGGGCGACATCTTTACCGTGATCGGCGTGCTCGATGCCCAACCGCAGCCCTTTGGCAGCGGCCGCAATGCGCAGGACAATGCCGCCTACTTTCCGCTGGCCACCTTCCACAAACTTCATCCGGAACTAAAGGATTTCTGGATTACGGTGAAGTACGACGACCCCGCGCACAAGGCGCTGGTGACGGAAGAGATTCGCGAGTTGCTGCGGGCGCGCCGCGGCGTGCGCGTGCAGCAGGATGACAACTTCGCTATCTTCAGCCCGGACTCGCTTACGCGGTTGTGGAACTCGCTAACCGGCGGTCTGTTTCTGTTCATGGTCGCCGTCTCCTCCGTGGGCCTGATGGTGGGCGGCGTGGGGGTGATGAACATCATGCTCGTCAGCGTCACCGAGCGCACCCGCGAGATCGGCGTGCGCAAGGCCATTGGCGCTACGCGCAAGAACATCCTGCTGCAGTTCACGCTGGAGGCCATTACGCTGTGCGCGGTGGGCGGCGTGCTGGGCATCTTCGCCGGAGCGCTTTTCACGCTCATCCTGCATTACGCGGTGAGCTTTCTGCACGCGGCGCTCTCCGCCACATGGGTCGTGATTGCCTTCGCCGTCTCCTGCGCCATCGGTCTGGTGTTCGGGATATATCCGGCGTGGAAGGCCGCCGCGATGGACCCTATCGAAGCGCTGCGCTACGAATAGGCGCGCGTCTTCGCTACACTAGGGTTCGTGATACCGCACGCTTTGGCCCTGGCCGTGGAAGCAGCGACCACGGCGCTCACCGTGGCCGGCATGGGTTATCTTGCCGCTGCCTGGCTGGCCGCGCGCCTGTTTCTCCGCGAGCGGCACCGGCCCGCGCCGGCGTTTGCTCCCCGCGTCAGCATTCTCAAATCGCTCAAGGGCCTCGACCCCGGCATGCTGGAGGCATTTCGCACCCACTGCCGCCAGCAGTATGCGGGCGAATTCGAGCTGCTGTTCGGTGTCTCGTCGATGGACGATCCGGCAGTTGCTGCGGTTCTCGAACTTGAGCGCGAGTTCCCTGAGCGTGCGATCCGGCTGATCGAGTGTCCGCTCAAACTCGGCGCCAACGGCAAGGTTGGGACGCTCACTCAGCTTGTGCCGCACGCGCGGTACGAGTTCCTGCTCATCAACGACTCGGACATCACGGTCTCGCCGCGCTACCTGGAGCGCATTCTCTCCGGCTTTGCGCAGTTGCCGGCCACGCCGCCGGTTGGGCTGGTGACGGCACTCTATCGCGGCCGCGCGCATGACACGCTGCCTTCGCGGCTTGAGGCGCTGGGTATCGCCACGGATTTTCAGGCGTCGGTGCTGCTGGCGAAGCTGGTGGAGCGCGGCCTGCGTTACGGCCTCGGCTCCACGCTGGCGGTGCGGCGTGAGGCCCTTGACGCCGTCGGCGGCTTTGCCGCGCTGGCCGATCAACTGGCCGACGACTACGAGCTGGGCGCGCGCATTGCGCGGGCCGGTTATCGCGTGGTGCTCAGCACCGAGGTTGTGGAGACCGCGGTGCCGCCCTACGACTGGCGCGGCTTTGTCGATCACCAGTTACGCTGGCTGCGCACCGTGCGCGACGCGCGCCCCGGCGGCTACGCCGGCCTGATCTTTACGCACGCGCTGGGGTGGGCGCTCGCGAACCTGATCGCCAGCGGCCTGAGTCCGCTGAGCGTGTGGCTGTTCGGACTGGTCTTTTTCCTGCGCCTCACGGTGGCGATGACGGCAGGCGCAGCAGTGCTCGGCGACCGCCAGGTGCTGCCGAATCTGGGTCTGCTGCCGCTGCGCGACCTGATCGGAATGGGCTTGTGGGCCGCGGGTTTTGCCGGCAATGTTGTCGTGTGGCGCGGTGAGCGCTTCGTGGTTCGCAGCGGCAGGCTGAGCCGGGTGGACTAGGCTGTTCCGCGCGCTGGCGGCGTATTCGACAATAGATTCACAGCGCGCGGCTTTCGGCCAATGCCGCCGCTCTGATAGAGTGCCCTTGACGCAGCCTGAGACTGATCACCCTTTTTTGCTTCAAGAAATCGATCCGGCCGCGCAAGGAGAATTACATGCGAATCCCCTCATCGTTTACGGCGCGCGTGCTTGGCTGTTGCCTGCTGGCCGCCGCTCCCGCTCTCGCTTCAGCACAGGCCGCCGCGCCGGCCAAGCCAGCCGTCGGCACCGCCATCGCCCCCGCCCAGATCTACGGCAAGCTCCTCGCCCTGGAGGAAGGTGAGTTCGTCGCCGCGGCAGATGCCATGCCGGAAGACAAATTCGACTTCGCGCCGCCCACCACCTACGGCGACTTCAAAGGCGTCCGCACCTTTGCCGATCAGGTGAAGCATGTGGCCGAGGCCAACCAGTACTTCTTCCACGATCCCTCCAAGCCCCTGGTCGATGACCGCGAGGCCTTCGCCAAGCTCAAGACCAAGGCCGAGATCATGCAGGCGCTGAAGGACTCCTTCGTCGTGGCCCATACCTACGTCGACGGCATTACTGCCGAGAATGCCTTTATCCAGACCAGCAACGGCACGCGCGCCGGCTCAGCCGCCTTTGGAATCGCGCACATGATGGACCACTACGGCCAAATGGTGGAGTATCTGCGCATGAACGGCATTGTGCCGCCCGCCAGCCAGCCGAAGAAGTAGCCGCTCGGGATAGGGAGCGGGCGCACGGCGCGCCTGCTCCATTCCCGTTGCTTCAGGCCCGTTGGCACCGGCGATGGCCGAAATGCTATCGTCAGTTACCCATGGCGTTTGCGACGACAACCGAAGCTGGCGTTCGTATTCAGGGCCCCAGCGCCACGTTGATTTACGATGACTGGTACCCGGCGCTGCGGACCGATATGCTGCGCCGCGGCAGGCTGGCCAAGGCCATGCTGCTGGGGATTCCGCTGGTGCTGGGGCGGCGCGGCGATGGCTGCGTGTTTGCCATGCGCGACAGTTGCCCGCACCGCGGCATTCCGCTGAGCGAGGGCTGGTTTGACGGCAATCGCGTGACCTGCCGCTATCACGGGTGGGAGTTCGAGCCCTGCAGCGGCCGCTGCGAGTTGATCCCTTCGCTCACTCCGCACGACAAGCTGGACGCGACGCGCATCTATGCCACGGCCTTTCCGTGCGAGGAGCGCGACGGCCACGCCTGGGTTTTTGTTCCAGGGCCGGGCAGCGGCAAGCTTGCGCCGGGTTCGCAGGGCGCGCAGCCCGCGGCGCCGGATCTCAAGAAGTTCGGGCCGCGCTTCCGTACCGCCTTCCTGACCGCGGACCTGCCCTGCAACGTGGATCACGGCATCATCGGCCTCATGGATCCCGCGCACGGCCCATTTGTGCATCAGGCGTGGTGGTGGCGCTCGCGCGCCAGCATCCGCGAGAAGACCAAGCGCTTCGAGCCGATTCCCGAGGGCTTTCGCATGAGCGCGCACGCGCCCAGCGGCAACTCGGCGCCCTACAAGCTGCTCGGCGTCTATGGCCAGCCGATTGAGACCACCATCGACTTTGTGCTGCCCAACCGGCGCACGGAGGTGATCCGCTGCGGGGAAAAGTGGTTTTCCTCGCTGACGACCATCACGCCGGTCACGGCATCGACCTGCCGCATCGATGTGATTGCGGCGTGGAATATTTTTTATTGGGTTCCGTTCGTCACGCCGATTGCGAAGTTCTTTGGCGCGCGGTTTGTGCGGCAAGATCAGGAGACCATGATTCAGCAGGCCGAGGGGCTGAAACACAATCCCAGCCTGATGCTGATCGATGACGCGGACAAGCCCGCGAAGTGGTACTTCGCGCTGAAGCAGGCGCGGCTAGATACGGCGCGGCTAGATACGGCGCGGCTGGATGCGGCGCACAGCGGCACTCCGGCAAAACATCCGATGGATGGACCTGTGGAACTGCACTGGCGCAGCTAAGTTGTTTCAGTGTAGGTGTACCCAACTCCTATCCCCGGTCCCCGAAGGCGAGGGACCGGGGGCACCCGAGGCGGGTATATAAATGGTGAAATCGCTCTAAGTTGTCGTGAGATCGCGTAAGAGCACGCGAGTTTATGCTTCGGCGCTGTCGTCCTCTTTTTGCACATCCTCTTCGTCTTCGCCTTCGACGGAGATGCGCAGCGAGCGCAGGAAGTTGACGTCGTTTTTGGTGAAGGGCGTGCCGTCGGGATTGGTCTCGGTTCCGGCCTCCGCGCCCTCGGCATCCTTGGCGCCCACCTCGTTCAGCCCGATGGTCGCCTCCAGCATCAGCAGCACATCGAAGCCGTGCTTGCGGATGTCCTGGACAACGCCGGCAATCTGCTCGCTCTCAATCACCGATTCGTGGATCGCTTCTCCGAGTTGTTGGATGAGTTCGCGCAAGCGAGACGTCACTGAGGCCTCCGGGACGTCGGCCGGCGCGGGACGGGCGCTGGGCGGCGTACGATTTGTACTACCTTACTGCCGTTGCGGTCCGTCGGCAACTGGCGCGCGTCGGAAATCTGCGCCGCGACCCGGGTTACGGTACCGCTGTTACCATCATATCGAAATGAAGCCTGAAAGCATTGGCCGGGTGGTGGGCGTGGGAATGCGGGTGGCAGGCCGCGTTGCGGCGCAGCGGCTCGCCGGGCCAGCAGCCACACCATCGCCCCAGGCGGCGCAGCACGCACCCCGCGCTCAGGTTCGCACTTCCGGGAAAACGAACGGCAGCCTGGCGCGCGGCGTGGGGGGATTCCTGAAGCCGTTTGGCCGGGCGGGCAGCATTGTGTGGCTGCAGGTGACGGGGCTGTTCTTTTCTCTGCCGGTGCTGGTGTTCGCGCCCACCCTGTGGCGCACGCGGCTGAGCTATGTCCACGGACCGGACCACCGCACCTTCGTGTCTTCGGCAGTGGTGGTCGCGGTCTTTTTCTATCTGAGCGTCAGCTCGTTCTGGCGGGCACGGAAGCGCTCGGCCACACCGCCGCTGTAGCGTGAGCAGGCCCTAGTTCTGGGCCCGTCCTCGGCCGATCAGCAGCCACACCAGCACGCCGATCAGCACCACTCCCACCAAGAAGAAACCAAAGCCGCCACCTCGGCCGCCATGGAAGCCGAATCGCAGCCAATCGAGTATCGCCAACTGAACCGCACTTGTTGTCATCTTGCCCTCGCA
Source organism: Occallatibacter sp. (assembly GCA_035642355.1). Taxonomy (GTDB): domain Bacteria; phylum Acidobacteriota; class Terriglobia; order Terriglobales; family Acidobacteriaceae; genus Telmatobacter. The sequence continues at coordinate 11,630 of DASQSP010000144.1, forward strand.
GCAGCTCGCTTCATTTCGTGTGAGCTGCATACTTTGAGACACGACTCACAGAGGCAAGTTGCTCAAGCGCGCTAAAGTCCGCATTCAACGGCGTGCACGCGCCCATCAACCGCTCTATTTCGGTGGCAATGCCTGCGTCAGAATCGTGCGCAGTTCTTCGCGCTGTTGTATGGAAAATTCCCTGAGACTGATTACAAAGTACGCCTGCGATCGAAGTACGATCACGATCACATCACGTCCCTCGCGCCAAAAGTCGTATATGTTCCAGCCCGTCTTCGACGACGTGCCTGCCGTGTTTGCTGAGGCGAGGCCATTGGGGCTTATCTCGACAGTAAATTCCCCCTGCATCATCGGATCGTTTGTGTAGAGACGCCGTAGCTGCTTCGGACCCAGATTAATCATAACTATGACCCAGATGATCGCCATCAGGACGAAGGGGCCATCGACGAACAACTTCTCCCAATTAGCGTGCACAGGCCTGGCAGGTGCTGCCGGCTGTTGAACCTCGCGCGCGATCGCTTCTGATGAGTTCCCAACCGCCTGATGCGTTTGCGCCTGCCGCTGGATAACGCTGTAAAGCAGCATGAGGCAGATAAGAATCACGACCCAAAATGCAATCGTCTTTAGAATGGGACCTCTCTGGCCCTGCTTGAGGCGCAGCTTCCATGCCTCGCGATAATCCTGCTCGCTAATTCGATAGCTGAATTCCATGCCGCCAGCCTATCATTCCCGCGCCGCAAGTTAGCGGGCGCGAGTTTACATTTTCCTCGCCGGACGCGGATTCAGAGCGTGGCCGCCGCGCGGCGTTTGACCCCGCTGCGTCTCACTCCCTATGGTAAGCATGTGACCGTGCCGATGGCCTATGGCCGCAGGCCGCGTCCGCGCTCCATGAAAGGACTCTCCGATGACCACTCCCGCCGCGCCCGTTGCCGCACCGCTCAAGAAAACCGCCCTGAACGCGACCCACCGCGCCCTGAAGGCCAGGATGGTCGACTTCGGCGGCTGGGACATGCCTGTGGAGTATCCCGGCGCCGGTGGCGGGCTAATTGCAGAGCACATGGCGGTGCGTACCGGTGTGGGCCTGTTCGACGTGAGCCACATGGGCGAGATCCAGTTTCGCGGGCCGGGCTCGCTGGCTGCGGTGCAGCAGATCACGATGAACGATGCCTCGCGGCTGAAGGACGGGCAGGCGCACTACTCGGCGCTACTGACGCCCGAGGGCACGTTTGTGGACGACATTCTGGTGCATCGGCTGGCCGAGAATGACTATCTGCTGGTGGTGAATGCCGGGACCAAGGACAAGGATTATGCCTGGATTCGCCAGCATGTTGGCGGCATGCCGGGCATCCATATCAATGACTACTCGAGCTACTACTCGCAGCTTGCGCTGCAGGGTCCGCGCGCGCTGGAGACACTGCAGAAGCTGACGAAGGTTGATGTCGCGGCGCTCAGGAATTACTGGTTCACGTGGGGCCAGGTGGCGGGCGTCAACAACGTGCTGATTGCGCGCACCGGCTACAGCGGCGAAGACGGCTTTGAGCTTTACATCCCGTCAGACGAAGCGACGACGGTGAAGATGTGGGAGGCGCTGCTCGATGCGGGCGCGGAGTTCGGCATCCGGCCGTGCGGGCTGGGAGCGCGCAACACGCTGCGGCTCGAGGCCGGCATGAGCCTCTACGGGCACGAAATCTCCGACGAGATCAATGTGCTGGAGGCGGGACTGGACCGCTGGCTCAAGCTGGACAAGGGTGAGTTTATTGGCCGCGAGGCGTTGTTGGCCGTGCAAGCCTCGGGCGGACCGAAGCGCAAAGTCATCGGTCTCGAAATGATGGAGCGCGGCATCGGTCGCGACGGGTACGCTGTGCTTTCCCTGGAGGGAGAGCGCATCGGCATCGTGACGTCCGGCTCGCCCGCGCCGTTTCTCAAGACCAACATCGCCATGGCGCTGGTGCCGCCGGAAGTTGCTGCATCCGGCGCGGACGTGATTGTCGAGTGCCGGGCGAATCGGGTGAGGGCGAAGCAGGTGCCGCTGCCATTTTATAAGCGGGCGAAGAAGTAAGGGGAAGTCTCACACAAAAGAAACGCCGTTCCTATGCAGTGGCGTTTCTTTGTTGCGTGAGCGAGAAGCTCACACCTGCATGACGTCGATTTCTTTCCTGCGGGCGAGTTCTTCCATGCGGAGGATCTCGTCGTTGGTCATCTTCTGGATCTCTTCGAGCGAGCGCTTCTCTTCGTCCTCGCTGATCTTCTTTTCCCTGGCGAGCTTTTTGAGGGCGTCGTTGCCGTCGCGGCGCACGTTGCGGACGGCGGTGCGGTGCTCCTCGAGCACCTTGTTCAGGTGCTTGACGACATCGCGGCGGCGCTCCTCGGTCATGGGCGGGATGGGCACGCGGATGATCTTGCCGTCTGACATGGGATTAAAGCCGAGGTCGGAGGCCTGGATGGACTTTTCGATCTCTTTGAGCACCGTGGGATCGAAGGGCGCGATGAGAATCAACTGCGCCTCGGGCGTGGAGACCTGGGCCAACTGATTGATGGGCATGAGGCTGCCGTAGTAGTCGACCTTGATCTGGTCGAGCATGTGCACGCTGGCGCGGCCGGTGCGCGTGGAGGCCAGGTTGGCCTGGAAGCCGGCTACGGCCTGGTCCATGCGGTGTTTCAGGCTGGTGTAGATTTCTTTGAGCGCCGGATTGCCGTCCATAATCGATGCCATCTTTCTCCTCACTACGTCCAAAACAATATATTAGCGAATCCGGCCCTTGGGGAAAGGCTTTGCGTGCATTGGACGAGATGGACATGGCTGGCGTTTGCGGGCGTAGTGGTTGTGGCGCTGGTAGCCTGCGTTCTTTTTGTGCCGGAGATGCTGACAATGGGCCGCTGAGATCGCTACTTGGTTTCTGTATGACAATTGCATACAATGTCATAGAGGTAATCAGTATGCCTGCCGAGCGCCGTTCTCGCGTCTTTACTATTTCCATGCCGCCGGAGATGGCGGAAAAGGCTCAGTCTCTTGCCCGCCGCCAGAACCGTTCCATGAGCGAACTGATGCGCGAGGCTTTTCGTGCCTATGAGAAGGGCGAGATCTCCAGCGCTTTCGCTGAAATGGGCCGCTATGCCGGCACGCGCAATCCGCGCGGCTACACCGAAGAAGACATCCCGCGTCTGGTTGATGAAGTGCGCAGCGAAATGCGCGCCGAGCGCCAGGCCGTGCGGAGAAAGCGTGCCTGATGCCGGTCGTCTTTGACACCAGCGTCTGGATCTCCGCCATGCAGTTCGGACATCGCCGCAGCGCTCCGGTGCTCGCCATCGAGGCGGCTCTGAGCTATGACACAATCGCCATCTGCGATCAGATTGAAGAGGAAATTTTCCGCATCCTCACTCTCAAGTTTCAGTGGGAGCCAGCTCAGGTCAAGTTGCGACTTGGGTTCCTGCTGCATCGAGCCATCTACGTCCGCGTCCCGGGCAAGCTGCGCGTGTGCCGCGACCCCAATGACGACATGGTGATTGAGTGTGCTGTGGTGGCCAAAGCGCGGGCTATTGTTTCCGGCGACAAGGATTTGCTGGCTCTTGGTGTCTACAAGAACTTCCGCATCGTTACGCCTGCCGGTTATCTGGCAAGCGGCGCATAGTTACATCGTCGTCAACCCTGCCATTGAGGCCGCCTGCTCGTGGGCGTGATAGCTGGAGCGCACCAGCGGCCCGGATTCGACATGGCGGAAGCCCATCTTCAATGCCTCTGTCTTGAGCTCGGCGAACTCCCGCGGCGCGTAGAGCCGCGCCATGGGCAGGTGGTCGCGCGAGGGGCGCAGATATTGGCCGATGGTGAGAATGTCGCAGTGGGCGGCGGCCAGATCGCTGAAGACCTCAAGCAGCTCGGCAGTCTCTTCGCCGAGGCCGACCATCACGCCCGACTTGGTAACCCCTGCGGGATTTAACTCTTTGGAGAAGCGCAGCAACTCAAGAGTGCGCTCGTAGCGCGCGCCCGAGCGCACCACGCGATAGAGCCGCGGCACGGATTCGGTGTTGTGGTTGAGCACCTCGGGGCGGGCCTCGACCACGGTGCGAATGGCCTCGCGGTTGCCTTGAAAATCCGGGATAAGCACTTCGACGCGACATCCCGGGGCCTGGCGGCGAATCTCCGCGATGACCAGAGCGAAGGCGCGTGCGCCGCCGACTAGATCGTCGTCGCGATTGACGCTGGTGATGACCGCGTGCTCCAGACCCAACGTGGCGACAGCCTCAGCCACGCGGCGCGGCTCGTCGAAGTCGATGGGCTCGGGACGGCCCTTGGGCACGGCGCAAAAGCCACAGCGGCGGGTGCACAGGTTGCCCAGCATCATGAAGGTCGCGGTCTTGTGGTGCCAACACTCGCCGATGTTGGGGCAGTGGGCGCTCTCGCAGACGGTGTGCAGGCCGAGCGAGCGGGCGAGGCGCTTGAGGTCGTGATAGTTTTCGCCCACCGGCGCGCGCGCCTTCAGCCACTCCGGCTTGGGGGCCGGGGCTTTGCGCGCGGGCTCGATCTGGACCAGCTCGATCACGATTCCATTGTACGTTGGTGAAGCCTGAACCAATGGTCTCGATCAACGCTTCACAGAACAGCCAAGACTGTTGTCAGCAGAGTAGCCTTCCAGATCGATGGGCTTGGATTTGCGTAAGAGATATGCTTTCGTGCCGACATAAAATTGGCTTGTTTGAAATGTACATCCCTTGGCGTCGCTGGAATAGCCCGTTGTCTCACGGTAGATGCCGATATCTTTCGTGTTCGACAGGTTCTCAGGGGTTTCAGGTATTGTCGAATCCCAATGTTCTGTAATTTCCCTGCGGACGCCACCGTTGGAGACATAGTAGTACCGCGTCTTCGTCCAGCCGCTCCAACTCGTTACTTCGGGATTTGAGGCTACCAGAACCCCGTCTGATGGAATCGTATAGACCGCAGTTCTTGGTCCTCGCGGTTTCATGCTTCCGTGCGTAACCGGATAAATGATTGACACCTCGCCTTGGTATCCATCCGGAATCAGATAGGTTTCTTTGCCGCTTCCAATGCCTGACCACAGGAAGCCAAGATAAGCAAGCATTAGAAAACTAAGCAGGAACCCTCCCGTATGGACAGCATAGCCAATCCAGCGTCCAAAACGGTTCCTAAGCCCACGCACAAGAAATAGCCCCGCCGCCGATAGGAGAAGAACGATCGCGGGAAGCAGGAAGAATGGGATCATGCTTGTAGGCGACGAGAACATCGCCAACATGACGAGCGCCCCATAAATTAAGAGCACGAGAAGGATGGTCGCGACAGCGTTAACAATTGTCGCGACCCAAAACCAACGCGCTGCGGTTGCTTCCTTCATGCCAATGGAACCCTCCGGGCTTACTCGCCCTTCTTCGCGTCGGGAGCCGTCGCTGGCTGCGCGGGCTTGGTGTACTTGTCCCACCAGGCCAGCCAGCGCTCATACCTATCCCGGATGTAACTCGGCTTGGTGAAGCCATGAAACTGACCCGGATAGACGACTAACTCGGTGGGACGGCCCAGGGACTTGAGGGCCTGATACATCTGCTCGCCGCCGAGCAGCGGCACGTTCATGTCCGCGGTGCCGCCCATGAACATCATCGGCGTGTGGATGCGCTTGTCGACTTCGAGGAAGGGGTAGCTCATCTTGACGTAAAGCTGCAGGTTCTTCCACGGCGGGCCCAGCTCGTTGTCGTACTGCAATATGTACTGGTCGTCGCCGTAGAACGACATGGGCGCGGCCACGCCCGCTCCGCTCATGGCGCATTTGAAGCGGTCGGTGCTGGCCGTGGTGTAGTCGGTGAGGATGCCGCCGTAGCTCCAGCCCGTGACGCACATGCGGTTGGGGTCGGCCACGCCGAGAGCCACGGCCTTGTCCACGCCCGCGAGCAGGTCTTCGACCTCATAGTGTCCCCAATCGGCGGCGATGGCCTTGGCGTAGTCCTGGCCGCGGCCAGAGCCGCCGCGGTAGTTCACGTTCAGCTCGGCGTAGCCCTTGGTGGCGAGCCATTGGCGCAGAAAATCGAAGCTGTGCTCGTCCTGCCCGTTGGGCCCGCCGTGGATGAAGAGGATCATCGGCACCGGCGACCCCGCCTTGAAGTCGGCGGGTTTGGTAAGCAGGGCATGCACATCCGTGCCGTCCTTGCTCTTGTACTCAATGTTCTCAGTGGGTACAAGGTTCAGCTCGGCGACCAGTGCGTCGTTCTGCGTGGTGATTTTGCGCAGGGTGCCGTTTTCGAGCGCGTAGATCTCGCCGGGATTGGTATCGTCCGTAAAAAGCACGGCGCGATGGCCGGCCTTTCCGTCCCACCCCAACACCGTGCCCTGCCGGTTGAGTTCCTTCTGAATTCCCTCTCCGCTGAGCGCGACTTCGGCCGGATATTGATTGCGATCGTCCTCGACGAGATAACTCAAATGTCCATTGGCCGAGTAAATAGGATCGCGAACCGCGCGGTCGAACTTACTCGCTGGATAAGTCACTTTGCCGTCGAGAGCAATAATGGCGGGGCGCGACTGCGAATACTCGAGCAGCTTGAGCGGCGCGCCCTGGGTGTAGGCGATCGACTGCGAGTCCGGCGACCAGGCCAGCGGTCCGCTGTCCGGGCCGGTCCAGGTGGTGAGTCTGCGTGCGGTCGAGCCCGCCTTGGGCTCCACCACGAATACATCCGTGTTGTCGGAGCGGTCCGGATCGCTGTCGTGATTGCTCACATAGGCAATCCACTTGCCGTCGGGCGACCACTCCGGTCCGTTCTCGTTCACGTTCTTGTCGGTGGTCAGCTTCTCGGCCTTCTTTGTCGCAATGTCGTAGAGGTAGAGCGAGTTCCACTCGTCGTCGCGCAGATAGCCCTGCACGTCCTGCTTGAAGTGGTAGCGGTCAATCACGATGGGCTTGGGCGGCGCGGGCGGCTTGCCCTCCTCGGCGTCGGGCTCGAGCTTGGGCCGGAGAGTGAGCAGCAGAGTCTTCGAGTCCGGCGACCAACTGTAGTCTTCGAGGTCCTTGTCGGTGATGGCCGTCAACTGCTCGGCTTCGCCGCCGCGCCGGTCCATGACCCACACCTGCGAGCCCTTGGCCGGGCCGGGCCGCGAGGAGAGAAAGCTGATGTACTTGCCGTCGGGGCTGAAGCGGGGCTCGCCCGCGCCTTCCTTGCCGTAGGTGAGCTGCAGGTTGGCGGAACCATCCCACTTCGCCATCCAGAGATGGGATTGGGACTTGTCTTCTTTGGTGTCAACCTGGCTGACGCTGTAGAGAATCCACTCGCCGTCGGGCGAGAGCACGGGACCGCTGACGCGCTTGAGCCGTGCCAGATCGTCCAGGGTGATGTCGCGCTTCTTGGGGGTGTCGGCGGCGTTCGCTGAAATCAGCAGGAAGGACGTGAGTCCAAGGCAGAGGATGGCACGAAGGGATGCGCGCAGCATGGGCAGAAGAGTACCATCGCGCTCTTCCATTGCAAAGACTTAGGTTGACGATCCTGATATGACCATAGTCAAGTGACCATAGTCATGATAAGATGATCTTTCGAGGTACGCGCCATGCGCACCATACCAGCCGGACAGTTCAAGGCTCGTTGCCTTGCCATTATGGACGAAGTGAACGCCACCGGCGAGCCGGTGCTGATCACCAAGCGCGGCAAACCTGTGGCCCGCGTGGTGCCGTCTGAGGACCGGCCCCGTGTCGCTCCCGATTCCGAATCAATCTTCGGCTTCCTGCGTGGGCTGGCGACTATTCCCGATGGAGTAGATATTGTCAGTTCCCCGTTTACGGATGAGGAATGGGAAATCATGTCCGACGAGCGCTGGCCTGTGATTGAGAAAAACGACAAGTGATCCTGCTCGATACGCATTGTGCTGTCTGGCTTGCCGTAAGTCCGGAAAGGCTCTCGATAGGAGCAAAGAGGTCTATTCAGGAGACGAGACAAACTGGCGGCAAGCTGGCTCTCTCAGTAATTTCGCTCTATGAAATTGCTTACATCGCTCGCCGCAAGCGCATCCAGCTTCATGTCGAAGTGAGGGACTTTCTTGGCCGGCTTGGTGCAGAGTTTGAAATCATTCCGGTGAATGCGGCAATTGCTGCTCAGGCCGCGCAGTTTCCCGAGCCCTTTCCGAGTGACCCGATGGACCGCCTCATCGCCGCCACCGCGCTCGAATGCGGGCTGGTCCTCATCACGCGCGACGATCGCATCCATCAGTCCGGCGTTTGCCGCACGCTGTGGTAGCGATCAGTGGAGCCGCTCGCGGACCTCGGCGCGCATGAGATAGAGAAAGAAGACGGCGTTGAGCAGCCCCTGCACCAGCGCGCTGCCGGAGTGCGAGGCGGCGAATATCCAGCCGTTGTAGCAGGAGAGCAGAAAGACCGCCGCCAGCGCTCCAGCCCAGGCCCAGCGAAACAGCAGGACCAAGCCGGCACTGGCGGTGAAGAAAGCTGCGGCGAACGCCAGAAACAGCGGCGGATAGTAGCGCTGAGCCACGCCCAGAATCAGCACGCCGGCCAGCAGCACGAGGTAAAGCCCGATGGCCAGCAGGCCCGGCGGCGGCATGGTGCGCGGCGGCGTGGTCCGTGGCGATGGGGGCGCCGGCCGGTACGGGTCGTGCTCGCTGTTTGGTTGGTTGCCGGGTTGCAGTGGGTCGGTCATAGAGCATGGGGTCATGGGGTCACAGGGTGCGCAAGTAGGCCAGCAGATCGTTCAGTTGCGGGTCTTCGAGTGATGTCGCGGGCATCATGCCGCGGCCGTGTTGAATGAGAGCCGTGAGCCGCTCATCGGTGGGCGGCGCGCCAGAGGGCATGGCCTTGACCTTGGTGATCGCCTGCAGCCCCGGCCCCTTCAATCCTGCGGTGGTGGTGGGATAGTGGCAGCGGGCGCAGTTGGCCTGAAATACCTGTGCGCCACGGGCCTCCTGCGGGGTAAATTCAGCGGCGGGCTTGGAGGGTGGCAGCGATTTGCAAGCGGCCAAGGCGAGCGCCAGCACCGCCGAGGCAGCCAGCACAACTCCACAAGAGATCCGAATACACATCTGTTTATCGATAATACAAGCCTTTGAGGCGCTTCTACCGCGCGCAACGCGGTCTGCATGCATAACTGCCAGCCGCATCGCCACAATCGCGTGCGGGTGCAAAGTTACGCCGGGACCGGCGCTCGCCGACCGATCTCCGCGGCGGAGGAAGATATGCGCGTAAGAGTGAGCACAGTGATATCGTCGTCCTGTCCGAAGTCTTGCGCGGCGCGCGCGATGGCTTCGGCCGGCTGCACGCTGAGCTCCGCGGTGCGTTCAAAGCCGAGCAGCGTCCCTGCTTCATCGCGCGCTTCGACGACTCCATCGGTGACGAGCGTAAGCTGCTCGCCCGGCAAAAGGTGGAATTGGGATTCAGGATAGCTGGCATCGGCCGAGAGGCCGATGGGAAGGCCATTCTCGACCATCAGCTCTTCTCCAGCGAGGTAGGGTGCAATGTGTCCGGCGTTGGCGACGGTGAGTTTACCGTCGGGGTCAGCGCGCAGCACCAGACAGGTGGTGAATCCGCCCCGGCTGCGCGCGAGCATGCGCTGGTTCATGGCGGCCAGGATTTCTCGTGGGCTCTGCGTGTAATGCGCCAGAGTGCGCACCGTGCCCACGAGCAGCGATACGGTCATGGCGGCGGGCATTCCCTTGCCGCTCACGTCTCCAATGACCACAAGAAGACCGCCGGCTCTGGTCGGCATGGTCTGAAAGAAATCGCCGCCCACCTGGCCTGCCGGTTTGTAGACGCTGCCGATGACGAATCCGGGCACGGCCGGAATGTCTTCCGGAATAAGAACCTGCTGGACCGCGCGGGCCGATTCGAGCTCGGCGTCCAGCCGCTGTTTCTCGCGACGGTCGAAGATTAGCTCGCGGACGAACAAGCCCAGAAGAGCCGTCCCCAGAAGCGTGAGAGCGACGGAAATGAAACTCCATCGCCAACCGCCGATGAGTGTGTACTCGGAGACATGCGCGATGGCTCGAAAGTTGCGGGAGCCAAGCCAATGCACCAGAAAGTACCCCGAGACAATGGTTGCCGTGTACTTGTAGCCCGGCGCCTTGCGGCGGATTGCCTGCACAATCATCACGGCAAGCAGAATCTGCGCCAGATCGATGGGCAGGCCACGCAAAACGACCAACGGTGTAAAGCACTCGGTCAGGATGACCCCGCCGCCGAAGATACACAGAATGCGCACCCAAAGCCGGTAAGGGACGTGCATCGCCTCCCCGGCCGTGGCCACAAGCAGCGGGGTTGCGATGATATTCAGGGGCCAGACTGTTTCGCCGCCGCCCATATACGTCCACAGTTGAATCGGGACCGCGACCAGCAGGTATAAGCCAAAGATGCGGAAGATCGGATAGTCGGGCGCGGCCCGCCAAAGCGTGAGACACGCCACGGCGAGGCAAAGATCGATGGTCGATGTCACCAGGTAGGGCGAAAAACTCACTCGCTCCGCAAGCGACAGAGGCGCCAGGAGAGGACTAATCGCGGCGGCTGAGAAGCTCACTACTGTGAACCACGCTGTCATGTCGTGAATGTCCCCCTCAATCTCGGTACCGGGTCTTCATTCCGCGGCCGCAATCGCCTCGCAGATGCGCTCGACGGCCTGGGACTCGGCGGCGCTGCCGGGTCTGCGCCCATTGATCATGATTGAGAAGGCCACGGTTTGGCCGCTGGCCGCGGTCAGGTAGCCGGAGAGCGCGATGGTCTCGTTGAGGGTGCCGGTCTTGGCCCACAGCTTGCCCTTGAGCGGCGAGTTCACGAAGCGATGCGCCAGCGTGCCGTCGACGCCCGCCACGGGGAGCGTGGCGCGAAAAGCGCCGCCCCAGGGCTGGCGCGCGACGTAGACCAGCAGGTGGGTGAGCGCGCGCGGGGCTATGCGGTCATCCATGCTCATGCCCGAGCCGTCGTAGAAGAAAAAGTCCTGGTCGCTGACGCCGGTGTCGATGAGGAACTGGCGGACCACGCGGGTGCCCTGCGCGAGGCTGCCGTCGTTGCCCTCGAGCTTGCCCAGCAGCCGCAGCAGCAGTTCGGCGTGCAGATTTTCGCTCACCTTGTTGATGACGGCGATGTCCTCGGCCAGGGGCACCGAGATGTGGGTCGCCAGCACACGCTTGCCAGTGATGGGCGCTTCGACGGTGGCCGCGTTGACCGGCGCGAGGTGCAGGGGCTGGGCGCGTTCGGCCACAAAGTCGCCAGTGCCGTTGTCCAGGCGATGCGCGGCCAGGGCGGAGCCGGTGACCGAGATTCCGCGCGCGAGCAGGGCCTGTTTGAAGGCGATGGCGGTGAACTGAGCGGGCTCGTCGACGGCCAACTGCGCGTGGAAGCCCGCGGCCGGCGCGGTGCCCCAGGCGCGCGCCAGCAGGCTGCCGGGCATGCGCTGCAACCCCGGATGCGCCGCTTGGCCGGGCGCGGCCAGAGTCATTTGATTGTCCAGGGTGAGGTAGTCGAGGTCGGGAGACCAGGTGGCCGCGGTGCCGTTCTGCGCGTCTGGATCGGCGGCGATGGTAAGTTCTGTCGCGTTCTCATTAAAGGAGAGGGCAGAGGCCGGAGCGCCATAGGCCCACTGCAGGTCGTCCCAGCCCCACGCCGCGCCATAGGGTTCGGTGAGAAAAAAGCTGTCGTCGCCCACCACGTTGCCGTCAATGGAGCGCACACCGGCCTGCTCCACTTGCTGGGCGAGGCGATTGAGCACCATCATTGGATCCGGCGGGGCAACCGGCTGCGCGGGCGTCGCCGGCGCGGCGGCGGGCGCAGAGGGCGCGGGTGGAGCGGATGGCGGTTGCGGCGGCGGCTCATAGGGATACTTGCGTACGCTGAGGGTGGGGTCGCCGACGCCCGCAAGCAGCAGGTCGCCGTGAACCACGCCGGCTGCATCCACATCGCCGGTGGCGACAACGTTGGTGGTCCAGGTGAGCGTATCCACCGGCAACAGCGCGTAGGCCGCGGCCGTGGTGGCCAGCTTGGCATTGGAGGCGGGAGTGAAGAGCTTGCCCTCATTGAGTCCGTAGAGAGGCGTGCCGTCGAGGGTGGTGACGCTGATGCCGAAGGTGGCGTGACTCAGCGCGGGATCGGCGAGGAGAGCTTGCAGGCGGTCGGCAAGAGGGCCCCTGGCTGGCACGGCCGGGGCCGCGCGCCGCGCTTCAGGCGGCGCCTGGGCGACGGAGAGATAGCAAGACAGCAGAGCCGCCGCCAGCAGAAGCGCCACAACGGGCCGTGTGCGTGCCATGGCGGGAGTGTAGCAGGCGCGCGTGTAATGCAAAACCCGCAGGCGGACCCGCATCCTCGTAGAATCAGAGGCGGAAGCGGCACCC
>DASQSP010000145.1:0-20280 GCA_035642355.1 Occallatibacter sp.
GCATCGAACGCTGCTTCAACAAACTCAAACACTTCCGCCGGTTCGCCACACGCTACTGCAAGACCATCCAGGCTTTCCGCGCCTTCACCGCTCTCGCTTGCGCTTGGCTACACCTCAAACTATATGTGGATACGCCCTAGCCCTGCCCCTGCCGAGAAAAACGCTATGAGCGACACACTCCTAGGCTAATAGGGCCCGGGAGGATCCTGCTTTACTGGAGGAGAAACGGCTGTTCCAAGCTGGGAATCTGTCTGCGGACGACACCGAAACGGGAATCGTGATGTATCTCATTCATTCCAAGCTGGGAGGACCCGGTGTACGGAAAGTGGGGAGGCGTTTCGGGAGGGGAAACGGCAGTTCCAAGCTGGGAATCTTCCCTCGGACGAAACCGGAATGGGAATAGTGATGTATCTCATTCATTCCAGATGGTTGTAAAAGTAACCTGCAAGGGACTATTCCCATTTCAGTACATCCAGAGACTTCTCACGCAACCCGGCGGATTGGCCTGATGCCCTGCGTAAGTTTCTCCTTATCAGCCTCTTAATCGCAGCGTCCGAGTTTGGCACGCGACGTGTACTAGATAAGGACAACTCCCAGACCCGGAATCGAGTGATTCTGATCCGCAAGTGGGCCGATGAGGGCCGGTGAGGGGTGGCTCCGTTCCCGATTGCAGACGCCGTAAGCGGCCGATGCCGGGACGGGAGCCGAGGACCGGGACAGAGCCGGAATGGAACCGAAGTTGAACTGGAATTGGACTGGAATGAATCCTGAAACGAATCAAGGACGGGTTATGCACAAAGCCACGCAACTTCCGGAAAGAGATATGCGGATGCAAGACCTGTGCCAGGCATCCTGTTTCGCCAATCAATCGGGGATCGAGACGGCCTCAGCCCCGTTTCCCTTCCCTGGGCCCAAATTCCATGAGTCCGGCCCGCAGGGCCTGGCCGAACTGGCGCACGACGCCCGCAACATGGTGACCGCACTGGGACTTTGCTGCGAGCTGCTGGAAGAACCGGGCGTGCTGACCCCGGAGTTCCGCCACTATGGCAGCGAGCTCCGTCTGCTGGCCGCGACCAGCAACCGTCTGATGGACAAACTCGTGGCCCTGCACTCCCAGGCGGGGGTTGTGTCCGCCACGGAGAAGGGCGGGACCGGGACGGAGACCGGAACCGGAACCGGGGCCAGGGCCGGGGCCGGGACATGGAGCGAGTGGAGCCGGTGGAGCGACGGGTACGCCCAAGCGGTGGCCCGCAGCGCAGATCCGCAACGTGATCCGCAACGCGAGCCGCGTCGCGGACAACTCGGCCCCGGAGTCTGGGAGAGGTTACCCGAGACGCTGATCGCGAACCTGGCCGTCGAGCTCGAGAGCAATCGCAGCCTGCTGAGCGCGCTGGCCGGGCCGGGCATCGATCTGACCCTGGACATTCAGGGCGGCGCGCAGCCGGCCCCACTCTCCAGCGAGGATCTGACCCGCGTCCTGGTCAACCTGCTCAAGAACGCGGTGGAGGCCATGCCGTCGGGCGGAGCGCTGCAACTGCGTCTGCGCGACGGCTGGGGCCAGACTGGGAACCAGACCGAGAACCGGGCCGGGAACCAGGCCGGGAACCGGCTGCTGCTGACCATGACAGACAACGGGCCGGGCATCGCGCCGGGGCTGCTGGAGCGCATCTTCGAACCCGGCTTTACCACCCGGGCGGGCGGTCCGGCGGAGGGAAATATCCGGGCCGCGGATCACCTGGGGCTGGGTCTCGCGATTACGCGCTCGCTGGTGGAAGCCGCGGGAGGAAGAATCCAGGCCGCCTGCCGCGAGCCCAGCGGCGCATGCTTTGCGATCGAACTTCCGGTGGGCGCCGCCTGAGTTTTCGCGGCTTCCAGCACCAATGCACTTACTTTTGCGAGGAGAGGCGACTTACAATGCTTGAGACCGTCTTCCATCTGAAATCCATGGAGTCCATTACCCCACTCGCGGAGCGCGCGCCCAGCCTGCATGTGCTGGTGGTGGACGCCGACGCGGCCATTCGCTCGGCGTGTACGGAGATCGCCGCCAGCCTGGGGTACGCGGTGGACGGCACCGGCGACATGACCCAGGCGCGCGCCCTGCTGCGCGGCCATGCCGCCGATATTCTGCTGGTCAATCTGCCCTTTGGCAGCAATCAGGGGCTGGAGCTGATCGCCGAGGTCAAGCTGCTCTATCCCCAGATTGCGGTGATCGCGATGACCGCATCGAACTCCGTGAACGCGGCGGTGGAAGCCATGCGCTGCGGGGCCACCGACTACCTGACCAAGCCCTTCGCCATCGACGAGCTTTCGACAGTGCTGGAGCGGGCCGCGGCGCGGCAGACGGCCGACGCCGAGTCCCGGCGGCTGCGCGAGCGGCTGCGGCTGAGCCAGGGGCTGGGCGCGATGATCGGCCGCTCGGCGGAGATGGAGAAGCTCTACCGCATCCTTTCGAAGGTGGCCCAGAGCACCCACCCGGTGCTGATCCTGGGCGAGAGCGGCACCGGCAAGGAGCTGGTGGCGCACACCATTCACGCCTTCGGGCCCAACGCGGAGAAGCCCTTTCTGCCGGTGGACTGCGGCTCGCTGGTGCCCACGCTGATCGAGAGCGAGCTGTTCGGCTATGTGAAGGGAGCCTTCACCGGAGCCAACCGCTCCAAGGACGGCCTGCTGGTCTCGGCCGAGGGCGGGACTGTATTCCTGGACGAGATCGGCGAGCTGACGCTCGATCTGCAGGCCAAGCTGCTGCGCGCGCTGCAGGAGAAGGAAGTGCGGCCGGTGGGCGCGACCCACCGCATACCGATCAAGGCGCGGATTGTGGCGGCCACCAACCGCGATCTGGCCGCGATGGTGGAAATGGGCACCTTCCGCAAGGACCTCTTCTACCGGCTCAACGTGGTCAACCTGCGCCTGCCCTCGCTGCGCGACCGGCGCGAGGACATTCCCCTGCTGGCGGCGCACTTTCTGGACCGCATCTGCCGCGAGCGCGGCACCAAGTTCCATTTGAGCGACGAGGCTCTGCGCACCATGATGCGGCACGACTGGCCGGGCAACGTGCGGGAGCTCGAGAACGCCGTGGAGCGGGCCTGCGCGCTGTCCTCGGGGCCGGTGATCCACCTGGGCGACCTGCCCACGCAACTGCAGCAGGAGGGGCTGGCGGTGCACCGCGCGGCCAGCATGGCGGCAAGCGCCGAACAGGCCGGTGAAAGCCAGGGCGTGGTGCCGCTGGCGAACCTGGAGCGGGACGCCATTCTGGGCGCCATCCGCAGCCTGAACGGCGACAAGCTCCAGGCCGCCAAACTGCTGGGCATTGGCAAGACCACTCTCTACCGAAAACTCAAGGAATACGGGATCGCCGATCCCCTGCTGGACGAGTAGCCGCGCCGCGGATGCCGCGGCGGAGACTCGTCCTCGAGCGATCGTGGGCGGCCTGTCGTAGCGGAAGCGGCAACCCTATCCGAGGCAAATTCACACCAACCCAGGGCACGGAGACGAGGAGCCGAATGAGCATTTTGATGGTGACGGGCATTGAAGGCGCGCGCAACTGCGCCACCGCCGTGGAGGCCCAACTGGGCATCGCGGTCGAGATGGCCGACGGGCGCAAGGCCGCGCTGGCCGCGCAGCGCAGGCAGGAGTACCAGGTGGTGGTGGTGGACGAGACCCTGGCCGAGTGCGACCCGGCCTCGGCCGACGCCATCTGGGAGAAAGCCGGCCTCGCCATCCCCCTGCAGGTGAACTTTGCCCTGGCCGGCGCGGCGCGGGTTATCCGCGAGATTCGCGCCGCCAAACACCGCCGCCAGCGCGAGCAGGCGCTGGCCCGCAAGGCCGCCGTGACCGCGATGGAGACCGAGATGAAAACCACCATCGCCGGGCTGCTGCTGCACTCGCAACTGGCGCTGGCCGGCAACCAGATGCCCCCGCCGGTGGCCGACAAGCTGCGCACCGTGGCCGAGCTGGCGGCCAGCCTGCGCCAGCAGCTCTCCGGCCCGGTGGCGTAGAGCGGCCGGCCGCATCGTCAGGGCCCACTTGCGCTCGCGGATAACGCGCGCGCCCCAGCCGCCATTGGCCGCAGCCGCCATTGAACACCACCGCCATTGACCATTGACCATGGCGCGGGCGAGTGGCATCATCGCTGCAACCATGCGCCCGCTCATTTTGCTGCTCTCCCTTGCCACGGCTATGCCTCTGGCCCGCGCCGCCGAACCTGTCGCGATCGAAGTCACGAGCCCCCACTTCACCGTGGTGACCCAGGCCGGCGACAAGCAGGCCCGCCATCTTCTCGACAACTTCGAGCGCATGCGCTGGATGTTCCACACGCTGTTTCCGAAGATTCAGGTCGATCCCGAAGCGCCCATGGTGGTGATCGCGGCCAGAAACCGGAAGGAGTTCCAGTCCGTTGAGCCCGCCGCCTACCTGGCCAAAGGCCAGATCGACCTGGCCGGATACTTTACCTCGAGCAGCGACCGGAACTACATCCTGCTGCGGCTCGACGCCAACACGGAGCATCCTTTCTCCACAGTCTTTCACGAGTACACCCACCTGATGTTCCGCGACGCGCAGGGATGGATGCCGCTGTGGCTCAACGAGGGAATGGCGGAGTTCTACCAGAACACCGACTTCCACGATAAGGAAGTGTTCCTGGGGCAGACGAGCGTCGATGATCTCCTCTACCTTCGGCAGAACTCGCTCATCCCGCTGACCACGCTGCTGCGCGTGGATCACAAGTCGCCCTACTACCACGACGAGCAGAAGGGATCGGTCTTCTACGCCGAGTCGTGGGCGCTGACCCACTATCTGCAGGTCACCGACAACACCAACAAGACCAACCGTATTCACGATTACCTCGTGCGCATGAGCCAGCACGAGGACCCCGTGACCGCGGCGCAGGAGGCCTTTGGCGATCTGCGCCAGTTGCAGAATAATCTCGCCGCCTACATCGCCGGAGCGCAGTACACGATGTTCGTGATGAACAGCGCGGCCGCGCCGATTGATGCGGCGGCGTACAAGGAGCGCGTGCTGTCGCCCGCGGAGTTCGACGCCGACCGCGCCGATGTGCTGGCGCATGTGGGACGCGTGGACGAAGCCCGCGCGATGCTGGATCGGATTCTGGGCGCGGACAAGACCCTGCCCGGCCCGCGCGCCACCATGGGGTTCCTGGCCTGGCGGAACGGCAGCATTGCGGATGCGGCGACCTGGTACGGGCAGGCAGTCGCTCTCGGATCGCGCGATCTCTACACCAACTTTTTGTTTGCGCAGTTGTCGATTCGTGAAGGAGCGGGCGATGAGGACGGGCGCATCGAGAAGAGCCTGCGCACGGCTATCGAAGTGAATCCCGATTTTGCGCCTGCCTATAATGAGCTGTCGGTCTGGCTGGTGCGGCAGGGCGGCGACCTCGATGAAGCGCAGCGGCTCGCCGTGATGGCGGTGCAACTGAAGCCTGACAACGTCTATTTTCGGCTCAATGCGGCCAACGTGCAGATGAAGCACGAGCGGTACGACGACGCGATACGCGTTCTTGAGGGGGCAGCCAAGATCGCGACGACCGACACAGAAAAGGCGATGATCGAAGAACGGCTGCGGCAGGCGGAGGCTGCGCAGAGCTCGCTCAGCGTGATGGCGCGGGTACAGCGGCGGGACGACGACGCGGCCGCGACTGGGGCCACGACTGAGACCGGAACCACAACGCAGGTCGTCACTGTCGATGCGCCGCCCAGGCATCCCGTGGAGCCCGCGACCGGGCCCAAACACACGGCAGTGGGCACGCTGCGCGGCGTGGAGTGCAGTTATCCCACCTACCTTGAGCTGCGCGTGGAGCCCAGGGACGGTTCGCACGCAATCGCGGTTTACTCGAGCAATTTCTCGAAGATCGAACTATCGGCCCTTGGCTTTGACGCCGGCAGCGCGATGAATCCATGCCAGGACTTCGAGGGACTGGCGGCGAAGGTGGTCTATGCGCAGGGATCGGACAAATCGATCGACGGCCAGATCGTGTCGATTGAGCTGCACAAGCGATAGCCGCAGCGCGAACCAGGAGCGTGCTACGGCAACAGGACCGTGTTCTTGGATTGATGCAGCTTGAGGGCACCCTACTCTACCAGCGCATCGGCGATCCCGAGGTGCCTGTCGAGCGCGGCGATGCCGAGGTCGATCTCCTCTTTGGTGACGATGAGCGGCGGCGCGATGACGAAGTGGCTCACCCACGCCTGCAGGGCCACGCCGTCGGCCATCATCTTGCCTGCAATCTGATCGACGACCAGCGGCTTGCCCTCGACCTTGTCGCGCATGGTGTTGAAGGGCTGTCTGGTTTTGCGGTTTTTCACCAGCTCGACGGCGAAGAACAGTCCCAGGCCGCGCACGTCGCCGATGGAGGCGTGCTTCTCCTTGAGGGCTTCGAGCTTGCCGCGCACATAGGGCTCGAGCTCCGCGGCGCGTTCCACAAGTTGCAGCCGCTGCATCTCCTCGATGGTGGCGACGGCGGGGCCGAGCGTGATGGGGTGCGCCTCGTACGTATGCCCGTGAGAAAAGTAGTGGTCCTCAAAGTAGTCGGCGATCTTTTTGGTGGTGGCGCAGAGGCCGAGCGGCACGTAGGCCGAGGTGATGCCCTTGGCGGTGACGAGAATGTCGGGCTTCACATTCCAGTGATCGACGGCGAACCACTTGCCGGTGCGGCCCCAGCCGGTCATCACCTCGTCAACGATGAGCAGTACGCCGTGGCGGTCGCAGATTTCGCGGAGGCGCGGGAAGTATTCGGGCGGCGGAACCAAAACTCCATTTGTCCCGACCACGGGCTCCAGGATAATGGCCGCCACGTCGCTTTCGTTCTCGATCATGTGCTCGATGTAGTCGGCGCAGGCGATGTTGCAGCTTGGATAGGTGTGTTTGATGGGGCAGTCGTAGCAGTTTGTCTCCGGCGCGAAGACGAAGCCGTGGCCCTTGCCCGCCGGCTCCATGGCCCAGCGGCGCGGGTCGCCGGTGGCGGCGATGGAGCCCATCGTCGAGCCGTGATAGGAGCGATAGCGCGAGATGATCTTGCTTTTGCCGGTCACCATGCGCGCGATTTTGAAGGCGGCTTCATTGGCCTCCGTGCCGCTGGTGGCGAAGAAGAATTTTTCGAGGCCGGCGGGCAGCACTTCGAGAAGTTTTGCGCTGAGCCGGGCGCGCGCGGAGGTGGCATAGACCGGCCCGACGAAGGCCAGCTCGCGCGCCTGCTCGGCGATGGACTCGACCACGCGGGGATTCTTGTGGCCGAGGTTGACGCACATGAGCTGCGCGCTGAAGTCGAGGTAGCGCTTGCCCGCGCCGTCGATCATCCAGCAGCCCTCGGCGTCGGCGATGGTGAGCGGCTTCCAGGTTTTTTGAAAGCGCCAGGTGCCGTAGTTGGTGGCGCGGGTAACGCTGCTGATCTGCTCTGCGGTGAATTCCGGGCTGCGAACGCTGTCGCTCATGGTGGACCTCGAAGCGGGAAGTTTCTCCTCACCATGCTACGGCAATTGCCGTGCGGCTGGCGCGTGGCTTCGCGGGTTCCCCGTTTCGCCGGCAATTATTAAACTGAAAGCGGAGGGTGCGATGGCGGACGGACGCGAAGAGCGCGAGGAAGACGAGAAGCGCCGCGAATTGGAACAGCGCAAGGACCGCGAGGACCGTCTCGACCAAGGCGTGCCGGACCCGTGGGAGCCGGAGCGGCAGGAATCGTAGTTGCCGCGAAGACATCTAATAGGCTTCGCGCTTCAATACTCACACTGACTCAGACCAATTCTCCGAAAGAATCCCCGCACCAGGCAAAAGAGGGACCGCCGAAGCGGTCCCTCTTTTGCGTTCAAGGGTTTTCGGCTTAGAACTCCAAACGCAGGGAAAGCTGCAGCACGCGTGCCCCGCTGTTCAGGTTATTTTCCGGATCGGCCGTGGAACTGATCTGGCCGAAGCCCGCTCCTTCCAGGTAGTCCTGCTGATCTAACCCGTTGAAAGAATTTGATGCAGGCGACGCGAAGTTCGGATGGTTAAACGCGTTGAAGGCATCCGCTCTGAAATTCAGGCTGTATTTCTCGTAGAGCGGAAATGTCTTGCCCAAGCCTAGATCCTCATTGAAGTACCTTGGGCCGCGGAGGCTATTACGAGCGCCAATCTGGAATCCGATCGGTCCCTCGTAGGCCTCGCTGGCCGCCAGACCGTTCTTGAAGACGTTAACCCCGCCTCCCGGCAGCTTCGTCACATGTGTGGCGATTACAGACTTGTTGGTGCCAATAAAGATTGCGGGAGCATCGTTCGAGAAGCTCGCCACGAATGCATTGGAAGAGGTTCCAAAGGCCTGTCCGGTGTGCCAGTCCGTGATGCCGCTCAGGGTCCAGCCGCCAACTACTTCATCGATCCAGTGCGGCTGGTTGCCAAGGAACAACTTACCCTTGCCGAACGGCAAGGCGTATGCCACGTCCGCGCTAATGGAATGCTTAACGTCGAAGTCGGAGTTGGCGCGACACTCCCGTGGACGGATATCGTCGCAGATCAGTCCCACCCCGCCGATCCCCGTATCGCCAGCGGAGTTGGCGAAGAAGGAGATGTTGTCAATCGAGTGCGCGAAGGTGTAGTTGAAATCGAAGTGCAGACCGTAGGACAGGTTCTTCTGCAGACTCAGCAGCAGCGCGTTATAGCTGGAAAAACCCTTGTTGGTGAAGAACGTGTTTTCCGAAAACTGCGCGGCTGACCCGACATTCAGGGGCGTATTGGGAGCCAGACCGAAGGCTACGAAATCGCCAAAATCGCCGTTGGCCACAAAGCTTTGGTTCGTGGCGGCAAGGAACTGTGTGTTGTTTGCAAATCCGTGCTGGACACCGACCCCCGGTGTAGCCACATTCTCAAACCAGGGCTGCGGCGTCAAACTCGTAGCAGGCACGCCCTGCCTGGTTTGCGTGATGATGGCAGCAAATGCCTGCGAAAGAAGCTGGCCTGAGACCTGATCGGGGAACTCGAGAACCTGATTTGCGTCGGCTTGCGCCAGCAGCCGCCGGCCCAGACGGCCGGCATAGTTGACCTTGAGAACAAAGCCGCCTGAGAACGAGCGCTGGACGCCAGCGTTATAGATGATGGAGTACGGCGTCTTCAGCGAGGGATCGATGGTGGCATTGAAGCCCTGGGTGGTCGCCAGTCCAAAGGGAATCCCGTTCGCCACAAACGGTTGGTATGGCTGCCTTGGTGTCGCTGGTGCCGAAAGTGGAACGGCGGAAATATCATCGTTGGCGTCGAGACGTGCGCCAGTTTTGATCGAGTCGTAGGGGTCGTCCTGGATGCCCTGAGGTACTGGCTTCGTCTGCTGGAACAGATACGAGTCCGCGTCCTGGGCAGCCTGTACCGCATTGATCACGGTGCGATCGTAGACAATGCCCGCACCGAAATTGATGACGCTCTTCTTGTCGAAACCAGGGTTCCAGATAATGCCCACATGCGGCGCAAGGTTGCGGTACTCCGGCTGATACAGCCCTGGAGCTCCGCTGCCATTGCCCTTTCCGCCGAGGTAATAGGCGATCAGCGGAACCGCGTTGGGGCCTGTCTCGGCCAGGGCGCTTTGCTCGACGCGAGCCCCGAAATACTGATCGAACGTAAAGGGCTCGACGCTCTCCAGACCGTGTGTCTCATAGGGCACTGTGAACCATTGCCACGTCAAACCGTAGGTCGCCGTAATGCTCGGCGTTACCTTCCAGGAGTCGGACACATAAAGCTGCGTTTGATAGTAGCGGTAGAGCCGCTGGTCGCCCGTGAGCTGCGGCAGCACCTGCGCCTGCGCATTGTAGTTGTAGTCGCTCGAGATACTGCCGATCCGGGCCAGCGAGAAGGCAAACGCCTGATCGTAGACCTGCTCGGACACGTTGCCTTGATTGATATCGGCTGGGCGCAAGCTCGGATTGGTGCCGCCGCAATCACCCGGTGTCGGTCCGCAAAGGCTAAGCGTGGTTCCGCCCAGACCCTCCTGAACGGTGTTGTAGTCGGCCCTGCTGGTCGAGTGCAGCAGAATATCCTTGAACGTGCCGCCCCACTGTAAGGTATGGTTCCCGTGAGTCAATGAAAAGTCGTCGCCAATAACTGGAATGGGGACGCGGCGCGCCGACGCAAAGGGATTCAGGTACAAGCTCGACGTAAGTGCCGCGCGGGTGCCGTCGCCGAACGTCAAAAAGGTGGTTCCGCCGGGATTGAAGTTGTCTGCAAAGTTAAGCTTTTGCACCGTCTCGCCGAGGAAGACACGGTTGGTCTTGTTGGCTCCAATCACCCAGTTGTGTCCGATCACCCACGCGTAGGAGCGGTCGACGACGGGGTCCGTGATCGGATCGCCGGAAAACTCGTTCGCATTTTGCACCGCATTCTCGCGCAGAATGCTGAACCGCGCGAACACCTTCTGTGAGTCGTTGATGCTGTAGTCCCCTCTGCCGACGTAGTTGGTCTCGTCGTCATTAAATGGCGCGTTGAAGGTGTAGCCGCCGGAGTTGATTCCGTCGCCAGTCACATTGTTGTTGGAATGCGGAAACCGAGCATTGAAGTTGGGGAAGAAGGTCGCCGATTCACCGATCCCCGCGGGATCGAGCGCTTGAACCTGCGCAGGAGTCAACACATTGGTCGTGCTGCAGTCCGCGTTGGTGCAATAGGTAATGTTGCCGTTGCGCAGGCTGTCCAGAGGCACCGTCCGCTGCGTCAGGATCGATCGGATAATGCGCGAGTCGTCGAAGTTAAAAAAGAAGAACAGCTTGTCTTTCTTGATGGGGCCGCCGAGGTTGCCACCAAACTGATTCTGGATGAGGTGGTTGCGCGGTACGATAGGCGTCGAGTTATTGGCGAACCATGAGTTGGCTACCAGCGACGGATCGCGGTGATACTCATTCAGGTCGCCGTGAAACTGGTTGGTGCCGCTCTTGGTCACCAGTTGGAACTGGCCGCCGCTCGATGTGCCTGTGCCTGCCGGGTTGCCGGCGACCGTGCCGTGAAACTCCTCCACTGAGTCCACCGGAGCGTGGGCCACGATCGATCCCGCATTGAATCCGCTGGAGATACCGCCACCTGAATTGGTCTGCGCTGCACCGCCCGTGGCGAGATCGTTCACGTCCAGCCCATCCAGCGTAACGTAGTTCTGGTCGACGCGAGCGCCCGTGACCGCACCCGTGTCGGTGACGCCAGGTTGTAGTACGAAGAGCGCGGTCGGGGAGTTTCTTTGCTGCACAGGAAGGTTATCGAGCGCCGTGACGTCGAAGGTATTGCCGACGCTGGCCGTCGTCGTATCGATGGTCACTTCCGAATTCGATGCGGAGACTTCCACGGTCTGCGCCGTTGCTCCTACCGTCATCGTCGCGTTCTGCGTACGGATTGTCGCCACCGTCAGATAGATGCTGTTGACCGTGATCGGCTTGAATCCCGTCGCCGTGAAGGTCGCCTGATAGCCTTCGCCCGGAGGAATCTGCGCGAAGCGGTAGAACCCGGTTTCATTCGTGGTCGTGGTGAACTTCGCGCCAGTGGTCGGATTGGTCAGAACGACCACTGCCTTCGGCACGCCTGCGCCGGATTGGTCGGTCACCTCACCGGTCATGCCGGCAAGGTCTTGTCCGTAGCTGGCCGGCAGCGCTGTCAAGACAAACGCCGCAAACATGCAGCAAAGGAGCGCGAAAACGCTCTTCTTACCGAAATACCGCATAGGGGAACCTCCAGATTTCTGTGGATTCGGAACGGTCAAAGGGCCACTCCGCAATCCGTGTACTTACGAGCGTCTGGGATCCGCTCGACAGATCCGGTTCGCAGTTGAATTCGCCTCAAAAAAGCCACCAAAGATAACGATAAGAAGAAGAGGAAACAACATAGTCCATTCCTGGCAGGCCGAGCTTGCAAAAGGTACTTGCGGCATGACTGGGACTACGAGCGGGGCATTTGATGCAGGTTGATCGCCAATCTTCTTGTTATGAGAATATTTTGTTAATTACTGAGGGCAAGATATTTAGGAGATACGAATAATTTCGGAATCACTTCGTCGCTATGAAAAAGCATATAAATGATTGAGAATATTCAAATAACAGTGGATGCCTTCCGTTTCTGGGGAATTCTGCGCATCTTTCCACCCTTTCTTTGTTCAGCGCGTTATCCTGCCCCCGATGCTCCTCACTCTAGCCCACGTCGGACCCCGCTTTGGCCCCAAAGATCCCCTCGACCCGCCCACCCGCGTCTATCTCGAGCGCTGCGCCCCCTTTGCCCGCGCCGAGTCCCAGGCCTTCAAAACCGAAGACGCCTTCCTCGAGTGGCTCGCCCGCCAGCCCGGCCGCGTTCCCACCACCCCCGTCCTCCTCGACAGCCGCGGCAAGCTCATGTCCTCTGAAGACTTCGCCGCCTGGCTCGGCGCGCGCCGCGATCAGGGCGCGCAGCACATCGTCTTCGCCATCGGCCCGGCCAGCGGCTGGTCCGCCGCCGCCCGCACCCGCGCCCAGCTTCTACTCTCGCTCGGGCCCCTCACCCTCGCCCACGCCCTCGCCCGCCTCGTCCTCGCCGAGCAGCTCTACCGCGCCACCACCATCCTCACCGGCCACCCCTACCACTCAGGACATTAGAGCCGCTCTGACTCAGCCCGGCCATATACAATTGCCAAAGCCATGTCCTGGTTCAAGCGCGAAAACGGCGAATTCGATCCCTCCGACGGCTCCTCCGACGAGGAGAAGAGCGTCCGCACCGAGGGCCTTTGGATCAAGTGCCCCGGCTGCCGGCAGGCCATCTTCAAGGCCGATCTCCAGGCTAACCTCAGCGTCTGCACCAAATGCGATCACCACTTCAAAATCGGCGCCCGCGAGCGCATCGACCTCCTCCTCGAGCCCGGCTACGAGCTGGTCGATGGCGGCCTCCGCTCCACGGACCCCCTCAACTTCACCGACATCAAGCCCTACAAGCAGCGCCTCAAAAAGGCCCAGCAGGAGACCGGCCTCGACGACGCCATCCTCAACGCCGTCGGCCAGCTCGGCCCCCACTCGGTCGTCGTCAGCGCCATGGAGTACAGCTTCATCGGCGGCTCCATGGGCGCCGTCGTGGGAGAAACCATCGCCCGCGCCGTCGACCGCGCCCGCCTCGGCCGCATGCCTCTCATCGTCGTCGCCGCATCCGGCGGCGCGCGCATGATGGAAGGCATCGTCAGCCTCATGCAGATGGCCAAAATCTCCACCGCTCTGGCTCAGCTTGACGACGCGCGCGTCCCCTACATCTGCGTCCTCACCGACCCCACCACCGGCGGCGTCACCGCCAGCTTCGCCATGCTCGGCGACCTCAACATCGCCGAGCCCGGCGCCCTCATCGGCTTCGCCGGCCCCCGCGTCATCGAGCAGACCATCCGCCAAAAGCTCCCCGAGGGCTTCCAGCGTGCCGAGTTCCTCCTCGACAAAGGCTTCCTCGACGCCGTCGTCCCCCGCCGCGATCTCAAGTCCTACATCTCCCGCGCATTGGACTTCCTCAAGGCGTAGAGCGATCTTGTCATTGAGATACCCACCCTGGGTGCCCCAGGTCCGGATTTTCGGACCTGGGATCGTACAAAGCCGCACTCCCCACCCACACAATTCGCCCCAAAAGCAAAAGCCCCGGCAGAGCGCCGGGGCCTTTGGTTGATTGTGTCCCGCGTTTAGAACTCCAGCCGCAGGAAGAATTGCAACACGCGCGTTTGCAGCCCGCTCAGCGCGTTCGCTGTTGAGGTGATCTGTCCGTACTGGCTGGCATTGCCCACAATATTCAGCCCGCCGCCGTTGAACACCGGGTGGTTGAATACATTGAAGCCGTCCGCGCCAAACTTCAGGTTTATCTTGTTCTCAATGATCGGGAAGGTCTTGCGTACCCCGGCATCGAAGAAGAAGGCACCGGGTCCGCTGATGCCGTCGCGCTGTCCGTACTCAATGCCGAGCGGGCCTCTGAACTCGCCCAGAACCTTCTGCCCGCCCGCGCCACCGCCCGCGAACTCAAAGACGCTGTTCGAGCTCGGGTCCACGTTCACCTTCGTTTTCAGATCACGCTTGTTGCCGGTAAAGATTGCCGGATCAGAGTTAGCAGCCGACGCCAGTGCCGCGGCCGAATATGCGGTCAGTGCCGTGCCCGTGCGGTACGCGGGGATGCCGTCGACACTCCAGCCGCCAATCGCTTCGTCCAGCCACTGCGGAGCATTGGCTGCCACCAGCTTGCCCCGGCCGAAGGGAAGGGCATAGTCGAAGTTCGAGTTGATCTCCTGGCGTACGTCGAAGTCCGAGTTGCCGCGGCAGGTGCGTGGGCGCAGGATGTCGCAGATGAATTCGACTCCGTTGAACAGGGCATTGTTATTGGCGCTCTCCGACGTGTTGTCGATCGAGTGCGAATATGTGTAGTTGAACTGGAACTGAAGCCCCGACGACACATTCTTGTTCACCGTCACCAGCAGGCCGTTATAGTTCGAGCTGCCCTTGTTGGTCAGATACGCATTGGAGGCGAACTGCGAAGGAATACCGATGTTGCTAGGCAGAAGTCCGGTAAAGTCGTCGAGGACCGTTACATTCGCCAAGTCGAGCAGCACGCCGGAGATGTTGCCGAACTGGACGGACTGGGGGGCAAGTGCCGCAACCGCATTGGTGTTGTTCGGAAGGCCGAAAAAGTTGGCCAAACTTGTCCCTAGAATGTCCTCAAACCACGGCTGCGGCGTCAGGCTGCCCACAGGTACGCCGGCGCGCACCTGCGTAGTCAGCGCGGCAAATGCCTGGCTAAGCGATTGCGTCGACTTGCCGGTGTAATCCGGCACGTCGATCACCTGCGCTGAGTCGGCGTCCGCAATCAGCCGGCGCCCCAGCCGGCCCACGTAGTTCACCTTCGCCACCAGGTGGAAGGGAAGCTCCTGTTGGACGCCGACGTTAAAAGCGATGGAATACGGATCCCTCAGCCTGGGATCGATCACAAAGCCGAACTGACCCTGCGCCAGGCCGTAAGGCTGATCAGCTTGTTGATCAGGGAACAGTGCGCCGACAAACGGCGTAACAGGTGACTGGACGGGCAGGGACCCGGGAATGGCCGAGGGGTTAATCGCCAGGTTGCCGCCCAGGCGGGGGGCATTCGCCAGCGTCGCATCCGGTCCCCCGAAGTCAATGTTGTTGATACCGGTGTTGGCGAACAGAAATGAGATCTGGTCCTGCAGGAAGTTGATGGCGTTGATCACCGTGCGATCATAATCAATATTCCCGCTGGCGTTGAACACGGTCTTGCGCGAGTCGAACGGCGCATAGGAGACTGCAAACCGCGGCCCGAAGTCCCTTTGGTCGGGTTGGTAGAAATTCGGCCCATTGTTGATCTTGCCGCCCAGTGCAAAACTGTAGAACGGCAAACCCGTGTTGCTCGTGTTGCCCGTCGCGCTCTGCGTCAGGCGGTCGTTGATGTAGGTGTCCAGCGGAATGGGGGTCGCTACCGACTCGTCGCCATGCGCCTCATAGGGAACCGTGTAGTACTGATAGCGCACGCCGTAGGAGACGGTCAGCTTGTTGGTCACCTTCCAGGTGTCGCCGAAATAGGCCTCGGTCTGGAAGAACCGGTAGGCGCGTGGTCCGCCGGTGCCTGCGGGGCTTGCCTGGCCCTGATTATTGTAGTCGAAGTTGGTCTGAACCTCGCCCACCACGCCCAGCGCCGTTGTAAAGAGCTGGTCATAGTCGTTGAGCGCTCCGTGCTGCCCTCCACTGAAAATGTCCGTGGGCCGGTCGTCGGTGGCCAAGCCGGTGGCCAGCCCCGAACCCGTTTCACCCGCTTGCACAAAGTTGAAGTCGTTGACCAGATTGCTGTGGGTTGTGACGAACCTGTAGGTGCCGCCGAAGGTCAGGCTGTGCTTGCCGTGCTGAAAGTTGAAGTCGTCGCGCACTTCGGGATTTGGTACCCGGCGCTGCTGCCCGTCGTACGCCGTGTAAGGTCCGTCGATGCCCGTGAAGCTGTACTGGTTCGCGCCCGTCGGGTTATACAAATCGGGGGTTGCGAACTTTTCGATGGTGTCTCCATAATAAAACTGGTTGACCTTGTTCGACCCTATTGTCCAGGTGTGGCTCACCACATACGCATAGTCGCGGTCGATAGCCGGATGCGTCAGGGGGTCGGTATCGAACTCCGAAAAGTTTTGCAGGCCGTTGTCCCGGTTGATCGTGAACCGCCCGAAGATCTTCTGGGTGTGGGTCAGGTTGTAGTCGATGCGCCCCACGTAGCTGTTGTTAGTGTCCGGCCCCGGCTCATTGAAGCGGTAGCCGCCCGTGTTCACGCCGTCGCCCTGCGTCAGGTCATTGGCGTGCGGATAGCGGCCGTTGATAAACGACAGCAGGCTCTGGTCGAAGCCGGTGCTTGCCGGGTCGAGCGCCGCCACCTGCGCCCCGCTCAGGTTCGTGATGCAACTCGGCGTGGTGTTCAGGCGCGACCCGTCGTTGCAGCCGTTCCCGTTGTTAATGTAGTTCAACGTGCCGTTGCGGAAGCTGTCCAGCGGAACCGTCCGTTCCGTGCTGAACGACTGAATAATGCGCGAACCGCCATAGTTGAAGAAGAAGAACAGCTTGTCCTTGAGAATCGGACCGCCCACGTTGCCGCCAAACTGGTTGCGGATCAGCGGGGTGCGCGGCAGGCCCACCTGATTGTTGAAATAGGTGTTGGCTTCGGTCGCGGTGTCCCGATGGTACTCGTTCACGTTGCCGTGGAACTGATTGGTGCCGTTCTTGGTCACCAGTTGGAACTGCCCGCCGCTGCCGGTGCCGATGGTGGGCTGCAAGCCGGCCACGGTACCCGTAAACTGCTGCACCGAATCCACCGGCGCGTTAGCAACAATGAGAAACGTCTGGCCGGTGGAGTTATCGTTCACGTCCAGGCCATCGACTGTCGTCTCGGACTGATCGATGCGCGCGCCGGTCACCGCGCCTTGGCTCTCGTCCACGCCCGCCTGCAGGTAGAACAGCGTCGAGATGCCTGCCCCGCGGTCATACACGGGCAGGTCGTTGAGCTGTTCAACCGCAATGTTGTTGCCGATCGACGCATCGGTCGTGTTCAGCGTCACTTCCTCGCTGCCCGCCGATACCACAACCTGCTCTTTGCCGCCCGAGGCCGCCAGCCGCGCGTCCTGCGTGCGCGTCGTGCCCACGTTCAGAGTAATGTCCGAAATCTGGTAGACGCTGAACCCGGCGTGCGCAAACGATTCCTTGTACCCGGAGGAAGGAAGCACATTCAGAAAGTGATAGCTGCCTGTGCGGTCGGTTGTCTGGGTGAACGTGGCGCCTGTCGTAGTGTTCGTCAGCGTCACGGTCACATCGGGAACCACCGCGCCGGTGGCATCGGTAACCGTACCCGCAAGCGAAGCCGAATCCTGTGCCTTCAGTTGATAGGCGCCCAGCAAAACCAGGGCGACAACAAGTGCTCTCACAAACAGATTGCGCATATTGAAAAACGACCCCCATCGAAGTTGCGTGATGCTTGTAGCAATTCCGGGGCCAATTCGGGAATCCCCGCGAATGCTCCATAAATCATCCATTTCAGGTAGGCGCCAATATGAAAAATAGGATACAAATCTGTAAATTAATAATTCCGCGTGTCCACCGTCCCGCCGCTTTCCTCTTCCCAGCCATATTTCGCCTCCGCTCTGGCCCAGTCTGCGTTCCGACAATGGCCCGGAGTTCGTCGCCAGGGATCTGCGCAAATGGCTCGCCGGAACGGGAGCCAAGACGGCCTACATCGAACCGGGAAGTCCATGGGAGAACGGCTACTGTGAGAGCTTCAACTCCAAGCTGCGCGATGAGTTCCTGAACGGAGAAATCTTCTACTCGATGAAGGAAATCAAGGTGCTGGCCGAACGCTGGCGTGTCCACTACAACACCATCCGGCCACACTCCTCGCTGGGTTACCGGTCACCGGCTCCAGAGGCATGGCTGGCAAACAGCTTGGGGCATGGAGAAGTGGAAACCGCTACGCGCTTCCCACTTCTCCACACCCCCGACTGCGACGAGATAGCAACAAAACTCGCCGCGCTACACTAACAATCGAACCGGTACAAAAGATCGGGCAGACCACCTCAAACAAGGAGGCAAGAACCTGTGATCCATTTTCTGATCCATGACGCGGCGGACAACGTCGGCGTTGCGGTCGTCGATATCGAAGCAGGACGCGACTGCGACGGCAGAAACCTGAGCAACAATGAGCCGCTCAAAGCACACTCTGAAGAAGCCATCCCGCTCGGACACAAACTCGCGTTGAAGGACTTCGCGGTGGGCGACTCCGTAACCAAATATGGCTGCGTCATCGGCGCCATCGTTCAGCCCGTCAAGGCCGGGCGCCACGTTCATACACACAACCTCAAAACCAAACGGTGGGCATAGACATGGCGACTCGGAAAATTCTTGGATACAGGCGTGAAAACGGCCGGGTAGGCGTACGCAATCATGTGGTCATCCTTCCCGTGGATGACATCTCCAACGCGGCATGCGAGGCCGTCGCCAGCAACATCAAGGGCACGCTCGCCATTCCCCACGCCTATGGCCGCCTGCAGTTCGGCGAAGATCTCGATCTGTTCTTCCGCACCATGATCGGCACCGGCAGCAATCCCAACGTGGCCGCGGTTGTCGTCATCGGGATCGAGTCCGGCTGGACCCAGCGCATCGTGGACGGAATCGCGCAGACCGGCAAGCCGGTGAGGGGCTTTTCGATCGAGGGCAAGGGAGACATTCGCACCATTGCCGACGCGTCCTACCAGGCCAAGGAATATGTGCAGTGGGCATCGGAGCTGCAGCGCACCGAGTGCGACCTGCATGAGCTCTACATCAGCGTGAAGTGTGGCGAGTCCGATACCACCACCGGCCTCTCCAGTTGCCCCACCGTGGGCAACGTAATCGACAAGCACTGCGCCGTGGGCGGCACGGCCTCGTTTGGCGAGACCAGCGAGCTGACCGGAGCGGAGCATATTGTGGCGTCCAAGGCGGCCAATGACGAAGTGCGCAAGCAGTTCTTCGCCGCCTTCGAGGATTACACAAAGATGGTCTTCGATCAGAAGAAAGACGACCTGTCGGAGTCGCAGCCAACCAAAGGCAACATCGCCGGCGGCTTGACCACAATCGAAGAAAAAGCGCTGGGCAACGTGGAGAAGCTCGGCAAGCGGACGAAGTTCGTGGGATGCCTTGCGCCCGCGGCCGCGCCCACCGCCAAGGGCCTTTGGTTCATGGACACATCGAGCGCCGCTGCCGAGGCTGTAACACTGTGGGCCGCATCCGGTGCGGTCATTCACCTGTTCCCCACCGGGCAGGGCAACGTGATCGGCAATCCCATCGAGCCGGTCATCAAGCTATCCGGCAATCCCAAAACCGTGGTCACCATGCGCGAGCACATCGATCTGGATGTGTCGAAGATACTGCAGGGCGAGATGACCATCGATCAGGCCGGCGACGCACTGCTCGACATGATCGTGCGCACCGCCAACGGCCGCCTCACCGCCGCCGAAGCCCTGGGCCATCGCGAGTTCTCGATGACCAAACTCTACAGAAGCGCGTAAGCGCCGATGCACAATCCAATTGCTGCAACCGCAACGCGTGAGATGCTTCCGTGACACGATTTCAGCCCGATGTGTTGCGCAGTCTGGCCGCGCGGCTCGCCGTGGCAGCCGGCGTCAGCCCTGGGGACGCGCAGATATTTGCGCACTCTTTGGTGGACGCCGACCTGCACGGCGTCGCCACGCACGGCATCTCGCGCCTCGGCATCTATCTCGAGCGCATCACCCGCGCGTTGATCGATCCCCGAGCCGAGCTTGCGGTCACGCGCAATGCCGGCTGCGTGCTGGCGCTCGATGCGGGCAACGGCCTCGGCCAGGTGCAGGCCGTCAAAGCGCTCGACATGCTGTTGCCGCTGGCCAGGCAGCACGGCGTAGCCGCCGCGACCATCCGCAACTCGCAACACTTCGGGGCGCTGTCCTACTACTGCAATCGGGCCGCGGATCAAGGCATGATCCTGCTCGCCATGACCAACTGCGAGCCGGCCATGTCGCCCGCGGGCGGCTTCGAGGCATTCTTCGGCACCAACCCGATTGCCACTTCGTTTCCCACCGGCAAATCCTTCCACGTCAAAATCGACCTGGCCACTTCCATCGTGGCCCGCGGCAACATCGTCGCCGCCAGCAGGAAAAAGCAGCCGATTCCGGAAGGCTGGGCGCTCGACCGCGATGGCCAGCCCACCACCGACGCGCAGCAGGCTCTGCTCGGCACGGTGCTCACCATGGCCGGCCACAAAGGCTATGCGCTGGCGCTCATGGTCGAGGCCTTCAGCGGCGTGCTGTCCGGC
>DASQSP010000146.1:0-15446 GCA_035642355.1 Occallatibacter sp.
AGCCTGTGCGCGCTGTTCGACCGCCTGTGGTTGGCCGTGCCGATCCTGCTCGCTCTGGCCGTAGCGGCGGTTCTGGTGTGGCTGCGGATTCTGCGCAATGCCGATGCCATGGCCAACGACCGCCGAGAAGTGCTGCTGAGTAAGCTGGTCCGCGCGGAGTAGGGCGCGGGACTGTTGCGCGCTTTCCCGGCCCACAAAGCGGACCAAGGCGGGCTGGGCCTGCGAAGATAGGAGAGAATCCCCACGCTACCCAAGAGCACGATGCGTCGAGTCGCCCTCATCTACAACCCGGCCTCCGGGCAATATTCGGGACGGCGCGCCGCCGCGATTGACGGCGTTGTGAGCGTGCTGCGCAAGGCGGGCATTGAGGCCGAGGCGCTGGAGACGGATGCGCCGGGCAGCGCGCGCGCCCTGGCGCGGATGGCGATTCGCGGAGGCTTCGATACGATTCTGGCCTGTGGCGGCGATGGCACGGTGCATGAGGTGCTGCAGAGCGTGGCCGGCACAGAGGTGGCGCTGGGCGTCATCCCGCTGGGCACGGCGAATGCGCTGGCGCAGGATCTGGGTCTCGGACGGTCGCCGGTGCGCGCGGTGCGCAAGCTGCTGGACGCGACGCCGGTCGCGGTGCCGGTGGGCCGCGTCACCTTTCGCGATGCGCAGGGTGTGGAGCGGGCGCGCTACTTTACGGTGGCCGCGGGCGTGGGCGCCGATGCGCTGCTGATGAAGAGCATGGACGCGGGTCTGAAGCGCAGGCTGGGCTACGCACTCTACCTGTTCGAGGCGGTGCGCATCTGGGCCACGCATCCCTTCCCGCTGTTTCAAGCGCGGTTTACGTTGCAGGACGATGGGAGCACGCACGCCGCGGATATATCGCAACTGCTGGCCATTCGCATCCGCTCGTTTGGCGGCGCGCTGGGTGCGCTGGCGCCGGGCGCCTCGGTGCACAGCGGTTCGCTGAGCCTGATCTCATTCGCCACGCGCAGCCGCCTGCGCTATATGCGTTTTCTGCTCGCGGTACTGGCGGGACGGCACACATTTCGCGATTCCGTGGAACTGGTGAATGCGACGGCCGTCGAATGCCTGCCGCGCAACGGGTCGAAGCGGCCCATCTACGTTGAAGCCGACGGCGAAGCGCTGGGCCAACTGCCGGCGCGCATGGAGATGGCGGCGCAGACTTTGATGCTGCTCGTTCCGCGCGACGCGCAGCCGTGATGTCCCGCGCGACGCGCAGCAGTGATGTCCCGCGCGATGCGCAGCCGTGATGTTCCGCGCGATGCGCAGCCGTGATGTCCCGCGCGATGCGCAGCCGTGATGCTGTTGCGCCGGGTAGAATCGCTCCATGCTGCTTGCCGTATTGACGGTTTCGGATCGTTGCTCGAAGGGCCTCGCTACCGATACAGCGGGGCCTGCTGTATCGGCGCTGCTGGCAGCGCACTGGCCGGAGGCCGAGATTGCCACGGCTCTGTTGCCGGACGAAGAGGATCGGATTGCCGCGCGGCTCGCCCTGTGGGCGGCGGAGGGCGCGGCGCTGATTCTGACCGCGGGCGGCACGGGGCTGAGTCCGCGGGACCGTACGCCGGAGGCCACGCTTCGCGTGATCGATCGCGAAGCGCCGGGACTGGCCGAGACGATGCGGGCGCAGGGCGCAACCCGGAATCCTTTCGCGTGGCTCTCGCGCGGCGTGGCCGGACTCAAAGGGACCACCCTGATCGTCAATCTGCCGGGCAGCGAACGCGGTGCGCGGGAGAGCCTGGAGGCGATTCTGCCCCTGCTCGGCCACGCGCTGGAGACGGCCGCGGGGCGGGACGCGCACAGCTAAATCGCATTATTGGCGGTCCGCGCTCGAGAGCAATCAATGCGATAGCAAACGCTTTCCGATCCGCCGTGGTTTTCCTGGAGCGAGCGCATGTCGCCGGTGATGATCCTCCACAAAATCAATAAATTCAGTCAGTTCTTTTGAGCCAGCTCCGCGCGCCAGCCGAGTAACACGAGAAAATCACGAGACAATGCGCTACAATCGGACCACTGTGGCTGCCGCCAGAAGCAAGTCCAACGACCGCCGCCGCCCCGGCGCGGTCAGCATCCGCGATGTGGCCAGGCGGGCCGGCGTCTCCATCGCCACCGTCTCGCGGACTGTCAACGCCATCCCTACCGTGAATGAGGAGATGGCGCGCCGCGTGTGGAAGGCCATCGAAGAGGTGGGCTACCTGCCCAACACGCAGGCGCGCGCCCTGGTCTCTGGCCGCAGCCGGCTGCTGGGGCTTATTGTCTCCGAGATCACCAATCCGTTTTTCCCCGAGCTGGTGCAGGAGTTTGAAAATCTGGCCGTGGCCCAGGGTTACGAAGTGCTGATCGGCTCCACCAACTACGACCCTGCGCGCACCGAGAGCCTGATGCGGCGTCTACTGCAGCGCAGCGTGGACGGCGTGGCGGTGATGACCTTTGGCGTGGAAGAAGAGTTGGTGAAACAGCTTGTCGAGAGCGAGTTTCCTCTGGTGTTTGTGGATGCAGGGCCCGATCTGCCCAACATCCGTCTGGTGCGGGTGGATTACGGAGAGGGCATCCGGCAGGCGGTGCAGCACCTGGCCGCGCTGGGGCACCGCCAGATCGCGTTCCTCAGCGGTCCGCTCACGCAGCGCTCGCCGGTGGCGCGCCGTGACGCATTTCTGAAGTCGATGGCCGAGCTGGGGCTGACCGTGCCGCCGGAGCACATTGTGGAAGGAACCCACACCCTGGAGGGCGGCATTGCGGCCATGGAGCGGCTGCTGACCCACGCGGAGTTGCCGACGGCGGTGCTCTGCTCCAACGACATGACGGCCATCGGCGCGCTGCATGCGCTCTATCGCACCACCCATCGCGTGCCGGAAGACATCTCCGTGGTGGGCTTCGACGATATTCATCTGGCGCAGTTTGTGCTGCCGCCGCTGACGACCGTGCAGATGTCCTGCCGCGATCTGGCTACGGCGGCGGTTGAGGCGCTGCGCGCCGGCATCGAGCCGGATCATCCCCGGCAAAGCAAGAAAGAGTGGCGCATTTCCACACAGCTTGTGGTGCGGCAGTCGTCGGCGTTTCCGCGCGGCAGCCTGCCGGCGCAGGTGGGCGGCAGACGGCCCGAGTAGCCCGTGGTGAAAGTCGAGTTTTTGAAAGGGCACGGCTTTTAGCCGTGCCGCAAGTGTCACGGAATCAAAGGGGCTTTAGCCCCTGAGGGAAGCATTTTAGGGGATTTCGACTTTCACCACGGGCTGCTGCGCGGTGCGGGCCTTTTGTAACTTGCCGCGCCAGCTAGTGTCTAATAAATGTAGTCACGCTTCTCCGCGCGAGGTCGCAGCATAGCATGTTGATTCGGAAACCTTCTGACATTCCATCCTCGGATATCACGCCTCACAAGGACTATCTGAACCGGCGCCTGTTTATGCGCGGCGCGGCCTCGGCCGCGGCGGCCACCGGCGCGGCGGCATTGGGCGCCGAGCGGCTCGCGGAGGTTATCTCGCCGCGGCTTAGCGCATCTGCCGCGACCACCAAGCTGCACACGGTACACAGCCCGCTGACCACCACCGGCGAACAACTGACCAGCTTCGAGGACATCACCCACTACAACAACTTTTACGAGTTCGGCGTGCAGAAGGACGACCCCTCGCGCAACGCGGGTGCGCTGCCCACGCGGCCGTGGTCCGTGAAAGTTGAGGGCCTGGTGAAGCAGCCCAGGACCTTCGACATCGAGGCGCTCCTGAAGCTGCGCCCGCTTGAGGACCGCGTCTATCGCCATCGCTGCGTGGAGGCGTGGAGCATGGTGATTCCCTGGGTGGGCTACTCCCTCTCGGAGTTCATCAAGCAATGCGCTCCGCTGAGCAGCGCGAAGTACGTGCAGTTTCTCTCCTACTACGACAAGAATGTGGAGAAGTGGACGGACGAAAGCGACATCCCCTGGCCCTACTCCGAGGGACTGCGCATGGATGAGGCGATGAACCCGCTCACCCTGCTCACCTTTGGCCTCTATGGGGACACGTTGCCCAATCAGGACGGCGCGCCGGTGCGCATCGTGGTGCCGTGGAAGTACGGCTTCAAGTCCGCCAAGTCGATTGTGACGGTGCGCTTTGTGCCCCAGCAGCCGCCCACCACATGGAACCAACTGAGCGCGGAGGAATACGGATTCTATTCGAACGTCAATCCCAACGTCGATCATCCGCGCTGGAGCCAGAAGACGGAGCGGCGGGTGGGGGCGGCGTTCTATGCGCAGCGGCGCACCACGCTGATGTTCAACGGCTACGGCGCCGAGGTGGCCTCGCTCTATAACGGCATGGATTTGCGGAAGTACTTCTAGTACCGCGACCGGATGATCTTGTAATCGTACGGATGAATCTGGGTGCCCCAGGTCTCGCCTTTGAGACCTGGGAAACCACCAATCTTCACAGTCACGGTACTAGGACGACCGCCAAACGCACATGAGCAAGGGAACACTGATTCTCCTCAAGACGCTGACCTGGATCGCGTGCTTAGCGCCTGCGCTCTGGCTGGCGTGGGGCGCGGCCACCAACACGCTGGGGCCCGATGCCACGGCGGCGCTTGCCTTTGGCACGGGCTTGACCACGCTGCGGCTGCTGGCCATCTCGCTGGCCATCACGCCGCTGCGCAGGCTTGTTCCTCGGCTCAACTGGCTCATCAAATTCCGCCGGCTGCTGGGGCTGTTCGCGTTCTTCTATGCCACGCTGCACATGCTTGTCTGGGTAGCGCTCTACTCGGGCTTCGACGTGAATGCGATGGAGGCCGATGTGTTGAAGCGGCGCTTTATCACCGCAGGCATGCTTACCTGGCTACTCCTGCTGCCGCTGGCGGCCACTTCAACCAACTGGGCGATTCGCAAGCTCGGCGGCAAGAACTGGAACCGGCTGCACAAGCTGGTCTATCTGGCCATCGTCTGCGGAGTGGTGCACTATTGGTGGCAGGTCAAGACCGGCGTGCTGACGCCGCTGCCGATGACGGTGGTGGTGACCCTGCTGCTGCTGATGCGGCCGGTGCTGGCCTTGCTGCAGCGCCGCAAGGCTCGCGCGGTTACAGCCGGAGCCTAGGGCGATTTCACCATTGCTATACCCACTTTGGGTGCCCCCGGTCCCTCGCCTTTGGGGACCGGGGATAGTACAAAGTTGGGTACACCTGCATTGAAACCGCCCTAAGAGCGCGGTCTGTCTGTTCGCCGAACGGAAGCAGAGCCTGCGCCACCGGGCTGTAGCTCTTGCGGTGTTGCGGCGTGGGGCCCAGACGCCTGAGCGCATCCATGTGCTCGGCGGAGCAGTAGCCTTTGTGGCTGGCGAGGCCGTAGCCGGGATACTCGCGATCCAGTTCCACCAGCAGCCGGTCGCGATAGACCTTGGCCAGCACGCTGGCCGCGGCGATGGAGAAGCTGGTGGCGTCGCCTTTGACGACGGACTGCTGGCGGCAAGGCCAGTCAATTGTGTCGATGCCATCAATCAGCAGATAATCCGGACTGAGCGCGAGCTGCTCGACGGCCATGCGCATGGCCAGCAGCGAGGCCTGGCGGATATTGATGCGATCAATGGTCTCGACGTCGACGGCGGCAATGGCCCAGGCGATGGCGTTGGCGCGAATCTCAATGTCGAGCGTGTTGCGCTTCTTCTCGCTCAGCTTTTTTGAGTCGGTGAGGCCGTGGAAACGCGCGCTCGGTGCAAGAATGACGGCCGCCGCGACGACCGGCCCGAACATCGGTCCGCGACCCACCTCGTCCACGCCGGCAATGCGCAGCGCGCCGGCCTTGCGCGCCGTGCGCTCGAGCTTCCAGCCGCAGACATCCGATTGCATGGAAATAAGTATACGAACATCAGGCCGTTCCGGTGTAAGATGGCGTTTCGCAGACAGACGTTTGGAGGGTGTTACCAGTGGGTACTGGACGCCGTCTGCGAAACCGTCGAGTGGCCTTATCAGCCACTAGGGTTCGACTCCCTTGCCCTCCGCCAGACGCTCGACCAATATCATTGACGACTCAACTGCAATTGGTTATACTCATTGCAGTTTCGCAGACGGCGTCCAGCTAATGGGCACCCAACTTAGCAAAAGCCCCGGATTGATAACCCGGGGCTTTTGTGCGTCTTGCGCTTCAACCGCGATGATTAATTTCCCCGCCAAAGCAAAACCCCCGGCTGCATGAGCCGGGGGTTTTGGAAAAAGGGGATGCGGAGTTTACGCCCTGGCCGCGGCCTTGGCGGCGGTGGCGCGATCCACTTCCTTGAGGCGGGCGGCCTTGCCGCGCAGTCCGCGGATGTAGAACAGCTTGGCGCGGCGCACCTTGTAGCTGCGGATCTTCTCGATCTTGTCGACCACCTTCGAGTTGAAGGGGAAGATGCGCTCGACACCCTGGCCGAAGCTCATCTTGCGCACCGTGAAGGTGCCCTGGGGGCCATTGTTGATGGCGATGACCAGGCCCTCAAAGGCCTGGAGGCGCTCTTTATCGCCTTCCTTGATCTTCACCTGGACGCGAATCTGGTCGCCGGGGACGAACGTGGGTAGATCGGTGCGCTTGAGCTTGTCTGCCAGGCGCTGCATAACTGGATGAATTGACATGGCTTCTTCCTGCGTTGAACTCTGAACTTTGATTCTACTACACAGTAAACCAGATTACATAGATCAACTCCGGTAATCCTTCGGGTCGATGCAGCGGTCATAAGTTGCCCGGTCGATTTTCAGCCAATCAGATCCATTGATTCCGCGCTTGTTATGAGCTGCAGGGCTCCAGGGAAAGGCGCAAGCAATTTTTATCCATCTATTCTGTTGCGTAGCAATCTTTCGGATTTCGGCGGCGACTTCAGAAAGATCCTGGTCCTGGCTGAAAACCAAGGCAACATCATAGACTCCATTCATTGCGCCGCTGAGGATATCCAGGGCAATGCGGACGTCGATGCCCTTTTCCTCTCCTGTAAGGAACGCATGAGTACTTCCATCGGGAAGGCGAACTGTTTTATTGCGATATCGAAGCGGACGTGTGAAGACTTTAACGCCTCTTTTACCCATTTGAGCGATCTTCTTCACCCAGAAGGAGTTCCAGAATGCATTGTCCGCTGCATTGGGGATTCCCGTGTAAAAGCGGCTTTCAATGAGAGTCCAACCCTGAGCTGCGCAAATCGCGTCGGCGAGTAGAGGAAGGTCGTAATTGGGGAACGCATAACCGAAAGCGTCCTTGGCTGAATGAAAGAGATTCTGCCCATCGAAAAAAGCGACAGCGCGTTTCTGCGTAGGCTCGGTCATTTCCAGTGCAAATCCTTTTCGCAGGGCGCGCCTTGATCTCCAAGCTATGTGCCTGTCCTTGTGAGCGGCAAAATAAAGCCCCAAAAATAATAACCCCGCCTGAGGCCTTGCGGCAGTCAGGCGGGGGGCAAATCATGAGTTAAATGTAGCAGATTGGCTGCGAAAACGCAACCGCTTCAACGGGGGCCAAAACTACGATAGAGTGGGCGCATGGACGAATCGCGAGAACTGCTGCGGCACACGCTGGCCACCGTGGCCTATCGGGCTGCGCGCGCTGTGGAAGGCGCGGACGACGCGTTCGGCGCCTTTGACGGAGCCGGCCGCACGCCGGTGCACATCCTGGCCCATATGGGCGACCTGTTTGACTGGGCGCTGAGCATGTCGCGGGGGCAGCCCAGGTGGCACAACTCCGCGCCGCTCGCCTGGCCCGCGGAGAAAGCCCGCTTCTTTGCTTCGCTGGCGAGCCTGGATGCGTATCTGGCCAGCGGCGAGACGCTGCATGCGCCTGCGAACCTGCTCTTTCAGGGGCCGATTGCGGATGTGCTGACCCATGTGGGTCAACTGGCCATGCTGCGACGGCTTTCCGGCGCGCCGATCGTGGGTGAGAACTTTTACGTGGCGGATGTGGCGGTGGGCAAGCTCGGCGCCGACCAGGGTGCGCCGGTGCAGCCCTTCCGCAAGAGCTAACGGTTTCAGTGTAGGTATACCCAGCTTTGTACTATCCCCGGTCCCCACAGGCGAGGGACCGGGGGCACCCAAGGTTGGTATAGCGATGGTGAAATCGCTTTAGAACGGCAGGTAGGAGCGGCTGCGCGCGCGATACTCGATGAACTCGTCCTGAAAGAAATGCTCCATCAGCTTCTCCTCGGCGCGCACGCTGATCTCGATGCCCACAAGAATGAGCAGGGCGCCGGGAATGAGGAGCGGCCACCAGGTGTAGCCGCAGCCGGTGGCCAGCATCATGCCCAGCAGCGAGGCATAGGCGGGGTGGCGCACTGTGGCGTACGGGCCGGTCTTGATCAGCAGGTGATCCTCATTGAGGGCGGCGGCATGGTGCCAGTGCTTGCCCAAGTGGCGCGAGGCAGCCACGCCCAGCAGCACCGATGGCGGTGCCAGCACCATCGCGACAAGCAACGCAGGCAGCGGGCTTTCGTAGCCGTGCGGCCTGATCCATACGCCCAGACAGGCCAATCCCGCGAGATTGAACGCGACGCCAATCCAGGAGACCGGCGCGCTGACCGCCCTCACCGTCTCCGGGCCTTTCTGGCGCGGACGCAGCATCGCGCCGAGCCATATCAGCCAGCAGAGTGCCAGTTCGATCCAGGCGGCGAGTTGGAGAGTGTGCTGCATACCGTCAGTGCCTTTGCCAGCCTATCGAATCGAGCAGCTTCTTGTCCTCTTCGGTCAGCGCGGCGCGCTCCAGCAGGTCGGGCCGGTTGGCGAATGTTTTGCGCAGTTGCTGTTCGCGGCGCCAGCGGCGAATCTGCGCGTGGTCGCCGTTGAGCAGCACCGGAGGCGCGGCCAGGCCGCCAAACTCCGCGGGACGCGTGTAGTGAGGATAGTCGAGCAGACCGCCTGAGCCATGCTGCGAGCGGGGCACGCCGGCTTCATCGGCATCGATTGCGGAGTCATCGACACCGAAGCTCTCAAACTCGCCGGAGGCCTCGTTGCCCAGCACGCCGGGGATCAGGCGCATCACGGCATCGACCACCACGGCCGCGGCCAGCTCGCCGCCGGAGAGCACGTAGTCGCCGATGGAAAGCTCCATGTCGCAGTAGAGATCGTTGACGCGTTCGTCCACGCCCTCATAGCGGCCGCAGACGAGCACGATACGGTCGAGCTGCGCCAGTTCGCGGGCGATGGGCTGCGTGAACGGCCGGCCCTGCGCCGAGAGCAGAATCACGCGCGTGGCGGCGTCGCACGGGTCGCGATGGCCGGCAGATTTTGGGACGATGCCCAGCGAGCCGAGCGCCTCGGCCAGCGGCTCCGGCTTGAGCACCATGCCTTCGCCGCCGCCAAAGGGCCGGTCATCCACGGTGCGGTGGCGATCATGCGTGAAGGTGCGCAGATCGTGCACAGCCACGGCGACCAATGCCTCGGCCTGCGCGCGGCGCACAATGCCGTGCTCGAAGATGCCGCTGAAGAAGCCGGGAAAGATGGTGACGATCTCAAAACGCATGGCGGCCAGTGTGCATGTCCTTGTTCATGATAGAGGGAGAATTTCGCGCGCTACGGCAAGCGCAGTTGCGGCTGTTGTTTGCGGCGGAAATCGGGAGTGAGCGATTTCCGCCGCAAATCTTTACCCATTCAGATCGAGCAGCCCCTCCGGCAGCGCCATCTCGATCCGGCGTGCATCGAGGTCGAGCTTGCGCAGATAGCTTTTTGCGAACGGAACCAGCACTTCGCCGCGCGAGCCGCGCACTACCAGCAGCGGCGTTGGCCCGGATTCGCGGTCTACGCCTGTAATCTCGCCGACGGTCACCGGTTCCGCGCCCGAGACATCCACGAGAGCACAGCCGATCAGGTCGCCGATGTAGGCTTCGCCTTCGGCCAGCGGCGTGCGCTGCTCGCGGGGAATCGCGACGCCGAGGCCAGCCAGCCTTTCCGCGTCCGAGATCGAATCAATGCCGGCGAAGTGCAGCACGATGCCGCCCTTGTGCAGCCAGTGATGGACGAGTTCGACTTCACGCGGCGGAACGGTTGCGGAGGCGTGCTCCGGCAGCAGCCACAACCGCTTGCGCTCGGCAAATTTTTCGGGGAAGTCGGTGAGAATATCGGCGAATACTTCGCCGCGGCGGCCTTGCGGGCGGCGGATTTGCGCGAGCCAGACCCAGAGATATGTGGGATCTGTTGCTGTCATGGAATGCTCCGGCGGAGCGGAGCGGGACGCGCCGCGATCACTCAGCTCTGGTCGTCTTCTTCCAGGATGTCGAGCGTGTAGCGATGGTGCAGCTTCATGCTCACGGCTCCCAGAATGGT
This sequence comes from Occallatibacter sp., assembly GCA_035642355.1. GTDB lineage: Bacteria > Acidobacteriota > Terriglobia > Terriglobales > Acidobacteriaceae > Telmatobacter. Next base: position 10,234 of record DASQSP010000146.1, read on the forward strand.
GCGCACGGAGCGCGCGGTGCGCCCCTGCTTGCCGATGATCTTGCCCACGTCCTGCGGGGCCACGCGCAGCCTGAGGACGGTATTTTCTTCCCGGCCCACAACCTGCACATTCACGGCATCCGGTTCGTCAACCAGGGCCCGTGCAATTTCGCGGACTAATTCCTCAACTGCGACCATATCGTGTTGGGTCATCTACTTGCCTCTGACCGTCTGCGCCCGGAACGGATTTGTAGGAATGCGTGCCGAATGGTAGCACACCTATTGGCCGCCGTCAGCAACGATTGCGTGCTTCAGGCGGCTTGCGCGGGAAGTTGCGCGTGAGGAAAAATCAGGCGGCCGCAGGTTCGGCGGCCTTGGCCGGGTTCTTCTCCACCAGCTTGGCAACAATTGTGGAGAGTTGCGCGCCCACGCCGCGCCAGTAGGCGATGCGCTCGTGCTTCAAGTCGACCGAAGCGGGGTTGGTGCGGGGGTTGTAGGTGCCCACCACCTCTATGGAGCGGCCGTTGCGGGCGCGGTCCTTCTCAATGACGACAATGCGGTAGTAGGGCTGCTTGCGGGCGCCAACGCGCGCCAAACGAATCATGACCACGGCTGTAGAGTTCCTTTCAAATCCGTTGTTTAGGGGTCTCAGCAGGCGATCGCAGCGGCAACCGGCCCATCGGGGCCAAGCCGGCACGGCTCAGCCGCACAAGACACAACACCTAAGTATCGCTGAAAACGGGCGCTGGGGCAAGTTTAGATCGGGGTGGCACACCAAGGCCATCAACCGAATCGTGTGCCACCGGAAACACAGCCAAAGGCTGCGCTCAATTGCGGGCAGAACGCTGTTTGTTCGGTCTGGGCTTGATAGGTCCCTCCATCGGAGCGAAAGGCATAGGAGGAATGACCCGATCCTTGTATGCGCGGATGTTCTTCATAAAACCCTCCACACGTAATCCGGCGGAATGGATATTTCGATCTCCCGAAGAATGGCAAGTTCCAGCTTCTTGTTTTCCCGGTCGGCGTCGGGAAGATCGTCGGCGGCAAAATATGCGCTGTCCGCGAACTGAACCTGCAACTCGGCATCCCGCATGGACTCCGCTGTATGTAGTATAAACCGGATCCCGCTCAGCACCAGGCGTTCGGCGCGATGCCAGGCATTTACGCGGCTGTGCAGATCGCTGATCGACTGCGACCAGCCCATGATGGCCAGTGCAATGGAGAGGAGAAACGAAAGGCCCGCGATGCAACTGGCGCCGATGGTGATCTGCTCGCGCCAGGCGGTGAGCGCGGGAGGAATGAGGGACAGAGCGACCATGGCAATAGCCGTGCTGAGGGTGAAGAAGAGCTGGTTGGCCAGGTCAAATCGGCGCTTGCGGCCCAGCAGCACGGTGTAATAGCGCCGGTTGAAGTAGGCCAGACGGTAGTTGTAGAAAAGGTGCTCGATCTGCTGGATGTAGGGATGAGGAGGAGGAACCGTGCCAGCCGCCATTGGGCGATCTCCTTGATTTAGTTGAACTGATTAGCTGAAGTGCAGCAATTATAGACCGGGCTCGGCAGGCCCGCCGGCCGGAAACAAGAACCGCAGCATGGGCCGCACCCGCGCAGCCCAGCTTGCCTCGTCGTGCGTGCCGCCGTCGATGCGCTCGAAGTGCAGTGTCTCGCCGGGACGCCAGCCGTTGGCAATGAGGCGGCGGGCAAGGTGCTCGGCATCGCGCACTGTGCGCGTGCCCTCCTTGTCGCCCACGTCGAGCCACATCCGCGGCCGCTCCCACAACTGCGGCGCGTGTTCGTTCACATAGCCGAGAATGCTCTTGCGGTTCCACCACACGCTGGGTGAGAGCACGGCCAGCCTGCCAAAGTGCTCCGGGTGGCGCAGACCGAGAAACAGCGTTACCAGGCCGCCTAGCGACGATCCTCCGAGGCCGGTCGATTCGCGCTCGGTCCGCACGCGATACTGCGCGGCGATCCACGGCATCAGCTCGCGGGTCAGCAGCAGGCCGTAGCTTTCCGCCTCGCCGCCGCCCATCTGCCGGCTGCGGTCGGGGGTGTACTCGGCCAGCCGCTCGCCGGTGTTGTAGATGCCGACGATAACCAGAGGCTCCACTTCGCCCGCCTCGATGGCCTCGTCGGCCTGCTCGCCCATCTCCCAGGTGCGCCCCTCGACGAATGAGGTGCGCCCGTCGAACAGGTTCTGCCCGTCGTGCATATAAAGGACGGGGTAGCGGCGCTCCGGCTGCTCGTCATAGCCCGGCGGCAGGTAGACGATCACATCCCGCTCGTCCGGCAGATAAATGCTCGCGAGTCCGCGATGCAGATGCAGGCGCGGATGCGGCGTTACGTCGCAGTCCGCCGTGTCTGCCGGTTCCGGCAATTTCGATGGGGATTCAATGTTCAAGTTCATAGGGTATCGTGCCGGGGGCCGTGGAAAGGCTGGGCCGGGGGTTTACAGGCTGCGGAGAACCCGCCAAGGCACGCAGTTTTGAAAGGGCACGGCTTCAGCCGTGCCGAAAAAGCCACATGATAACTGGGGCTTTAGCTGTGAAGTTTCAATACGTTGTTTACTCTTCGAGCCGTTGTTTTGAAAGGGCACGGCTTCAGCCGCGCGAAGGGTACGGGCTTCAGCCCGTACATCAAGCCACCCCAAAAAAGCGCGGGGCTTTAGCCCCCGAGGGATGGGTTATCGCGGTAAGCAGGACTTGGGTGCCGCGCGGTCTGCCTTGCACGGCGGAACCGGGTGCCGGACGGGCCCGTCCGCACCGCGGACCGGGTTCGCTGGTAGAAAATTAGCCTCTTCACACATGCGCCACACGACAAACATCGACATGGGCTTTTTGGGGTGTTTATGCGGTATTTCCCTTGGATATTCCTTAAAAGGCCGGTATTTATCCCCCACAGCATGTCGCGATCTGACGCATCTTTGTATGAAAGGAGGTCAAATTTTTTTTAATTTCGGTACTTTTGTTGTAGATTTCGTGCACCTTTTGAGTTAACCTCCATTTGCAAGCACAAGTTCTGCTTAGCAAGGAGTTTCTCAATGCGCTCTATTGTGGTGAAGTTGTCCGCAGTTGCCTTCGGTGCGGTTCTCGCGATGTCAGCCAGCGCGGCTATGGCCGTTCCCTGTAGCCCCTTCCCGAGCGACGGCAAGGCAAAGCTGGCGGCTGTTCCTACCAGCCCCTTCCCGAGCGACGGCAAGGCCAAGCTGGCAGCTGTTCCTACAAGCCCGTTTCCGAGCGACGGCAAGGCTTAATTCGCCTCGTTACTCTTGCACCGCAATTTGCTATGTAATAACGGCTTCAGTGCTAAACTCGATTCATCGCGACGAGAGCTGGCGGTTTGCCAATGATGAGTCTTGAGAATGCACTTTGGCTGGCTGGTACGTTGTCAAAAGCAGCGCTCATTGCGCTGCTTTTTTATCGTCGCGCGTGGCGTACTCTTCCCGTCTTTACTCTTTATTGTGTCTGGGATATTTTATTGGATGCGGCGAATATCGGCATCCTGCATTTCGCTTCCGACAGTTATCTCGGCGCCTATCTCACTGAAACAGCAATCGATTCCGTCCTTCAATTTTGTGTCATCGTTGAACTCGCCTGGTCGGTACTGCGCCCCATTCGGGCTTCGCTGACCAGGGCTGCGCTCGTTGTCATAGCCGGGGTAATTCTCGTTGTAGGCGCTGCCATCTGGCCCTTCTCCAATATGACAACAGCAAATCTCCCGCTGATGCGTATACTCATCCATCTGCTGCAAACCGTCACCATCGTGCGGATTATCTTCTTCCTGGCGCTGGCCGGATGCAGCCAGTTGCTCTCCCTGAGTTGGAAAGACCGCGAGTTGCAGGTCGCCACGGGGTTGGGCCTATATTCGATTGTCAGCCTGGGTATTGCAATGCTACATGCCCACGACCCCTCGTATGCGCAATACAAACATCTGAACGAGTTCGGGGTCGGCAGCTATATCTGTGCCCTCCTTTATTGGGTAGTCTCCTTCGCCCAGAAAGAGCCCGAGCGTAAGGAATTCACCCCGCAGATGGAGAACCTGCTTTTGGCCATGGCTGGCGTGGCCCGCACGGACCGCGCAGTTCTGGCTCGAACGACGGTTACTGACGCGCGGGACCGTCGCGACAGGTAAAAAGCCTCTCTCCCACTGCCATCCAGGGCCACCTGCCGCCGGCATGCGTTTTACGCATAAAATTCCCTCGTTCATATCCAATAAGCGCTTTGTTTTCTCCCACATTGGTGGGACACCAATGCCTCCCACGGCTGACCGTAAAGTATCATTGACCCTCCGGCTCGATTACTCTAAGTTACCAATATGCACGAATAGAAGAGTACCCAAAAGAAGAAAAGTGCAAGAAATTCAATCTCATCTCTTCCCTTGAGTCGTTTCGTTTCAGTAAATTTGTAGGGACAGTCGGAACACGTCTGAGAGGCCATAGAAAATGGCGCAAGCAAATTCGGCCCTGAGGGATGACCAATGATGCTTCCCCTGCTTCAAATCAGTCTTCTTGCCGTGGTGGCAGTCTATCTCGCTCGCTGGAGAGCCGGGGTACGGCGCCGCAACACCCAGTCCTGGGAGTCGCTGATTCTCCGGCTTCGCCCGGACTGGAGCGCCCGCGAACTCAGCGATCACTTTCTGTGGAAAGAGGGCGTCAACACCTCTCCGGAAGATGCCTGGAAGCGCATGCAGGGCGCGCACGGGCTTTGGGCCATCTACCAGAATGCCCATGTGATGCTGCAAATGGCCGACTACGCCGCTCGCAACTGCGCATCGGTCGACCGCACCCTGGTCGAGACGCTGCGCAGCGACGCCATGCAGATTCGCATCTGCGTGGTCACCGCGCTCGGCCAGTACGCTTGCAGCCAGGCCAGTGAAGGTGTCCGCGTCAACGCATTCCGCGCCGTTTCGATTTACACCGGCATGGCTGCCCGCATGACCGAGCTGCTGCAGGAAAATGCCGCGTCGGTGCTGCCGGACTTCGTCGCAGCGATGTAACGCAGCTTCATCGAATTCGACCGGCCTTGTAACAGGGCACAGTCCGCCGCGGCGGACCGTGCCCGTTCAAAACAACGGCCGGAAGAGTAACCAACGTATTGAAATCTCACATCTAATCAGGACTTCTTGGACGGCTTCCTGGCTTTGGGCGCGGGGCTCGACCTGGCGGTGATTCGCTTGGCGGGCTTTTTGGCGGCCGCTTTCTTTGCGGGCGCGGACTTCTTTGCCGCGGGAGCGCTCTT